>JBLHXJ010000085.1:0-10586 GCA_047629535.1 Arenicella sp. | reverse complement strand
TTATTTTAATGTTATGGGTGATGGCGATAATGGGCTTAAAAGCTCAGGGCGTGTCGGCTCAACGCCGTATGTTAAGCCAGCCATTAGTGAGTATTGAAGAAGGTAGACGAGTGTTACCTGAGGATGCTCGTAAATTAGCCCGGCCCTTGGAGGCGTTACCCGAACCTGAACGCGGTTTTTTATTGCCTAGAGCCCTGCGCGGCGCCTTGAATCGATATGGTTCAACGGCATCGGTCGCTGACGTCTCTAGTGTGGTACGAGATATGTGCGATACCGAAGCCGACCGAATGGACTCTGAGTTAGCCATGGTGCGCTATGTTACATGGGCGATTCCGTCGATAGGGTTTATCGGTACCGTGCGCGGTATTGGCGATGCACTTGGCAATGCACATGAAGCTGTAGCGGGCAACATTTCAGCGGTAACAGCAAGTCTAGGAGTGGCATTTAACTCGACGTTTATCGCACTACTAATCAGCATTGTGATCATGTTTTTGATGCACCAAATCACCTTAATGCAAGAACGTATGGTGATCGAAACGCAAGACTATTGCGAAGACAATTTAATCCGCCATTTGCAGAGCTAGTGGAGTATTGGTTATGGTTGACAAGCTTTATATAAATGACAATAACTTGGTTCTTGAGTCGGCGGGTCAACGCTTGGTCAGCCAAGGTTATGCGTGGCTCAAGGGCGACCAAGTATTGTTTGACTTAGGTGACTCTGACTCTCCGGTTAGTCAGTGCCGTTTGGCGCCACAGCAAATTAACAGCCGCTATTGGCAGCAATGTGAGCAAAGTGCTATCCCGGCTAATGAGGCTGGTATGCGCCATGCAGCCGACTTGATTTGGCAGCACTTGAGTCAGTTGCAGCAGCGAAAAAACTTAACAGAGGTGGTGCTGGTGGTGCCATCACACTACCGAGAATCAAACCTCCAACTCCTTCTAGGAATTGCTAAAGCCTGTAAGTTGGAGGTCAAAGGCATGGTTAACAAGGCGGTTGTTGCGCTGCATAATCGGGTTCAGGCGGGTGGTGAGTATTGGCACTTCGATGTGCAATTACATCAAACAGTTTGTTCACGAGTCAGCGTTGAAAATGGCCTAGTTACTTTAGGTGAGATAGAGATTCTAAGCGACGTTGGTATTCATTTGATGCAAGAAGCGCTGCTCAAAGGCTTACAAAATAACTTCATACAAAATGACCGCTTTGACCCCTTGCATGATGCGGCTACGGAGCAGCAGTTATTCGATCAATTACCTAATATTGCTATGCAGTTGGCGCAAAGCGGCAAGGCTAGCGTCGGTCTTGAGCATCAAAGTCGTTTACACAATACGACTCTCGATAGTAAAGAGTGGCAGGCTCTATTAACGCCATTCTCTGATCGGCTAATCGACCTTGGCCGATCTGCAGATGCTAGCTACCTCGACTTGAACGCAGCGTTTAAAAGTACTGGTTTAGATTTATTGACTAAAGCCGGCTTCGTCGATTTACACGAAATCGCCGATTTTTCACTAAGCCATGCGGCACAAGTGTCCGAGTCTGGTCGGGTTATTTATAGAACTGATTTGCCAATATCGAAGTCTACGGCGGATACAATAAATAGATCAGCAGTAGAACAAAATCTTGCCGACAAGGACCCAGTTAATAAAGTAGTGACATCGCCTGCTTCGGCCGACACATCAACGGGCCAAGTTGATATGGTCTCGCAGCAAGCAACCCATTTGCTTTGTGGCGGCAATGCCATAGCAATGGTCAATGCCCAGTTGACCATCGATAATGGCCTGCTGGGGTTACGGCAAAACTCCTCGGGTAACGTACAAGAAATGCTAACCTCAGGTCGCGTTTATATATTGAACGGCGAAGGCCGAACCCAGTTAAAGGCTAATGATCGGATCGCCTCTAACTTAGTTGACGGTGTTGTTACTGTGATCACCGTTATACAGGTTCTCTAGCCATGGAGCTTAGGTAGACTGATATGGCGCGCAAAAAAATACGCAGTACATCTACTTTTAGCTTGTCCTTTTTGGATATTATGTCCTGTGGCTTGGGTGCGGCAGTGCTGATTTTTTTATTGCTAAAGCATGTTGTTGATTCACCTGTGCCGAATCAAGACCCGCAAGATTTGTCCGAGATAAGCCTGCTCGAAGAAGAAGTGCTGGTTGGTGAAAAAAGCCTTGTTCGTATTCGCAATACTATTAGTGATATCAGTGACGAGACGGTTACGGCTCAGGGCCTAGCTCGAAAAATCGAAGATGATATTAAGCTGCTCAAAAGCCTTCTTGAAGAAATTCAACCGGACTCAGAGGCTGATATACCTGGCCTTAAAGCGAAATTGGCAAGGCTCGAACGACAGAAGGAAGCATTAGAAATAACAGTTCCAGCTGGTAATAAAGCCTATGAATTTACCGGTGATGGAGAGCGTCAATACTTAACCGGAATTAAGCTTGGTGGTGAGAATGTATTGATCTTAGTTGACGCGTCTTCGAGCATGCTCGACGAAACTATCGTCAATATTTTACGCCGTCGAAACATGAGTGAGAACTTGAAGCTGCAAGCTCCTAAGTGGCAACGCACAACCGCCATCGCGCAATGGATTATTGCTAACTTGCCGATGTCGAGTGACTTTCAGGTGCTTAGTTTTAATCAACAAGCGTCAGCCGTATTCGGCGACGAGACCAATCAATGGTATGAAGTTGGCGATCGTATTTCGGTGGCTTCTGCGGTTGCTGGGGTGAATAAAATTGTTCCAGAGAAAGGAACTAATTTTCATTCTGTATTCGAAACGGCGATGAGTATGACGCCACTGCCTGACAATATATTTTTAATCACCGATGGCTTGCCGACCCAGGGCGACGGTGCGCCTAAGTCAGGCAGTATTACTGGCGTTCAGCGGCTTCGTACTTTTCGCTCAGCAGTTAAGAAATTGGTGCCCGGAATCCCAGTCAACACCTTCTTGTTGCCGTTAGAAGGGGATCCCTATGCGGCCGGCTCTTTTTGGCGTTTGGCTGTAATAACGCGTGGCGCCTATGTAACACCAGCGAGGGATTGGCCATGAGCCGTCGTAGAATTCGTCGCGGCAGTGAAGACGCGAGCCTCTCGTTTTTAGATATTATCTGTTGTGGTTTTGGCGCGGTTGTTCTGCTTTTGGTAATCGTAAAACCCAATCCACCTTTGGTTCTCGAAGAGTCAATCATTGTTGGTAAAGGGCAAGTTCGGGCCTTGCAAGAACGCTTGTTCGAGATACGCGGTCAGGTTAAATACTTAGAAACCGATTTGAATGCTAAGCAAGAACAGCTTGGTGTTGATCAACGAAGAGTGGCGATATTACGCAGCGAATTCGATCTACTTAACTCACGTAAACCGAGTGCTGACGATGCAGGTTCAGAAGACACAACGTCAGCCGAAGACTTACAAATCGCCTTGCAAACGCTAAGCATTGAGATGAAGCGTCTATTGAAAGGGCGTAAAAGTAACAACCAGTATATCGCCGGTGTGCCGGTCGACTCAGAGTACATCATTTTTGTTATCGACAGCTCTGGTAGTATGACCGGTGGCGCTTGGGGCAAGGTAATCGCCGAAGTTAGAAACACCTTAGCGATTTACCCAAAGGTAAAAGGCATTCAAGTGATGAACAACGAAGGCATCTATATGTTCCCATCGTTCAGAGGCCGCTTCATGCCTGATTCACCTGGGCGTCGACAGCAAATAGTGCAGAAGCTTGCGAGTTGGTCGGCATTCAGTACTTCGAGCCCAGTTGGGGGTATTACCAATGCGATTCGACAGCATTATGATAAGAATAAAAAGATTAGTTTGTATGTGTTGGGGGATGACTATCAGGGTCGCTCAGTCCGACGCGTTCTGAAAATAGTTCAAGAATTGAATAAACGTAACCGCAAAGGTGATACGTTGGTGCGTATACACAGTGTTGGTTTTCCTGTTCACTTGCTCGGTCGAGATCCCGGCATCAATAGCTCACATATGCGTTTTGCTACTCTGATGCGTGAATTAGCCGAGCAAAACAACGGAACATTTATAGGGCTAAACAATGTTAGATAAGGTTGATTCAAGCGGCTGTAGTGGTCGTCATACTCGATTGCTGGTGCTGGTTTCTTTGCTGCTACTCAGCGGCTGTGCCAGTACGATAGTGGTTAAAGCCGATATTCCGAGCCCGTTGGTAGAGAAGCTGCCGCTCAATACCAGCTTGATTTATTCCGATAAATTTAAGGACTATGTCTATTTTGAGAGCGAGAAGAAACGCAATAGTTTGAAGAGCATAGACTTCACCGAAGCGCAAACCACTATGCTTCAACGAGTATTTAGTTCCTTAACCAATTTGGTTGGCCCAACAGACCCGTCAAAAGACCTAAGTATTGAACCAGAAATTTTAGACTTTCAATATTCAGCTCCTTCAGAAACAAAACTTAAGCAGTACGAAATTTGGATTAAGTATCGCCTCAAGCTGCGCGATGCAAACGATGCGAGTATCGCTGACTGGACTATCAAAGGCTACGGTAAGACGCCCACGGGAATGCTTACCTCGGCCTCGTCGGCATTTAACTCCGCCACCAATGTCGCTTTGCGTGATGTCGGAGCGCAACTGTCTATTCGATTTCCGCGCCAGCGTGTTGTGAAAATGCTACTAGAAGGCGGCACGCCACCTGTGATTCCCGAGCCCGAGCCGCCGATAGAAGTGGCCGCGGTGGATGTTGACCCTGAGCCGAATATTGATCAGCTTGCCGAGCTGCCTACGATCGATCAAGATGAAGTCGATAAACCTTCCTTGTCGAGCGATCAGGACTCAGAAGAACAACCGGTTGAAACTGATCTCGAGGGCAGTGATGAAAGCTAAGGCAAAATTGTTATTATTCAGTACGGTTGCGATACTGTTTTCCGGCTGTACTACGATCAATGTTGATCATGTACGATTAAAGGAAACTGCAGAGCTGAAAGAGGGAGATGCAATGGTCGTCTTAGGTCGTCATCAAACAGCCGAAATTCAAACCGAGTCCTCTTTAGTGTCTTGCATTGGTAGCCGCTTAGCCCGAGGCACGAGTGATGTGCGCATTATTGCTGAAGCTGAATTTGTCGATGCCTTCTACCCATGGTTTGAAGCGCGAACTGCGCCCTTACACCCGAAGAAATTACGTAAGGTGCTGGATCAGCCGATGGTAGCCGAGAAGATTAAAGATCTCAATATTCGATATTTTATTTGGGTCGAGGGGTCAACTGAGCGTACCAATTCAGCGGGTAGTATGACTTGCTCTATAGGCCCAGGTGGTGGCGGTTGTTTTGGTTTTGGCTCTTGGGAAGATACGAGTAATTACGAAACCACTATATGGGACCTCGACACCTTTTCTGAAGTTGGCCGGGTAAGTACTGAGGCCGTTGGCACCTCTTATATGCCTGCATTTGTTATACCGATTCCGCTGTTGGCTCAGGTTGAAGGAGATGCTTGCCAGGGCATGAGTAATCAATTGGTGAGGTTTTTTACGAAAGACCCATCGGCTCTGAAAACCAGTCCTTAGTCTCTTGTTGAGGTGATCTGAATGAACCTAATCGCGTATATTAATTTTTTGACTAATAGAAAGTGGTTGCTATTGGTGCTTTCGACCTTACTGTTTGCGTCCTTGGTTAACGCGCAAGATTCGCCCAATGAGACCGGCTCTGAGGAGCCGCTTATTGAAAGCCAAGAGCAAAACACAGCGGAGTCTAAGCGTCCGCAAAGTAGAGCGGAAGCACTTGAGCAGTTAGAGCAATCAACCGGCTTGAGAGGTAAGGCGCTGAAACGACACATCGCTTTGCTACAAGAGGCTCAACCCTATGATGACGAGAAGTTACAAGCCTATGTCACTAAGGTTGGTAATAAAATTTTAGCGCAAAGCGAGCATGCACACTTGCCCTATAGATTTATTCTTCGTGACACTGAAGCCGTCAACGCGTTTGTTAATGGTACTCCCTATGTTTTTGTCGAACGTGGCTTGCTGAGCTTATTAAACTCAGAGGCAGAACTAGCCGCGGTGATGGCGCATGAGATCGGTCATAATGTGGCTCGGCATAGTTCCAAGTTGCAATCACGCAACCGTCGCAACGTCTTCTTAGCGGCGCTAGCATCAATAGCCGTTGGTAATAGTGGTGTGGGTAACGCTATTAAAACTCAAAGTACGGTTAGTTTATTAGAGTATAAGCGCGAGGCAGAGTTAGAGGCGGATTCGTTCGCCGCACGCTATCTGTTTGGCGCGAAGTATGAGCCAAGTCAACTGGTTAACGCCTTAGCGCAACTCCGAGATAATAATATTTATGCCGCGTCGACAGCCAGTAGGTCGTTGCCGCATCACGGCTTGCTAACTTCTCATCCGCGCTCGGATATTCGCTTACGAGGAGCCATCGAGGATGCCGGAGTCTTCCCCCCAGGCGAAGGGTTTGTAGGTCGAGAAGAGTATCGCGAGGCCATTGACGGTATGATTCACGGCCCGAATTACACACGAAGGGCTCCGTTAGGATACAAACGCTACTCAAATGAAACCCTGGGTATCACATTCTTGCATCCTAAAACCTGGACGCGTTCGGTTAAAGGCTCAAAAATTGTTCTTAAAGACGCCAATCAGACGGCACAGTTTAAAATCAACATAGAGAAAACTGTCGACAAGAAGCAAAGCAGTAAAGATGCACTAAATGCAAAATACCCAAACCTGGTTAATGCTGAGGCAATTCAAAAAGACTCGCAAAGAGATTTAGGTACGCTTGGTGCAATACCAGGTCAGCGAGTTGCCCTTGCTAAGGTGGCTCGCAACACATTTCACTTTCAGGGCATTGCAAAAAACAACCAAGTTACTGCTGAGCAGGATGCCGAGTTTGTTGGCATGATTCGCAGCTTTAGACGGATGACTCCAAAGGATAAAACGGCTAAATATGTGACGCGAATCTCGTACGAGCGGCTAAAGCCTGGCGATACGTTTGCCAGTTTGGCGAAAGACTTACAGGCGGATATCCCCGACGCAGAAACTGAATTGAGAGTGATTAACGGTTACTACCCAAAAGGCCAAGCCGAGCCCGGCACATGGATGAAAATGTTGAGAAAAGAAGCGGTCAAGGAATAGCCTAGAGTTTTAAATAGCGCCTGCATATACGGCGCCAGACTGGGTATTTTGAGCAGATTGGTAGACCCATTGTTGCCCATTTCATGACCTTATTGGTCAAGTTTTGGGTTAATGTCGCCGCCGGCTAAGCAGTGACGTCAGTAATTAAAGAGTTTGATCTTAATTATGGCCATTGCCAGTCTTTTGCCAGCTCTTCGATACTTAAATAAGCGCCTTGGCAGCAATCTTGGCTGCAAATAAGCCTACGAACTGGGTAACGCCGATGTTAGAATAAGCTGTTTAGGCAACACCAGAACGGTAATATCATGGCTGGACATAGTAAGTGGGCGAACATTAAGCATCGCAAAGCGGCGCAAGACGCCAAACGCGGTAAGCTTTTTACCAAACACATTCGAGAAATCAACGTAGCGGCTCGCGAAGGCGGCGGCGACGTTGATGCCAACGCAGCTTTACGTATCGCGGTAGATAAAGCGCTTGGCGTGAACATGACCCGAGACACAGTAGAACGCGCTATTAAGCGCGGCACTGGCGATCTTGACGGCGTAAGCTATGAAGACATGGACTACGAAGGTTATGCCCCTTGTGGCATAGCGATCTTGGTGGAGTGCAGCTCTGACAACAAGAACCGAACAGTTGCTGAAGTGCGTCACGCTTTCAGTAAATATAACGGTAACTTGGGAACCTCAGGTTCGGTGGCGTACATGTTTAATGCTCTTGGCGTAATTATTATGGCCGAGGGTGCAGACGAAGAAGCGGTAATGGAAGTTGTTCTAGATGCGGGCGCCGAAGATATTGTGACTCACGATGATGGCACCGTCGAAATAAACTGCCCGTCCAATTGCTACTTGCCGGTGATGGCCGCTTTAGAGTCGGCTGGCATGGCGGTTGAATCATCAGAAACAACCAAGCGCGCTGAAAACGAGATTGAACTAAACCATGACGACGGTTTAAAAGTGTTGCGTTTAGTCGATGCGTTAGAAGACCTTGATGATGTTGTTGACGTATTCACCAATGCTGATTTCCCTGAATCGGTGTACGAGTAACCTTGAGATACTTTTTAAGAGAGCAACTCGTTGAGACAGACTAGAGCAAGCACGGCGCCAATTATTACTATTATGGGCATAGATCCTGGATCTCGTATCACCGGTGTTGGTGTAATACAGTCGCAAGGGTCGACCCTTAAATATGTCTATTCTGAGTCGCTAAAGTTACCTAAAGGTGATTTGCCGATTAGGTTACAAGCCATATATGCCCGCCTACAAAGCATTATCGCGCAAACCAGGCCCGATATAGTGTCGATAGAAAAGGTGTTCTTAGCAAAGAACCCTCAATCGGCGTTGGTGCTGGGCCACGCGCGAGGCGCGGCGATGTTGGCGGCGGTCAATAATGAACTACCGGTGGTTGAATACAGTGCTACCGAGATTAAGAAAACCGTTGTTGGCAGGGGGCGTGCTGATAAAGCTCAGGTTCAGCATATGATGAGGATTTTATTGAGTCTGCGTGTGGCGCCGGAAGAAGACGCCGCAGATGCATTGGCCGCGGCTGTGTGTCACGCTCATCATCAACAAATAAACACCACCTTGCGAGAGGCTTAAATTTATATGATTGCTTGGTTAAAAGGCGAGCTGCTAGAAAAACAAGCACCGTCACTGCTACTAAATGTTAATGGTGTTGGCTACCAGCTTGAAGCACCTATGACCACCTTCTACGACCTGCCTGCCGAAGGTGAGATCGCTACCTTGTTTGTGCACATGGTGGTACGTGAAGATGCGCAGTTGCTGTTCGGCTTTTCAAGCCGTCAGCAACGCGAGTTATTTCGTAGCTTGGTGAAAGTTAATGGTGTTGGGCCAAAGGTTGCACTGGCGGTGCTGTCAACTTTGTCGGCACAAGAATTGTTGCAATGCATGGCTGACGAAGACTATAACTCTCTTTGCAAAGTGCCGGGCATTGGCAAGAAGACCGCTCAACGTCTAGTGGTCGAAATGAAAGATCGCTTAGAGAAAGAATTTGGCGATGTAGCATTAGAGCAGCGCGCTCAAAGTGGTGGCATCAATAGTCCCCGTAATGACGCGATTGAAGCGCTGGTATCGCTTGGTTATAGGCCTGCCGATGCGGCTCGTGTAGTGAAGAGTCTCGATAAAGACTTGTCGAGTGAAAACCTGATTCGACAGGCGCTGCGGACGCTGTCTGGGAACGTGTTGTGATGATGCCTTTAAATCTTTGTGCCCAGACTGTAGTTTTCGGTCATGCTGAGGCTGTAGATTTCGGTCATGCTGAGGCTGTAGATCTCGGTCATGCTGAGCGAAGCCGAAGCATCTCTATGTACGGATTAGGAGGTTTTAGATCCTTCGACTGCGCTCAGGATGACGCTGTTGCTAGAACTCAGGATGACGCTGTTGCTAGAACTCAGGATGACGCTGTTGCTAGAACTCAGGATGACACCGTAGCTAGAACTCAGGATGACGGCGTGGGCGGCCCTCATTTCACGAGCACACTCGAGGCGTTGTCATGAATGACGAAAACCCAATAGACCCTGACATTCAAATCGGCGACGAAGACGTTGTCGATAGAGCGTTACGCCCTGAGTATCTGCAGGACTTCGTCGGTCAACCAAAGCTTAAAGAGCAACTATCTATTTTCATTCAAGCCGCTCGTTCTCGGAATGAGTCATTAGACCACGTGTTGCTGTTCGGACCTCCTGGTCTGGGTAAAACCACGCTGTCGAATATTATTGCGCGCGAGTTGGATACTAAAATTCGTCAAACCTCTGGCCCGGTATTGGAGCGAGCAGGTGACTTAGCGGCCGTGCTCACTAATCTTGAGCCGCATGATGTTTTGTTTATTGACGAGATTCATCGCTTAAGCCCAGTAGTAGAAGAAATTCTTTACCCGGCTCTCGAGGACTTCGAGCTAGATATTATAATCGGCGAAGGCCCTGCGGCGAGAACGGTGAAGCTATCATTACCGCCGTTTACACTAATCGGCGCGACCACCCGCGCCGGTTTGCTGACATCACCGTTGCGAGATCGTTTTGGCATTGTGCAGCGTTTGGAATATTACAACACCACAGACTTAGCTAAGATCGTTCAGCGCTCTTCTGACATTTTGGGTGTACCGACTGAAGATCAGGGTGTAAAAACGATTGCCAATCGAGCCCGTGGAACGCCTCGTATAGCGAACCGTTTACTGCGCCGAGTGCGCGATTATGCTGAAGTAAAGGGCACCGGAAAATTAACCGAAGAGATGGCCATGAAGGCGCTCGACATGATGGAGGTCGACCCGCATGGTCTCGATTGGATGGATCGACAATTACTCAAAGCGATCATGCAAAAATTTGATGGTGGCCCGGTTGGCATCGATAGTCTAGCCGCGGCTATAAGTGAAGAGCGAGGTACCATTGAAGATGTGATCGAGCCCTACCTAATCCAACAGGGGTTTATGATGCGCACTCCTCGAGGCCGAGTTGTGACTAAACGAACTTGGGCTTACTTCGG
>JBLHXJ010000084.1:0-10590 GCA_047629535.1 Arenicella sp. | reverse complement strand
AGATCGGCGACTTTGTACAAAATTTGTTGTTTCATTTTTTATTCCTCGCTTCCGATTCAATGTCGAAAGCGTGTGTTGTATTATCAAGATTATTATTGGGCATTGTGATGATACACTGCCACTTTACACATTGTTTTTCAACGAGGGCACTGATTTGGTAATGATCTCTCTATCGTAAGCAAAGACCGAGGCAAGTGAAAAAATCTTTCAAGACTAGAACTATTTAGCAAAAAGGCGGCACTAAGAGAAATCGCGAGGAGGTCTGTGGTCAGCCTCAGTGGGGCTAGGCGAACCGCGTAATAAGCAATGCAAACACTAGTTTAGGCAATCTGGAAAATGAGATTACGGGAGCCGCAGGACAGCGTTTGTAATAGGATGATGGAGTTAAAACATGTAAATCCGCTCAGTGTCTGGACGCGGTGCTTGGTGGGCGAGTTTATTTAAACCGCGATCAGATAGAGATACCTGAAATACATCGATCTCAATTAAATAATTTTTTAAATCATCCTACATTTAGGAAAACGTCGGTGCATATATACTAATAGCTCACGGTGTGCAGATCGCCTAAATAACTGATTAGGCGATCTGAAACATTGCTAGTCTTCGGCCAGTTGCGAGCATATTTCGGACACTGCCGCGTTTAAACATGAGTAATGAGATAGGCCGTCGAAAATCATAATAGTCGATGCGTTTGATAAGTTTTCATCTAAGTATTTCGCCATCGCCACAGGCGACCAATTATCGTTCAGACCATGCCATATATGAGTAGCCGAATTGCAGTTGAAAACAGAGGCTTTCCACGGTGTCACGTACTGACTTATTTCTCTTATATAGCCCCTTAAGTTGGCCGAGAAACAGTGACTCAGAATAGGCCGCATATACTCTTGAAATTCCGTCGTTTTAGATAATACTTGGTCTTGTGCCGTAGCGCTCGCAAACAGCATTCTAAACAAAGCTCTGGGAGCAAGCTTTGATAACAAAGCCTGCCAATGCGATAAAAGAGTGAACATAATTGGCAGCTTCATAGCGATAGAAAACAGCATTTTTCCGGCCATATCCGGCAGGAAATCATCACCATCGAGAGGTGCCCCAGCGGATACAAGATGTAGCTTGCCAACACTGTCACCCAAGTAGAGGCTAGTGTTGATAGCCACGTGACAACCAATTGAAAAGCCAACTAAATCAACTTTTTCTCCGCTAGTGTTTGCAACAATTACATCTGCTAAATATTTATAGTAGGCGTCTTCCTTTAATCTTGAATCAATCGAAAATCGATCGTAACAAACAAGTCTCAAGCCGTGTTGCCTTGCGTGTATATCAAATATTGAACACTCTTCAGGGCCACCAGGCGCGCCATGAAAATAGATAACAGTTTTCCCCTTAGGGTCTCCGTATTCTGAAAATGCTAGGTCAACAGCCACAATGCTTAAGCTGGCACATTGGGGATATGAACTTTCCCGTTGGTAACATCGTCTATCGACTTAAGCACAGCACTCTGCAGCTGGATTGGTTTGTTGCGGATCATATATCTCTATATTAAAAAACTAGCGGTCAGGTACAAGTTAACATGACGTATTTGGAATAGATAGACTGGTTACGTAAGACCACGAATGTGACCGGCCCTAAGAGCACTCCTAGCTCCGGCTGACAATCCATTGTCGCCAATTACAAGTGCTGACCAAAACCAAACTAGAACTTGGCACCAGCCCATAACCAAAACTTGCTTGTATCCACTTTCGAAAACGCTGCATCGCCCGCTGAATAATCTCCGTATTTGGCTCCAGCGTAATAATTATCGCCAAATTTTCGTGAGTAAAGTAGGTCAATCTCATCACCTAAGTCATCGTCGCCAGCAGTTGCAACATCAGTCGAAAAATCATGATAGATTGCTGACCATTTTCCGCCAGCAAGCTTGCCCGATAGTGAGAAATAGATATCTTCGAGGCCTTGCTTTGGCGTGCCCAGAAATTGGTCGGTCCAACCGTTGAACTTATGCAAGGTGGCTAGGGGTGTTGAAAACGCGCTGCGGCCATTATCTGAGCCTAAAGATTCAATGCCGATCTTCGCCGTTACTCCTGAAAATTCGCTGCCGCCTTCTATCTTGAAATAGTCTGCATCTATGCTGTCGTTGACTTGCTGGGTTGCGAACTCTACGGCGTAGATAAGCGGCCTATCGTCTAACTTGCTGGAACCGTTAAAGCGTATTCCGAAAGTGTCATTGGAATTTGGGCCGGCGACATCTTGTTCAAGAAAATAGGCGTAGGCGGTTAACTTGCCAAGGCCTATTTTGTAAGATAGGTTGAGCAAAGTGTCGTTTGAATCGATGTCTTTTTCTTGTGCAAAAATACGGTTGCGTTTGCTCAACCTAGACGCATGAAGGCTTACCGATTCGCTTGCTTGATAAACAACGCTAACACCATCGAATGTTTGACGGTCTTGTCTCCAACCAACATGGCCGACAAATCGATGATTGTCTAATGTAATGACTTGTCGCCCCAGTTTTCCGCTAAATTTGGCCACCTTGTATTGTACAAAGGCTTGATCAATTTCTGTCGATTCTGGGTCGGCTATCACTGAGAATTCGCCCACATTGAAACCAGTTGCTGGCACACTGAAATCGTCGACACCGAACACAGCTCGACTGTCTTCGACTTCAATAACCGCGCTGAGGCCAATCAACTCGGCTGTTCTATATCCAAGTCGTGTGCGCAATGTTAAGCCGTCAGCATCTGCCAATGCATTATCTTGATCAACCGTTTCAAAACGAAGGTGCAAATCGACGTAGGCTTTTCCTGAGGTAAATACGTCAGTAAAAGAGTCAGCAGAAAAAGCCGAATTAAAGGTCGTTAAGCATAGTAACCCTATAGTAATAGCACTAATTTTTTTGCAGGTGATTTTCATAATCATGGTTTATAAACGTCGATTTAACACCGCAATTGGGGAGCGCTGAAATTATTTTTTTCTGCCTCAGCAGAAAAAATTTGATCAATCCATTGACGACTCGGAAGCATCGACAATATCGTCAACATAAGTATTGATCTGAGAAATTATTTGAAAACGCTCTTCTTCATTTAGATCAAGCTCAGACAGCGTCGAAAAAAGGATATTTACGAAAGTAGTGAAATGTGATGTCTTGATATCCAGACCCTGGTGAGCATGAGCTAATTGAAAATCGGAGTACTCGCTCGGGCCACCAAGGGCAATGCTAAAAAATTCTTTTTGCATATGTTTAAGTTGAGCCATTGGCACTCTGTGAAAAAAATTATGCAAGCTATCATCCGCCAGTACATTCTCATAAAACACGTCTACTAACTTTGTAACGCCAGGCTCACCACCTAGCCGGGAATAAAGTGAATCATTGTGGTTAACCATATTGTGCTCCTAGATATGAAGTTCTAAAACATTATATGCCTGCACCATTGGCGAAGACTGATCTGGGTCATGCCAAGCAAAAAAAGGGTATTCGGCGTCAGTCCGCTAACCCGCAGCACCATCAACCCGCCGAGCAACAAGAACTCGAAAATAGAGGGCGAAGAAAAGTAGAAAGCCAAGAGTCCAGAGCACCGCACTGAGCTTAATCGATAGCAGGTAAAGCGTAGGGTCTGCCATTGATAAAAATACTCTGGTCAGCGCGGCAACCGTGACCAGCACAAAAACAAGCGATATCAATTTGTTCGGTTGATGAATATCTCGCCCGGTATGCCCAAGACTGACTCTTGCCATCATGCCTATGGTAATTAACCCTAGGCCACCAGCTAACATCGCATGTAGGCCAGCAACACGAGTTTCAGGGTAGTAGGCCGATAGTCCGATCAATAGCACGCCGACGATTAGAAAATAATAGCCTGCATGTAATACCCAAATTAATGGCTTGGTGCATATGCGCCAATGAAACCAGCCTGCAACTCTAAGTGAATGTAGCGCTACTACCAACAACGCGAGTAATAGCAAAATGGATGGCGCAAACTTGTGGACCGATTGCTCGATCACGTTGACGACGGCAAATATCAAGAAACTAACGATGCAGGCCACCTCTAACAACGGATGTTTTCTAGGCGCATATATTCCCGGCAAGCCGTTTGCGCTGAACATCGGGAAAACGCGTCCAGCCATAATAGTGGTCAAAAGCAATTGCAAATAGAATGCGATCGCTATTGTAGTGTCTGCAATCATTGCCCCACTAATAACGCCCAGTAGATTCGCATGTAAGGTGGCGTTTGTGATTGCCAGAACAAGCGTGATCGCTACTACGAATAGATTTCGATTGTTGCCCGATTTTATAATCGGTATTGCGATAGCGATGCCTAGGTAAATAAAGAACAACGGATTAAGCATCGCTATTAGCCAAGCAACGTCAGTACCAATAAATGGCAGGCAGCGTGCACCTAACCAGATACTAAGCAGTATCACCAACGACCCGCCGCGTAGCGTAGCGAGACCAGTCCAAGTGCTAACAGCGGTTAACAAAAAACCGGCGATTACCGCACCTATGTAACCAAACACCATTTCGTGCATATGCCAGATAAGTGGTGGATAGTAGTTCAATTGCGTTGTCGGCACTGCGCCCAAAAATAACAGTAACCAATATAATATTGCCAAGCTAGATAAGGACGCAGCCGCTATAAAAAATGGTCTAAACCCCGAGGCAAAAAGGGGCAGGAGGATTGCTTCGCGAGAGTTGTTCATTGATCTATTTTCTAGACAGCGCTGTCTTTCGGATGCAGTTTAAGGCCTCCCTGGCCGTATGTTGCCGAATCGATGAACGCAATCGCCGGCAAGAAACCTATTAGCAATGCCGCTTTTAGACAGTCACAGAAAATATAGTAAAGATGCATATTTGATTTTGACTGCATGGCTATTCCGGCAAACAATTTTTCCGAGGTTGCGGTTAACAACGGCTGAACCAAGAAAGTTTGTGCTGCCAACACCAACCCAAGTAGAGCGAAATAGGCCCACACCGTTCTATTAACTCTAAACAAACACAGCGCCAGAAAAACTAGGCAGGCAGCCGCAATTTCGAAGTAGTGATAGACCTGGAAAGTCGCACGTCCGATCTTAACCGCCGTAACAATATCGAGCTCGGCAACCAAGAATTTGGCCGGAGTCGCTATAAATGAAACACCCAATAGAACCCCGCACCATAAAAGACAAATTCCATAAATCGCATAATTAGAATTTTTAAGCTTCATTTCTTATTGGTTGACCAAACGTTTAATCCTGACTTAACCATGTATCTATTTAGCACCGCTGTGACGATGACAACTGCTTGTACAAGGGTTGCTAGAAATAGACTCTTTGTAGAAGCATATGGTGCTGTGGTCGATATTTCATTGACTAAGATCAAGGTCTTAGTCAAATAACAGCACCGTGGCTGATCTCAATATAATTTTTTGGAGAATATGATTTTCTTGATAAGGGTCAAGAAACGTTTTGGCCGCTTCGATTAGTATCGTTGGCGTGTGAATAGAACATGGCTGTACTACCTGCGCTGTCAAGACTTGGTACATCCGAAAGTTTTTCCAATTTTTCAGATAAGGACTCACCATGCCAACAAAATATAATAATGTGTTTACCATCAAACGACTCTGGCTAGTACTGGCGGCGTCCATGATAGTGATGTTTTCTATCTTGTTGTATTTCGGTGGCGAGATTTATCATCAAGCACCACCAATACCGAATACGGTTCAGTCGCAAGATGGCACCCTCATTTACACCAAGGAGGATATTTTACAAGGCCAAAAAGTTTGGCAGTCGATCGGTGGAATGCAGCGCGGCTCGATCTGGGGACATGGCAGTTACTTAGCACCCGATTGGAGTGCTGATTGGTTGCACCGTGAAGCCGTTGCCTTGCTGGATATTCGCGCGCAACAACAGTATCAATCAAATAGTGAACAACTAAGCCAACTGCAACAGGACATGCTGGCGGTTTCCTTAAGACACGAGTTAAAGAAAAATACCTATGTTGCAGAAACAGCTGCTATCACTGTTTCAACCGATCGAAAAAATGCCATCGCTATGGTTCAACGGCACTACGCGTCTGTTTTTCAGAGGGCCGAAACAGCCGAAGCGAATATCTTAAAAGAGCAATATGCGTTTGCAAAATCACTGGCGCTATCTGATCAAGACTTGCACGCTTTTACCGGCTTTGTGTTTTGGACTTCTTGGAGCGCGGTAACACTGCGGCCGCAAGGAACCGTATCCTACACAAGTAATTTTCCACATGACCCGTTGGTCGGCAACACGCCTTCGGCGTCGCTGTTTGTTTGGACCATTGTTAGCGTAATGTTATTGCTTGGTGGCATTGGGTTATTAGTTTGGTTTTATGCGGGTCAATATGATTCTTGGCGTGACGACATGAAGCCGGAAGAAGGTGTTGCTGATGTAAATCTATTGGGCGGAATAACGATCACGCCTTCTATGCGAGCAACTGAAAAATATTTTTGGACAGTAATCGCACTAATCGCCACACAAATATTTCTTGGTATCGTCACCGCTCATTACGCCGTAGAGGGGCAAGATTTCTACGGGATTCCATTAGCGGAGTACTTACCATACGCAGTATCACGAACATGGCATACGCAGCTAGCAGTGCTATGGATAGCCACTGCTTGGCTGGCCACCGGTTTATACTTCGCGCCGTTAATCTCTGGCGCCGAGCCAAAATTTCAACGTTTCGGTGTTAACTTTTTATTCGTCTGCTTGCTGATTATTGTGGTCGGTTCAATGACCGGCGAATGGCTCGGTATCAAGCAGTATTTTGATAACCTTACAAACAGTTTCTGGTTTGGGCATCAGGGCTATGAATACGTCGACTTGGGCCGTTTCTGGCAAATCTTCCTGTTCATTGGCTTACTGCTGTGGCTTACCTTAATGGTAAGAGCACTGCTCCCCGCACTACGCCAAGGCAACCACAAATCGTTAATGTTTTTGCTCGTCGTAGCCTCAACCGCGATCGGTTTACTGTATGGCGCTGGCTTGATGTATGGGCAAGAAACCCATATTAGTATTATGGAATATTGGCGCTGGTGGGTAGTGCATCTATGGGTAGAGGGTGTATTTGAAGTCTTTGCTACCACCATTATTGCCGTGCTATTCGTACGCCTCGGACTACTACGCTACACAACCGCGGTTATTTCAGTATTGTTTGCTACCATCATTTTTCTAAATGCTGGGGTATTAGGAACCTTTCACCACCTCTATTTTAGCGGCACACCGATCTCAGTGTTAGCCATCGGCGGCGTCATGTCGGCGTTTGAAGTAGTGCCCTTAGTAGTGATAGGATTTGAAGCTTATAGTCACGCTAAAATTGAATCGAGAGCGCCTTGGATTGAATATTATAAGTGGCCTCTAATGTTCTTCTCTGCGGTTTTATTCTGGAATTTCATTGGCGCTGGCCTGCTTGGCTTCTTAATCAACCCACCATTAGCTTTGTATTATATGCAAGGTCTCAATACCACTGCCACCCACGCGCATGCGGCGTTATTCGGTGTCTACGGCATGCTGGGCATTGGCTTAATGTTGTTTTGTTTGCGCGGCCTAACGGAGCATAAGGTGTGGAATGAAAAATGGCTGAAACTGTCCTTTTGGAGCTTCAATATTGGCCTCGCGATGATGCTGTTAATGTCATTGTTACCCGCCGGCATTTGGCAAACAATTAACTCTTATACTCACGGCTATTGGTATGCCAGATCAGCTGAATTCATGCACAGTGATTTGATGGAATTTTTTGTTTGGGCGCGAGTGCCTGGTGACATCGTATTTTCGGTTGGTGCCTTTGGGTTGGTAATGTTTATTATCACCTTGGCGCGCACCAAGAGTGATGTTAAAAGCTAAGCTCAATTATTCGTTAAATAGATATCGTCGGTACTTACTAATATCAGTAACGGTAATGCATCGACCTTCTATTTCAATAATGCCGTCAATGGTTAGCTTGTGTAATATTCTAGACAAGGTTTCAGGTGCTATCGACAGACGCGAGGCAAGGTTCTTTTTCGATGTATCAAGCATCATAGCCGTACTATTGCTGCCATCATCGGTGATCATCGTACTCAGATAATTAAGCACCCTTGAGGTCGAATTTTGCGTCGATAAAAGCTCGATCTCATTAATTTGTTTGTGTAAACGCAAACTCAGCAGCGACAGCATCTTTAGTGACAAATCAGGGGAGTCGCGCAGAAAGCCAACGAAAGTGTTGTTGTCGAAGCATATGACCTCGCTATCTTCTAATGCGATGGCGTTTACTGGGTATCGGTGCTTTTCCATAAACATAATTGCCTCAGCAAACAATTCAAACGGACGCACAATCATCATCACCTTCTCTATTCCTTGAGGAGAATCTACCGTCAGTTTGAGGCTCCCAGAGGTCAATACGCAAAACGAAGACGCACTATCACCCATCGTAAACAATAGCGCTGATTTTTTTAGCTGGTGCGACCTCGATTTATTCATCAACGTTTCAAACTGTTGCGCTGAAAGAGCCGCAAATAGATGCAGAGCACGAACTTGATCAATTTTCTCGGTCATTATTATTTCTAGCATCAGTGGTGGGGTAGCACATGTTATTCCCAATTATTGACACGGGTCAAGGAAGATCCAAGTTAGCTGGCGTAAAGTCGAGGATTGAAGTCCAACTAAAGTGGAGAAAAGAATGATAATGTTCGCCAGAGCCAAGTCACCAATATGCCTGCTGTTGTTAGCAACAGTCTTAACCTTCGGCAGCCATGCCGATGCCAAGAAACTACCGATAGAGCAAGCCGTTTTAACCACGGCACCACAAGTGCCTCCGCCAATTACCCGCAAGCATCCGGTAAGAATGGTAGTTAATCTAGATACCACAGAAGAGGTTGGCCGCTTAGCCGACGGCGTTGAATACACGTTTTGGACTTTTGGCGGCACCGTGCCTGGCAGCTTTATTCGTGTACGAGAAGGCGATGAAGTTGAGTTTCATTTAAACAATCGGCCAGACAGTAAAATGCCACACAATATAGATTTACATGCGGTAACTGGCCCTGGCGGCGGCGCCACATCTTCGTTCACCGCACCCGGACATTCTTCTACCTTTTCATTTAAAGCAATTAAACCCGGCCTATATGTTTACCACTGTGCTACTGCCCCGGTTGGCATGCATATTGCCAACGGCATGTACGGCTTGATTTTGGTTGAGCCGAAGGCCGGCTTGCCTAAGGTGGATAAAGAGTTCTATGTCATGCAGAGCGAGTTTTATACCAAAGGAAAATATGGCGATGAAGGTCTGCAACCTTTCGATATGCAAGAAGCTTTAACCGAAATACCCGACTATGTTGTCTTTAATGGCTCGGTCGGGGCATTAGCCGGCGACAACGCAATCACCGCCAAGGTCGGTGAAACGATTCGACTTTATGTTGGTAATGGCGGGCCGAATTTAGTCTCATCGTTCCATGTGATTGGCGAAATGTTTGATACCGTGTATGTCGAGGGTGGAGACATGCTCAACCATAATGTACAGACCACTCTAGTACCTGCTGGTGGTTCGGCGATTGTGGATTTTAAAGTAGATGTACCTGGGACTTTTATTCTGGTAGATCACTCAATTTTCCGCGCATTTAATAAAGGTGCTCTGGGAATGCTGAAAGTTGAGGGCGATGACGACTTGGTGATTTATTCCGGCAAGCAAGATGATTCAATCTATCAACCGGAGGGTGGCGCTATTCAAACTATCACCCAAGATGCACCGCCGCCGATTAAAGCCGTCTCGTTTGCGCAGCGGGTTCAATTTGGACAACGACTCTATCAGCAAAACTGCATGGCGTGCCATCAAGGCAACGGCCAAGGTATAAAAGGTGCATTCCCACCGCTGGCTGGTTCAGACTATTTATTGGGTGGCGATCGTAAGCAGTCCATTAGCGCTTTGATCAACGGCTTGTCTGGAAAAATAGTAGTCAACGGCGAAGCCTACAATGGGGTAATGCCCGCGGTTAGCTTGAGCGATGAGCAGGTGGCCAATGTGCTGACCTATGTTTTGAACACTTGGAATAATAATGGTGGAGAAATAACGCCTAACAATGTCGCTGAAGTGCGTGGCGGTCACTAATTAAGTTTCGCTTAACCAAGCACGCTATTAGTAAGTTGCTGTACCTGATGTTGCTATTCGCAACGTCAGGTGCGTTTGCAGAGCCACAGCAGGGCGTTGCTAACGATTTGATGGTTCGCATCGATGGCGGCAGTTACACCGCTTTGTACAAACAGCAAGGTGCTGCAGAGGTAGTAGCGATAGCGCCATTCTATTTAGATAAGTTCCAAGTAAACAATCAACAGTTTCTAGACTTCACCAAAAGCTCCCCGAAGTGGAGCAAACAAAACATAAAGCCGATATTCGCTGAGAGTACTTACCTACAGCATTTTGAACTATCGAATAGCAATGACATCGCTAAGCAGCCAGTAGTGAATGTGTCTTGGTTTGCGGCCATGGCTTATTGCAAAGCACAGAATAAGCGCCTTCCTACGCTCGACGAATGGGAATATACCGCTCGCGCTAGCGATAGCCAAATTGACGGCAGCCGCAGCGCTGAGTTTCGTCAAACAATTTTGCAGTGGTACTCAAAGCCGGCGATG
>JBLHXJ010000083.1:0-10602 GCA_047629535.1 Arenicella sp. | reverse complement strand
AGTAATGTCTTATTTTCCACCTACCAATAAGAGATGAAGTGGTTTAGTTTCAAAAACTACTGGTTAAACTTAAGTTGCTTTTGGACTAGCTTAGGTTAATAACCAAAGGTAGCTAGGGTTCTCTTTTTTTGACCGATCAATTCACTTAGGATTGGCGTCAGAAATTGAAGAGCATGCTACCGAGCAAAACAAATGTAATAGCTACATGGAGAAAGTGATGACTGATATTTACCAAGCACCCGAGACCGAATCGAGTAACCCATCGTCAGCAGACGAATACGGCTCTGTTGAAAAGGCCCTAGCCGGTGACTACCAACTCAAACCAGTTGAGCTGCTGACAAATGCATGGGACAAGCTACAAGGTTTGAAAACCACGTATTGGTTAGCGACTATTGTCTATCTGGTAATATATGTCTTGGTGACCTTTTTATTGGCGATGGTGGTTGGTCAATCAGTTGACCCTATCACTGGAGAGTTTAGCTTTGTCGCATTTATTGCTGAAATGTCGGTGGGCTTGATCATGGCGCCAATGGGCGCAGGCCTCTTTATGATCGCCTTGAAGTTTTCTGTTGGAGCGGAGATCGAAGTTGGTGAATTGTTTAAGCATTACGATAAAATCGTTCCGTTATTTATAACCTATGTTCTGGTTTACTTACTTGTTGCGCTAGGCTTATTGCTTCTGATCATCCCTGGGATTTACTTAATAATAGCCTTCGCAATGGCCGTGCCCTTGGTTGTAGAGAAAAACATGCAGCCTTGGGAAGCGTTGACCACGTCACGAAAAGCGATAACGCCGAAGTGGTTCGCCATGCTCGGCTTTGCTTTGTTAGCCCTGCTTGTGATTGTCGTGGCCGCTATTCCGTTGGGCATTGGTTTGATTTGGGCTGTGCCGTTAGTGATGCTCGCTGCGGCGAACTTGTACCGCGATATGTTCGGCATTGAAGACAGTACGATTAATAGCTAAAGGCAGGTTAATTAGTCATTTTGCATTGAGTACCGATAAATATAAGTTTGATACGGTCGCTCTGCTGGAAGCATCAGAGCGATTAAACTAGCAGGTTGACCTATCCGGTTTGATTCTTGCCAACTCCTAGAACCAAGAATGAATTCCGAGAATTGTTTGAGTGTCTTCGTTTTTAGTGACTTCTCGCTTTTTGAAACGCTTGGTACCGTAATGGTTGGTGGGCGGTTAATTCAATAAAGGGCTGAGACCTTTCGGCTGTGCTCAGAATTAGCTCGACAGTGTTTGCCCGTGACCGCTCTTGCAAACAACAAGCAACAAACATAATTGCAGATCAAAGGATTGATTACGGAACAAGCCAAAGTCTTCTGGATTTCACTCCTGATCGAATTTGTCATGTTAAAACCAATGTTGACTTATGGCGGCATGGGCCGTGCTAATATCCACTTTTTGTTGCCACCCTTTGATTGACCGCGATCCAGTCATCGGCAACAAAAACAGACTTCCCACTTAATCGATGTAAATCAGAGGCGTAGCCTAAAATTACATCTAGCTGGCTTATATAATTTATGAATACATTAGTTTGGTTGAGAGAAGACCTTCGACTGTTTGACAACCCTGCGTTGCATCATGCCGCATCTATGGGCGAAGTTACGCCGGTTTACATCTTCCCTGAAGGTCTTGGTGGCGCCAGTTATTGGTGGTTACATCACAGCCTCAAAGCGCTGCAAGCGAGTCTTGCCGAACAAGGCGTGAGATTGATTCTTAGAACGGGAGACCCGGTGCAGGTGTTAGAAGTGCTTTGCGAGCAAGCCCAGGCGACCTCGGTAGTATGGAATCGGGTGTATTCACCTGAAGGAATTGCGGTTGGTGCGGCGCTCAAAGAACGGCTAAAGCACGCTAATATAGAGTCTACGTCGTTTAATGCTCAACTGCTGATAGAGCCAACTCAGGTGTTAAACAAGCAGGGCACTCCGTTTAAGGTTTTCACTCCTTTTTGGCGTCACTGCATGTCTCGGCTTGAGCCTACGCCTTTGCTCGATAGCCCGATATTTTTAAAGACCACTCATTCAATCGAATCCGAACCCTTAAGTTCATGGGGTTTGCTGCCCACCACACCTGATTGGTCAACGGGTTTTGATGCTAGATGGTCACCCGGTGAAGCTGGTGCACAACACAAGTGGCAAATATTTACTGAAGGTACTATTTCTCGCTACAAAGATGGCCGTGATATTCCGATTGAAGAAAACACCTCGATGTTGTCGCCACATTTAGCCTTTGGTGAGATTAGCCCAAAGCAAATATGGTTTGAAATACATCAGGCGATTGCTTGTCGAGAAATTGATGCTGACAATGGTCATAAGTTTTTGGCGGAGATTGGTTGGCGCGAGTACAGTCGGTATTTGTTAGTGCATTTTCCGCACATCATCAGCGAGCCGTTCAATGCTAAGTTCGCCGATTTTCCGTGGCAAGACGATGCTAAATTATTATCGGCTTGGCAGCGAGGGCAAACTGGTTACCCGATTGTTGATGCCGGTATGCGCGAGTTGTGGGCCACTGGGTATATGCACAATCGTGTTCGAATGATCACGGCGTCTTTCTTGACCAAGCATTGTTTAACGCATTGGAAAGAGGGTATGGCCTGGTTCTGGGACACCTTGGTCGATGCTGATATTGGCAATAACACTGCAAGCTGGCAATGGGTCGCGGGCAGTGGTGCTGACGCTTCGCCATATTTTCGAATCTTCAACCCTATTTTACAGGGCGACAAATTCGATAAAGAGGGTGCTTATATTAAAAAATGGGTTCCAGAGCTTGCCAAGCTTGATAAAAAATTTATTAACAAACCCTGGGAGGCGGATCCTATGAGTCTGCAGTTGGCTGGTATTACTTTGGGTCAACACTACCCACTTCCTATTGTCGATCATAAACAGGCGAGAGAGGCCGCACTTGCGGCCTACAAAAGCAGCAAAAAAGCGTAGTGCTGAGCGCCAATTAATCATCAAAAAAACTGATCGATAAGATCTAAATATAATGATTTAGCGAATGCTTTCGCTCGGCTAAGCTTGCCCTACATAAATAATCTTCTGGAACAAAAAAATGTTTAATTCTACTACCGTTCAATCCGTCGACATGGTCGGTAAATCTGTCCCTAAGGTAACCTTCAGGGTTCGAGAAAACGACCAATGGATAAGCCTGACTAGTGACCAACTATTCGCCGGCAAAACCGTGGTGCTATTCTCTTTGCCCGGTGCATTTACGCCAACCTGTTCATCAACGCACCTGCCTCGCTACAACGAACTGGCGTCGACTTTCTCAGTCAATAACGTCGATAGCATCATCTGCATGAGCGTTAATGATACCTTCGTTATGAACGCTTGGAAGAAAGACCAAGAGGCGAGTAATATCACCGTGATACCCGACGGCAACGGCGAGTTCACCGAAGGCATGGGAATGTTGGTTGGCAAGCAAGATCTCGGTTTTGGCAAGCGGTCGTGGCGTTATTCTATGTTGGTCAAAGACGGCATCGTTGAGAAAATGTTCATTGAACCTGATCTGCCAGGTGATCCATTCGAAGTATCTGATGCTGATACCATGCTTGAATATATTAACCCCGAGGCCGCCAAGCCATCTTCGGTGTCTATGATTACCAAGCTAGGTTGTCCGTTCTGTGAAAAAGCCAAGGCATTACTTACGGAAAAGAGTATTGCCTATGAAGAAATAGTGCTTGGCAAAGACGCGACATCGGTTAGTGTAAAAGCGATTTCAGGAAATACTAGCGTGCCGCAAATTTTCTTCGATGGTAAGAACGTCGGCGGATTTAATGATTTAGAAGCTTTCTTGAACCAATTATAGGCAAAGCCTATCTAGACTAATGAGGTTAGTAGAGTAGGGCGGTCGTCGCTCTGCTGTTAGATTTCGAATGGATAATATGCATAACGATAGTAACGATGCTTACGCGCATCTCGGTTTCTCTAAAACTGATTTGCTCAAGCTGGCACGGTGGAAAATGCCGTTTGGAAAGTACGCTGGCAGAGCTTTGGTAGATTTACCTGAGGAATATTTGTTTTGGTTCAAAAAAAACGAATTTCCAAGTGGAGAACTGGGACAGCTAATGAAGTTATGTCTTGAATTAAAAATTGAAGGCCTAGATAGTTTGATAAAACCACTTAAACACAGTGGTTAATACCCATAGCCCTCAAAGTCATACCTTTGCTTAGCCGCGACCTTACCCCTGTATCAGACCGCGGCTTTATTGCATCGAGTTGAATGGGGAGCGAAAAAATTAAGTTTTGTTCTATCGAATCCTTTCTAAAGCGCGCCTAAGGTTTGAGAACTTGATCTAAACGGCCAATTAACTAGGCCATAGCCGATAACTTGATAGCTGGGTTGCATTGAATTTCTCTAATGTCATCTGTGCGCGGTTACTTGTGGCGTTGTGTGCTAAGCAAACGGCTAATGTTTAGAAAACCTTGTGATGATCCCAGTCAGAAGCTAGACTTCTTTTTATAAATAATTATAAGAAACTTAAAGGACTCAAGCATGGCAGAAAAACGCGAACAATTTCGCTCTCGGCTCGGTTTTATCTTAGCAGCGGCGGGCTCGGCTGTAGGCATAGGTAACTTAGTTGGCTTTCCGGTTAATGCTGCAAAAAGCGGTGGCGCCGCATTTTTGATCATCTATGCGGCGTTCGTGGTGTTTATTTGCATGCCCGTCATGATCGCAGAAATGTCGTTGGGCCGTAAAACTCAAAGAAACCCATTGGGTGCTTATAAATCGATAGCTGGAGAAAAGTCACTATGGAAGTTTGGCGGTTGGCTAGCGTTAATCACCCCCTTTATGATCGCCGTGTTCTATCAGGTATTAACGGTGTGGTTACTTGGATATTTTATTGGTGCTGTTAGCGGTAACCTAGAAGCGATGTCAGCCCCAGGCTACTTCGGAGAATTCATAAATTCTAATGGGGTATTTATCTATTTAGGTGTATTGACCATCTTGATCGGCATTATCTTAAATTCAGGCGTTCAAAATGGAATTGAACGATTGGCTAAAGTGCTAATGCCTAGCTTGGCCGTTATGCTTATTGCCTTAACCATTTTTGTGCTGACGCTACCCAATGCGATGATCGGCGTTAAGTATTATTTGGTGCCGGATTTTTCTAAGATTAACTTATCGACTATAAATGTTGCGCTTAGTCAGGCCTTTTTCTCTCTCTCATTGGGTATGGGCATTCTGATTACTTACGGATCTTACATAAGCAAGCGGGAGAGTGTTGCTGGAGGCGCCAAAATGGTTGCCTTAGTTGACACCTCTGTGGCGTTTTTCGCTGGCCTATTAATCTTGCCAGCTATTTTCGTATTTAACCCAGAGATTGATACTGACAGCTTATCTTCTTCGTCAGTCTCGCTAGTATTCACCTTTCTACCCAAAATATTTTTATCCTTACAAGGGCTAATCGGTTTTGTCGGGGCGTCGATTTTTGCCAGCGCATTCTTCTTATTAGTGTTCTTCGCGGCGATCACCTCACAAGTGTCAATTCTGCAAGTGCCTATATCAGCCTTTCAAGACGAGCTTAAGTACAGTCGTTTTAAAAGCGTATTAGTGCTCGGCGCATGTGCGGCGTTTTTGGTGATCGCAAGCATGGTTTCGTTTGGGCGATTTGAGTTCTTCTCTGAGTTCTTAAGCTACGGTGGAAAAACTAACTCATTCTTTGATCTGGTGTACGACGTTTTCTACGAAACAATTCTTCCTTTAAATGGCTTTATTGTCTGCCTATTCGTCACCTACCGCTGGCGTAAAAGCAATATGGATAAGGAGTTGATGACCGGCGATGACGGATACGACGGCTCTTTTACCCAGCGCTATGTAAACTTTGCCCTGAGTACTTTTGTACCTGCGATCTTATTTTTTGTGTTTGTCAGTACGGTATTGCTGAAGTTTTTTGGCATTAGTGTTTTGTAACGACTTCTTAAAGCGCACTATTATTCCGCTAGCTAGTTTGGATGAAAGTTACAGTGCCGAGAGATGGGTTATCGAAAAGGTGAACGATTGGCTTAGGTGAGTAGAAACTCTTAACGGTCTTTCATAATGCGCTGTTGATCGCGCTTCCAATCGCGATCCTTAATGCTCGCCCGTTTGTCATGTTGTTTCTTGCCCTTGGCTAAACCAATTTTCAATTTTGCTCGGCCACGAACCCAGTAAAGGCTCAAGGGAGCAATGGTATAGCCGTCACGATCGACTTGACCTATCAAGCGACTGATCTCGAGGCGTTTCATTAGTAACTTACGGTTTCTTACTGGGTTAGGTGAGATATGCGTAGAAGCTGAAATTAGCGGCGAAATATGTGCTCCATACAAGTACAGCTCACCGTTATGAACAGTTATGTAGCTTTCAGTCAGTTGTACTCGGCCGGCGCGCATACTCTTTACTTCCCAGCCCTCGAGAGAGAGACCAGCTTCGAAGTCTTCTTCAATGAAGAAATCGAAGCGAGCTTTCTTATTACTCGCAATAGTGTTTGACGGAGCCTTCTTATTCTTTGCCATTAGGTCTTTGCAGTTAGTTTTGCTTAGGTATACTCAATAGCTAGGAATCATAACGCCGAAGCTATTAAATAGAAATATGCTGAAGCGGCTAAATCAAAATTAGCTGAAGCCTTTAAATAAAAAGTAACTAACTTAGTAACGCATAATAGCCATAAAAACAAACTTAGCGTGCCGACTCCCTCAAAACAAGTAGCAACCCCAGCAGCTCGACCAAGCCGTCCATCTTGGGGGTCTTATAGCGCCTTCTTGCTGGCTGCGATTGGTTCTTCGATAGGCTTGGGTAATGTCTGGAAGTTCCCATACGAGTTGGGAGTGCATGGCGGAACTTTTCTTTATGTTTATGTCGCCTGTGTTTTGCTGGTTGCGTTCCCACTAATTATCGCCGAACTGATGATCGGTCGGGTAGGCCGGGGCAATCCAGTTGCGAGTATTCGTGCAATCGCTAAGGAAGAGCGAAAATCTGGACTTTGGGAGATTATCGGCTGGCTTGGCATTGTTACAAGTTTTTTGATTTTTTCATTTTACAGCGTAGTCGCCAGTTGGACGCTGTTCTACATTATGAAGTCGTTATCGGGTGCTTTTGTCGATGTGCCGGCTGAAATTGTTCAGAACTCGTTCGGAGCATTGCTACGAAATGCAGACCAGCAAATCATATGGCATAGCGTCTATGTGTTGTTGGTAGTGATGGTGCTATCACAGGGAGTTCGTAGTGGCTTAGAGCGAGCGGTGCGTATCCTCATGCCGATCTTTATCGGCTTTGTTATCTGGCTAGCTTTGTACGCCAGTGAAGTAGGTGACTTTCAACGCGCCTATGAATTTATGACACACTTCGATATTAATGATATCACTGCTGAATTGGTCGTCAGCGCGCTTAGCCAAGCGCTATTTTCGCTGAGTATTGGTATTGGAATCTTGATTATGTATGGATCGTATCTTAGCGAGTCGAGACCCTTGTTTCTTGGGGCTGGAATAATCATGGTGTTTGACACCTCGATCGCGCTGCTAATGGGCTTTATAATTCTCGCCATCGTGTTCGCCTTTGGTATGCAGCACGATACTGGCCCGGGATTGATTTTCGAAACGCTGCCGGTCGCATTTGCACAGATGACCGAGAATGGTATTTGGTGGAGTTCAGCGTTCTTTTTCCTGTTGTTTGTCGCCGCACTGACCTCTGGCTTTGCTTTGCTTGAACCCTCTATTGCTCTGCTTGCATCGCGTTGGGCCATATCTCGGCGTATAGCGGCATGGATCGTCGGTGCCTCAGCATGGGCCTTAGGCTGGATATTTATTTATTCGTTTAGCGAACCCACATTTAGCTTCTATTATTTTGGAGAAGAAAGGGTTCGAGGTTATTTTGATCTGTTTAATATTATCTCGACACATATATTGTTACCGCTGACCGCATTGCTAATCGCATTGTTTGCAGGTTGGCGAATGTCCAAGACCGCGGCCCGAGAAGCGCTGGCGATACGACCCGTGTTGGCGTATCGCATATGGCGATTTTGTATCCGCTTTGTCGCGCCGATTATAATCGCCATAGTTTTACTCGCGGTTTTATTTTTCCCGGCTTAGCATCAATAAATTATGAATGTTTCTCGATCGGCCTTGCTGCCCTACAACGTAAAGCAAATGTACGATGTCATTGCTGACATTAGGTCTTACCCGGATTTTCTGAATTGGTGTAGTGGCGCGCATATGGTGTCTGAGAGTCGTGAGGAATTGGTGGCTAAGCTAGTGATTGCCTATGGCAAGCTTAAGTTCAGTTTTACCACGCGCAATATAATGTTTGAACATCAAACTATTAACATGAGTTTAGTTGAGGGGCCGTTTTCAACATTGAGTGGTCAGTGGGTTTTGCAAGAGTTGAGTGATAGCGCCTGTAAAGTGTCACTCGAGATGGATTTCCACTTCGAGAGCATCATCACTCAAAAATTATTCGGGCGGGTTTTTCAAAGTGTTATTGCGGCACAATTGGACGCGTTTCAAAATCGAGCGGAACAGTTATACGGGGCATCGGCCTCAATTAATTAGTCTACTGATGGCAAGTTAAAGAAGAATTTTTATGCACACAATAAACGTATCGCTGGTGTTTGCGACAGAGAAAAAACAATGGCGGTATGAGGCCCGAGTTGAGCGCGGCACCAGCGCCCAAGAGTTGATACAAAGCTCTGGGTTTATGCTCAAAGTTGATGCCTTATCAGAGTGTCCACTAGAAACACTCGATATCGGCATTTTTTCTCAAAAAGTTGCGCACGATTATTTATTGGAAGAGAGCGATAGGTTGGAAATCTATCGGCCATTAACCGCGGACCCGAAAGACGTTCGGCGACAGCTAGCGCTGATGGGTAAGGCCATCGGTAATACCAGTAAGGGCAAGTCTTAGCCAATACGATTATGCAACGCTCGTTTGAGCTTCTGTTAGCTAGCGAGCAGAAGTTTTGATCAATGCTTTTCCATCGCCTATTTGAGGCGCGCTAGAGGCGGGCATCGTAGGCCATCTCGAGCTTATGTTATGCGCACCGATTAAAGACCGCTAAACCATTTTCTAAAAGGGTGCTGCGTTGTCAAGCCCTGGTTTTACTGACTGTGATAATTTGAGCTTAATTGTGTAGCAAAGTCGATGGCGTAGTGACTGGTAAAGTGCGGTGCTTTAGCGGCTGGATAGTCACGCGAATAAGCGGTTTTGTGGTTGTGCCTCTAAGTCGATTGGCAATGTGTTACGGTGTCCGCCGCTCTGATTCTTCTAGACTATTGTATGTTAGGCGATACCAATGGTGCGCTGCTCTTGGTCGAATTAGGCTTTTTTAGGTAAAGCCGTCTTCAGGGCTGAGATTTCAGATAAAATGTCTATTAATAACTCTTGTTTATGATTACTATAACGCTAGATTTGCAGAATGATTCTGTCAGTCGCGCCAAATCTCATATGGTCAAACATAGTATCTGAGAATGTACCTTGAGAGACATTTTCATTTGACTATAAGACTCGCCTTGAAAACGAGTTTAATGAGAAGATTTTATTTTTCATTTTTAACAAAAAGACAAACCTTGTTTGTAAGGAGGAGTAATTGAATGAACCTTTCATTTAAGAAGATAGTTTCTGCCATAGCGTTAGCTACCGTTGCAGCCCCTAGTATTAGTTTTGCCCAAGACAGTGTGTTAGAAGAAATTGTGGTTACCGCATCAAAACGTGCTACCACATTACAAGAAATTCCAATTGCGGTTACCGTAACCACGGCGGACACGATTGAAAAAGCACAAATTCAAGATTTGATCGATTTACAAGCGGTTGTGCCGTCATTGCGTGTATCGCAATTACAAACATCACGTAACGCAAACTTCGTTATTCGTGGTTTTGGTAATGGTGCAAATAACCCAGGCATCGAGCCATCAGTTGGCGTATTTATCGACGGCGTATATCGCTCTCGTTCTGCGGCGGCTATTTCCGATCTTCCACGCTTAGAGCGTGTCGAAGTACTGAGCGGCCCGCAAAGCACACTATTCGGCAAAAACGCTTCAGCCGGTGTGGTTAGCGTTGTAACCCCTACGCCAACAGGCGAGTCGGGTGGTTTTATATCGGGTAGCTTTGGTGACTTCAGTGCGGTTGTTATTAAAGGTCTTGTTGAAGGATCTATCAATGACAACTTAGCCTTTGATATTGCTGGTAGTTACAATAGCCGTGATGGTTACTTCGAGAACTTAACACTAGGTGAAGAGCTTAATGAGCGTAATCGTTTCGCCATCCGAGGCCAATTAAACTGGACTCCAAATGACTCAACAGCGATTCGCGTTATTGCTGACTATGATCAAATAGATGAAGCTTGTTGTGGTGTTATTAACATTCTAAGTGGCCCTGCAACTGGAGCGATTAATTTCTTAGGTGGCCAATTAGTGCCAAATGACCCAGAAGCATTGGTAGGCTTTTTTGATGATCCAGCGATCAATGAAATCAGCAACTTTGGTCTTTCAATACAGGGTGACTTTGATTTTGAGAAATTTTCAGTAACCTCTATTACTTCGTTTCGAAATAATGACGTTTTTGATAACCAAGATATCGACTTCTCAAGTGCTGATTTAACCAACAGTAATAAAAACGATATT
>JBLHXJ010000082.1:0-10625 GCA_047629535.1 Arenicella sp. | reverse complement strand
CCAGCGTACTTGCTGAGAATCATCGCTTCTTCTTCAGCGAAGAAGTGCTCCAGAGGGTGTTGTCAGATTAACTTTAACACGCCAAAAGAGCACAAAACTCGGCCTTTTGCTACGCAGCACAAAGCCCTCTCCATTCGGAAAGTGAATTGCTTCTCTGTTGTTTGAAAATATCTCGCTTTTGTAAATGTCGCTGGTGGTTAAAGTGGTTGTAAATTTGTGAATGAATACTGGTGAAAATCTGTAACGTCACCCCTCTCTTAAATTTTTGCATCGACCGTTCTTTTCGCCGAAATGGGAGGTGTGAATTCTCGCAACTATTATTCAAGTAGCGCCCAGTTTCTTGTCGGCTCAAGCCTCCAATCTCCCTTAATGCGGCGCCATACGAGCGTAATTTATCGGTCACTATTTCTTTAGGTGCGCCATGCTTCCTCATGGTTTTCTTCAAAAATCTCAAGGCGGCAGCTTTGTCTCTCCGTCTACTAACGTAGACCTCAAGCACTTCACCCTCATGATCTATTGCTCTCCATAAGTAATGCAGTTCTCCGTTAATCTTCACGAAGACCTCGTCCATGTGCCAGCGCCAATTGGATTGAATACCTCTGCGTTTACGGCGTATTTGTGCCGCGAGCTCCAGGCCAAATCTCTCTACCCAAAAGCGAACTGTTTCATGGCTGATATCAATCCCACGTTCGTGTAATATATCTTCGACTTGGCGAAAACTCAGTGGGTAGCGTACGTAGTACATCACCGCTAACCGGATAATTTCGTGGGAAGTTTTGAAGTATTTAAACGGATTTTTCTTAAGCATCGTGAAATTTTAACACTATGCTCTTTGATGACGAAGTTAGTCTGACAACACCCAACGGTATGATTAAATAATGCCTAAGAAAAACCGGTACTGCCAAGTTAACTCTGGAAACCGGCGTATTTCTGGCATAATCTTTTGTTGCGTAAATATAAACGACATCGATATCCGCCTGAAATAATTAGCTATGCTGTTTGCTTAAATTTCAGTTTTAATCTAAGCCATCGCCCCAGTGTCGGACCATTCGTTGAAGGTCTTCTCGCTCAACGCGACATTATTATCAGCCGTGAATCGATCCGTTTATGGTGTAATAAATTCGGTCCTAAATTTGCTCGGCGACTCAGAAAAAAACACAAAGGCTTCGGCGATACATTTTATCTAGACGCGGTTTTCGTCAAGATAAATGGTATCCAATACTATTTGTGGCGAGCCGTAGACCAAGACGGTGACGTCGTCGACGTTCTTCTCCAGAGGCGTCGCGATGGTGCGGCGGCTAAACGTTTCTTCGCGCGGTTGCTGAAAAGTAGTGGAGGAATTCCGCGAAAGGTTGTGACTGACAAGCTGCGGAGTTATAACGTGGCGCACAGAGAATTGATGTCTGATGTGCTTCATGACACGTCGCAATACGCGAACAATCGCGCAGAGCTGTTGCCTCCATGGATGGAGGTAAGGGGCGTAAACTTGGAGTGGTAGCCTCTCATCAACTAACACGAGTTCGAGAGCGCGGGATGAGGAAGTTTAAATCAGCGGGCCAGGCTCAAAGATTGCTTGGTGTTCACGCGACGGTTTACACACTATTCAACCTCGGCCGACATTTGATTTCTGCGAAGAATTATAGAAACTTCAGGAGAGATGCGTTTACTGTTTGGCAAAGCGCTGTTGCTTAAGATTATGGAGGAGATTTTGTTCGGGTTTAGAAGTTAACTTGGCAATACCCATGGTACTGATGAGGTGGGAGAGTACGGATTTACATCAGGGCACAAGCCAATGCTTGAATGCCGAATATATGACTGCAACTCAAACCTATAAAATCATCGTCAAAAACAACTTGCAAAGGGGGGTGGTTCATATATGACAAGTTAAGTCTAGATGTTGGATAATTCGAAGATGAATACGTACAAACGACACCGTTTCCCGCATGAAATTATTAGTTACGCAGTTTGGTTATACTTTAGATTCAACCTGAGTCATCGTGACGTTGAGGACTTTCTAGCGGAACGAGGGATCGTAGTCAGTTACGAAGCTATTCGGCTTTGGCGTATCAAGTTTGGGTCTAAGTATTCTCGTAGACTTAGGCAGAACCATTGAGTCATTATTGACCGCTCTCAAGTTAACTTGTCAGCACCTTAGTCAGACCTCATAAACATGAGTTTATTAACTGAGGCTAAAGAGAGCTTTAGAGGAAAGAGTCATATTCGTTATGTCTTTCTCAGAAAGTTTAATACGCTTTGGAATAAAACGCTTCGCCAGCATGAATTCTGCAGGCGAATTGATCGAATCAATAGCAATTAATTCTCCATTCTTTAAATAGAAGACCGAAAATTTTCGCTCTTCTATATTACCTCTTACGACAGCTTTGTCGTAATCATTGAACAATCCGGCTGTTTGTAATTTAACGTTATATTGATCAGACCAAAACCATGGCAGTTGTTGATAAGCAATAGCCGTTCCACAGATTGATGCGGCAGAGGATTTTGCTTGACCGATCGCATTCGGAACTGATTCTAAGCGAACTTGTCGTTTATAAAAAAGGTTCGGGTGGTTGCTACAATCGCCTATCGCATAAATATCTTTATCGGAAGTTTGAGTATATTGGTCGACGGTTATTCCATTATCACAGTCGATGTCCGCATCGATTGCTAACTCACTATTGGGCACAACACCTATGCCCGCTACAACGCAATCAAAATAGAGTCTTAAACCATCACCCAGAATAACGCTCGTCTCACCGGTACTTTTTTTTTCAAATCGATCTATCACCACATTAAATCTTAAATCGACGCCTTCATTTTTATGCATATCTCGATAAAATTCTGATACAACTGCGCAAGTAACTCTGGCTAAAACACGATCCATAGACTCTAGAACGGTAACCTGAATACCTTTTTTAACCGCAGAGGCCGCCAGCTCTAAGCCAATATAGCCAGCTCCAATAATGAGTAGCTTCTTACCTGTATCTAGATTTGAACGAATAGACTTAACGTCATCGAGAGTTCGGAGTGAATAAAGGTTCGGTAATTCGCAATCTCCAGTAGGCAGCGGCCGTGCCCTTGTGCCGGTTGCCAAAATCAGCTTGGTATAAGCTAGTGTTTCGCCCGACTCTAATTTGATCGACGACGTATTGCGATCAATTTTGGTAACACGCTGGCCTAATTTGAATTCAATATCAGCCGACTCATATTGAGCGCTACTTTTTATCGGTAATTTATCAGCGGCTAATTTTCCTTGAAAATAATCTTTTGATAACGGTGGTCGATGGTAAGGTAAATACGACTCCTCACCGACCACAATTATTCGCCCGGTCCACCCTTGCAGTCGTAATGCTAAACAAGCTTCGGCTGCTGCATGACTAGCCCCTATAATTATAACTGAGCTCTTATTCATATGATTTCTCTAGCCTAGGGTGTCGCCGATCTGTTAGAAAGGATGTAGCAGTCTAAACAAGCTGTATGTTTGTAAAGGCTTTCAGGTCTTCTGAGACCTGTGTCGCCCTTCTCGTCGGCACATTATTGAAGCCTACGGTATTGTCTTTCAGATTAATAACAACCTTAACCATTCCAAAATGAGTGATTGCAGTATTGTCCCATACACTTATTAAAATGCACTTTAGACTGAGTCAGTCCGAAGGCACGAACAAGGCCGAAAAATATTCGTCAAAAATGTGCAAATACATTAATTGAAACTCAATTAGGGACAGTTAAAATCTTCGAAAAAAGAATCATAGCATGATATATTAAAAACAGGATTGACTGTTTTTTATTTCGATTAAAACTGTGCTGAATTACTGCGCTGAGGCGGGTATATAATCGGTTAACTAATTGACTGCATTAACTCAAATTAAATAGGTGTATTAGCTGTGAATGAAAATACCAAAGTAGTACTCGCCAAACGACCAACTGACTACCCGCAGTATGATGATTTTAAAGTTCTATCAAGCACAATACCGAAGCTCGAAAAAGGTCAGTTTTTGGCTAAAAATTTGTATCTATCACTGGATGCTGGGTTCCGTAATTGGATGAATGAATCATCGGGTGATGAGGTTTTGCCTGCCATGCTGTTGAATCAAGCGGTAATGGGTTTGACGCTGTCACGAGTTATTGAATCACAACATTCTGACTATGCGGTTGGAAACATGTTAATGGCTCGTTTCTCTTGGGAGCAGTACACTGTCAGTAACGGTGAGGACTTTATTGTTAAGTTGGACCGTCAACTTGACTTTCCCTATAGTTATTATATGGGCGTGCTTGGTGATACCGGTATGTCTGCTTACTTTAGTCTAATGGATATTGGCAAGCCTAAATCTGGCGAAACAGTTTTGGTTAGTGCAGCGGGAGGGGCTGTCGGCTCAATAGCGGGGCAAATTGCCAAAATAATGGGTGCTCGTACAGTGGGTATTTCAAGCAGTCCAGAAAAGTGCCAACGACTGATCGACGAGTTAGGCTATGATGCAGCCGTTAATCGTAAATCACCTGAAGGTATTGACGCGGCAATCGCGGCCGCCTGCCCAAATGGTGTCGATGTTTATTTGGATAGCGTTGGTGGAGAAACGTTACAGGCGGCGATTGCCAATCTCAATCTGTATGGACGGATTGCACTGATCGGATCGATAACCCACTACAACGCCAGTGATGATAAGCCGCCCGTCGGGCCTAATAATCTATTCGAATTGGTTGCTAAGGAGGCGTTAATGCAAGGCTTGATGACACACACTCAAGCCGACCGATATCAGCAAGTCCGCGAGCAGCTACAAGACTGGCTTTCACAAGATAAGCTGAAGTCAATTGAGTACGTGCTAGAAGGTATTGAAAATGCCGGTGTGGCATTTTGCAATATGTATGCGGGTAAGAACTTTGGCAAAACTGTGGTCAAGATAAGTGACTAATAAAAACCCACCGTAGCCCGCCGTATTAAAGTTTTCCGGGGGGCTATAAAAGTCACTTGAATATCACTCAAAGAGCTTGCAAGTATCGGTTATTGCTTACACTACAGCACCTTATTGCTAATATTGAGTCCTCTTAATTTACATTTTGCAGACAATTATTAGTAATTAAGACTTAGTATTTATTCTGTTTGCAATATTGTTACGCCGGCGATGCCGGGGGCGCCGTAAACTTGAGTAAACCCAGTCTTAAGGGTTTTTTGAACTTGCCGAGGCCCCGCTTCGCCTCGTAACTGTAGGCATATTTCATGAATTTGACGGAGCCCAGAAGCACCAACTGGCTCACCATTGGCAATGCATCCGCCATCTGTATTGATTGGTAGGCGACCATTAATCAGTGTTTCTCCGTTAGCTAACATTGTTTCTTGTTCTCCGTGCTGGCATAAACCCGTTTCAGCCATATGCATGATTTCGGCACCTGACTCAGTATCCTGGAGCTGCGCTATGTCAACCTGATCTGGCGTAATACCGGTTAATTCAAAAGCCGCTTTACTGGCAAAATGTGCCGGTGTTGGGCTATCGGTAATCGCTTTGCCTGCGCTGAAGCACTCAAATGTGCCGTAACGTCTAGTACGCATCACGCAAGCCTTAATGATGATTGGTTTGTGGCTATATTTATGCGCCTCGTCAGCAGCACAGACCACCAGCGCTACACCGCCTTCGGCTGGCGAGCAAAACATAAATTTTCGCAGTGGGTCATTTATCATTGCCGACTCAGCGATAACATCCTCAGGCATTGGTGTGCGCCGCCAAGCATTGGCATTCTGTTCAGCATTAATGAATGCTTTATGAGCGACTTTAACTAGGCTTTGTTCGGTAATTCCATAGTCATACATGTAACGTTTAATTTTCATTGCGAAGAATTGGGTAGTAAGCGCAAAGCCGGCCTGGCCGTACCATTCTCCTAAGCCCCACTCTGCAGGGTCTACCTTAAATGCTCCCCGAGGGTGCTTATCAAAGCCCGTAACAACACCCAGTTTTCCGTCCCCAGAAGCGATCGTCCGCATTGCGGTTGAAAGAGCCGTGCCACCAGTCGCACAGCCGTTAAAAACATTTGTGAACGGAATTCCGGTTAAGCCAAGATCAGACACCATGGTGTCTGCATAACCCGCATCTTGGCTGCCACCAACGGCGAAATCGACATCTTGCCACCTTAGCTTGGCATCGCTAAGCGCTGCGTTAACGGCATAAGTTCCTTGTTGTAGCCCGGTTAAATTCTCGGTACGTCCAAAAGGATGTATTCCGATACCTATTATTGCAATTTCTTTATTCATTAAGGTATTACTCCGTCGGGTTTTCAGTTTCTGTCTCGAATGCATACATCATCACTTCATCACCGTGTTGATCAATAAACAGCGTTTCAAAGGTTAATCTTAGTGGCATACCGATTTTCAGCTGTGTTTGCTCGGTCAAAATTTTGGATTGCACCCGAACTTCATTCTCGAGTTCCACATAGCCAAGTAAAAAGGGTTTGAACGGCTGATCATGCGAGGTGCGATATGGCGGGCTGCTGGGAGGGAAGTCTTGAGTTGTCCAAGACCACAGATGGCCCTGAGTCTTTAAGGGTATAATCTCAGTATCGGTACTTGAGCACGCAGGACAGCTGGCTTGTTGTGGGAACTGAGTAGTCGAGCAAGCACGGCAAAAGCTACCGAGCAGGCGCGATTGAATGCCAGACAACTCAAATAGAGTTTTATCAATAGTTTTTTTCATCTCGCTATTATCACCAATAAAAAAACAGGTTAGACTGTTTTTTATTCTAACATAAAAAAATTAAAACGTTTTGGTGAGTCTATGAATATTAAAAATGTAGCTTCGATTGGCGCCGCAGCCGAACGTGTCTTTGACTACGTTAACGACAATGCAACCTATCAAGGTGAGGCGGTTAAAAAAATTGAAAGCAGCCGCTACACTGATCCGGATGTCTGGCAAAAAGAAGTGGACCTAATTTTTAAAACTGTGCCGCTTTGCTTGGCGGCTAGTGCCGAACTGCCAACCGAAAATTCTTATAAGGCGATGGACGTCATGGGTATCCCGCTGCTGATTACCCGCGACAGCCAAGGTTCGGTGCGCGTATTTCTGAACGTTTGTTCGCATCGAGCATCGCCGGTGGCTGAGATCGGCTGTGGCATCAAGAAGCGATTTGCATGTAAGTATCATGGATGGACCTATGGCAATGATGGGCGTTTAATAGGTGTCGCCGATGCGGCTAAATTCGGCCCGGTAGAAAAGAATACCTTAGGTTTACGTGAGCTGCCCAGCGCTGAACGCGCCGGTTTAATATTCGCTGTATTGAATGTCGATGGGGCCATTGACCTAGATACCTATTTTAACGGAGCGTTGGGCGATCTTGAAGACATTGATATGTCCTCTTGGGCCTATCTTGGTGAACGTAATTTGACTGGTGCAAATTGGAAGATTGCGGCGGACGGCTACCTTGAGGGCTATCACTTTGCGTCCCTTCATCCCGACACAATTCACCCTAGAACGCCTTCTAACGTGACCCATTACGATGCCTTCGGCCCTCACTTACGGATTGCTTTTCCTCAAGTTGATATTATCGAAAAGTTAGCTGATATACCTCGCCAACAATGGGGTGAAATGGAAAATACTGGTTTCGACTTTGTGCGCATCTTATTTCCCAATGTCTCTGTTTTTGTGGCTCCGGAAATAACGCAAATTGCGCAAATATTTCCTGGCCCTACGCCTGACACTCACACCACATACCTTACATTCCTTCGCAAAGCTCCGCCGGTGGATGAGGTTGACCGACAAGCTCTTGAAGATATGATGGACTTTCTGTTAGGTGTTGTAAGAGACGAAGATTATACGATCGGGGCGTTGATTCAAAAAGGCATCGAATCGGGTGCTCACAAAGAGATTGTGCTGGGTAAGAATGAGCGTGGCAATCAATTATTTCATGAATATATAGAGTGGTATTTAGAGGATGATCCAAATCAGTCGAAGCCAAGTCTATAGGCTTGCGAATGTGGCTGATTACTAGGCAATGTATTTATTAAAAACCTAAGCAAAAGTTTAAACAGTTTGTATGTGTTCTGCTTTCGCGGCGCTAAATTGTTGAGTATCGCCGACGTTATTTTAATCTTAAAGGTTTCCCCAAACTGATTTTTCTTAAACTAGCCAAGATTAGATTTAGCTTTACGTTTGATTCCTTGTGGCAATGTATCGGCGTCGGCAAACTTCCGTGAGGTGAATTGCTTTTCGGCTTGTAACGCGGCGATCACCATGTCGCTTGCCTCGTAACCCCAGATTACGTCACCTTGGTATTCGACACTGGGTACACCAAACACGCCGCGCTTAATCGCGAGGCGACCGTTTTGCTGTAAATCTTGCTTTACTTCTACGGTATCCAGTTCTTCAGGTCGGGTGTTTAGTTCGTCAAGCAACTCAGCGAAGGCCGCGGTGTTTTGGGGCAGGTGGCCTTCTGCCCAGACAAAATTAAACAGTCGCTGCACTACCGCAACTGAATTGTTATGCACAATGCTAAGTCTAAGTAATGGCAGTGGGTTGAATGGGTGGCAGGCCGGCAATTTAAATTCAATCTTATCTCGTTGTGCTAACCACAGGCAATTCCTGAAGGTCCATTGTCGCTTGGGATCGATTTCTGCAGGCCCGATATTTTGCCAATGATTTAACAGACCAGCAAACAATACTGGAACGCATTCAACCGATTGCAGTTCAGAAAACTGGTAAAGCTTGGTGCTTTGTAGGTAAGCATATGGCGAGATAAAGTCAAAGTACCAGCGCATTTTTTTTGCTTCTTGGGTGCTGTCTATTGGCATAATTTTTGCTTTGTTGGGTGATTTGTGTAAAAGGTCTTAACGCGCGGCGCGTGATATGAATATTCAGACCATCGAGCGCAATATTGCCTCGCTAAGGGGTTTAATCAGATGCCTTTGATTGTAAATCTGTCACAACCAACTTAAAAACAATCTAACCTGTTTGTTTTTTGAGTGTAAGGCTGATACTATATTGTTAATCTAATAATATCTAATTTACGCTAGAACTACTCTTATTTTGCTTACATCGATTCTTTGAGTCGGCATAAGCATCACTAAAAAACGGTCGGCTATTAGCACTACAACATGAGCCTGAATAAGGCCTGCAAGGAGTAACTTTCGAATGACAAGGCTTATAAAAGAGCAGGATTTTTTTGCCCCAGAGGTTCTTTCCTGCCCGTTTGCATTCGATGCTGAGGCGCGCAAAGAGCAGCCCGTTTTGAAAAGCACATCTCAGGAAAATACCTACATAGTGTTTTCCTATGACCTTGTAAAGCAAGTCTTAAAGCAGCCTAATCTTTATTCGAGTAAGAATGAGCAAGCGTTGCTCGGACGCTCGGTATACGACGAGAGCTGTAAAGCGATTTATAAGCAGGGTTGGGCCCAAGTGCCAACCTTGCTAACCAATGATCCGCCGGAGCACACACGCTTTCGTAAGCTAGTTCAAAGAGCATTCATGCCGGCTAGAATTGATCGTCTTGAGCCTTTCATCAACGGCGTTGCTGACCAGCTTATTGACAGTTTTATTGATGATGGCCACTGCGATTTTCTTGAGCAGTTTGCTGGCCCTTACCCATGCACAATTATTGCCAACCAGCTTGGTGTTCCGATTAGCGATATTAGTAAGGTGGCTACTTGGTCTACTGCTTTTCTCGAACTGATTGGTAGTTTTCTTCCCCCCGAGGAGGAGCAAGAACGAGCAAGACTAGTCGTCGAATATCAGCATTATATGAAGGCGTTGCTAGATGAGCGGAGAATCAATCCGCAAGACGACATGTTAACTGACTTGCTTAATGCCAGGGTGGACGACGAGCGGCCACTGGATGAAACCGAATTGCTAGCGGTATCGCAGCAGCTATTGGTTGCCGGTAATGGCACTACAACACATACCATAGGTGCTGGTTTATGGATGATGATAGAGCGGCCAGAGCTTCTGGCTCAGGTGCGCGAGAGACCAGAGTTAGTTGATAAGTTAGTGGAAGAAGTGATACGAGTGTTAACGCCGACTAACTCAATGTGGCGCAGGGCAACTGAAAAGAGCTTACTCGGTGGCGTCGAAGTTCCTCAAGGAGCGATGTTATTGCTCCGTTACGGTTCGGCAAATAGGGATGAAAAATACTTTGAGTCAGCTGACGTAATTGATCTGCAACGCAAATATGGTGCTCCCTCAATGGCCTTTGGTGCCGGCACGCACAGTTGCATTGGCGGGGTATTAGCGCGCAAAGAATTGCGTTGCGCGTTTCTTAGGCTTAGCCAGCGAATGACTAATATCAGACTTGCCGATGGGGCTAAAGCGCCAGAATACATTCCTAATGTGTTGCTGCGTGGGATCGATGGTTTGCAGATCAAGTTCGACAAGATTGCCTAAATAACATTGTTAATAACTGTGTGTTTTGAGGTTGAAGTTATGTTTATGAAGACTAATTGGTAAGGTGATAATGAGTAAACGAGTAGATGCATATTTAGTTTGCGGTGGTAACTATCATGATTTTGATTTTGCGCGCCTTGAAATCCTTAAATTAGTTGCAGAGCACACCGATATTCGGATCAAAGTAGCTGAAAATTATTCTGATATTGAGGCAATTGAAGCGGCAGATTTGTTAATTACGTATACCTGTGATGTTGGGCCAAGTGACCTCGA
>JBLHXJ010000081.1:0-10693 GCA_047629535.1 Arenicella sp. | reverse complement strand
GCTTCACTAATCAACATGGGCAGGGTCTCGTTCATGAAATCAGTGCTAGGATGGGCCTTCTCACCTAAGCGAACCACCACCATATTATGCTCAGGTACATTAATAATGAACTGTCCTAAATGCCCGCTAAAGGCATAAAAAGCAGGTGATTGTGTGTCGCTTAACCACGTGGATAAACCGTAGTAAGCATTGCCTTCAGGCTTTACCATTTGCTCTACGAAGGCTTGTGGAATCAACTGTTGACCGTTCCAATTGCCGTTGTTCATCATTAACAAACCAAGCTTGGCGTAGTTGCGAGCATTGGTGCTTAGACAGCAGTAGGTTAGCTCCATGCCTTGGTCGTCGGTATGCCAGAGCGCGTCGTCGTTCATACCCATTGGCTGCCAAATTTTCTCGCTTAGGTACTCGCTTAAGGTCATTGCCGCGCCGGCTTTTTGCAGTGCTCTCAATAGGAAAATGCCAAGCAATTCGGTCGACGCACTCGAGTATTCCCAGAAGCTACCAGGTTCGGCTGAAAATTCTCGACCAAGGGTGAACGCACTTACGTCGCCGCCGTAGTAGAGGCGCACGGTTGGGCTGAAAGGGGTGTAATAATTTTCGTCCCATTCATAGCCTGAGTTCATTAGTGACAGTTGACGAATGGTGGCGGTTTTGCCGATAGGGTCGTCTTTGAATTCGGGTAGAAAATCAACTATAGCTTGGTCTAAATCACGCACATAACCTTCTTCAATGGCGATGCCCAGTAGCATCGTGGTGACCGTTTTAGCCATCGAAAACGAGTTGGTTTTGCTGCGATCGTTATAGCCTGACAGATATTCTTCGAATACCACTTGCCCGTCTTTTAGCACTAAGAATGCAGCGGCGTTTAGCTCTTCAAGCTGTTGCTTAAATTCGCTGGATAGTTCTTTTTGGTTATAGCTCGCGTGCTTCGGGATTGCTTGTGCCGTGCTGCTGGTGATGACATTGGTTTTGAATTCGGTGAAGTCGTTAATGTTAGCCGTGACCTCGCCGATCATGTAGGTGCGTTTAAGGCTGGTGATAATGAAACCGTTGCCGGTAGCGTAAAGTAAGCCGACGCTGCCGAGAATTATAGCCAATAAGCTAATTGTTATATTTTTTATTACGGTCATTTTCTATAAGGGAAGCTGGTGTTTATTAATTGGTTGGCGCAATACAAAACTGGTGTGCACGCCGCTCACGCCTTCTAATTTGGTGAGGCGTCTAAGGAGAAACTCCTCGTAGTGTCGCATATCGCGGATCAACGCTTTGACAAGAAAGTCTGAGTCTTGGCCTGTCACCAAATAACATTCCATTACCTCTGGTAGATAGGCCGCATCGCGTTCGAATTTTTCGAACAGCTCGGCGGTGTGTTTTTCCATCGTCACTGAGATCATCGCGGTGAGGTTTAGCCCTAGCTTTTCGCCGTCGAGCAGAGTGATATGGTCAGTAATGATTCCTGACTCTTCTAATTGCTTTACGCGTCTAGCGCAGGGGGTCGGCGATAGATTTACTTTTTCAGCAAGCTCAAGGTTGCTGATTCGCGCATTGCGCTGCAATTCATGGAGAATTTGCTTATCAATTTTGTCTAAGTCCACTAAATAACCTAATATATTTAAAAATATTGGTGAATATAGCTAATAATGGCTCTATTGGCTATTTATTTGGTTAAAAAAACTAAAACCTAGCCGTTATACTCTGTTTCAAAGCAACTGAGAATTTGATTTACTAATGACCCGTTTCGACCACTCAAAATACAGCAAAATAGTTCCTGTTAATAAGCCCGACCGTCGCTGGCCGAATAAGCAGCTAGACGTCTCGCCAGCGTGGTGCAGTGTCGACCTGCGAGATGGTAATCAAGCCTTGATTGAGCCGATGACGCCTGAGCAAAAGCTTGAGATGTTCGAGATGTTGCTGACCGTTGGCTTTACGCAGATCGAGGTTGGCTTTCCGGCGGCTTCGCAAACCGATTTTGATTTTGTACGCAAGTTAATCGTTGAAAACCGTATTCCTGACGATGTAACCATCCAGGTGTTAACTCAAGCTCGTAAAGAACTCATTGACCGCACCTATGAGTCTCTAGTAGGGGCTAAGAAAGCGATTGTACATGTTTACAATTCGACCTCGACGGTGCAGCGCGAACAAGTTTTTAAGTTGTCAAAAGACGAGATTAAACAGATTGCGGTTAACGGCGCTACTTGGGTAAAAGAAAACGCCGCTAAGCAGCCTGAAACCGAATGGCAGTTTCAGTATTCACCAGAGAGCTTTACCGGCACCGAAATTGATTATGCGGTTGAAGTGTGTGACGCGGTAGCGGATGTTTGGCAGCCTAGCGTCGATAATAAAATTATCTTCAATTTACCGGCGACGGTCGAAGTCGCAACCCCTAATGTTTACGCCGACCAAATAGAATGGTTTTGTGACAACATAAAAAATCGTGATTCTATTATCGTTAGCTTGCATACACACAACGATCGAGGTTGCGGTGTTGCCGCATCAGAGTTAGGTGTGTTGGCGGGCGCTGATCGAGTCGAAGGCACCTTGTTAGGCAATGGTGAGCGTACTGGCAATATGGACATCGTTACCATGGCCATGAACCTTTACAGTGCAGGTGTTGATCCCGAATTAGACTTTTCGCGCATGGACCTAATTATTAATGTGGTTGAAAAATGCACTCAATTGAAAGTGCACCCCAGGCACCCATATGCCGGCGAATTGGTGTTTGCAGCGTTCTCTGGCAGTCATCAAGACGCGATCAACAAGTGCTTGTCTATCTATCAAGAAGGCAGCACATGGGAAGTGGCTTATTTGCCAATAGACCCACGCGACCTCGGTCGTAACTATCAAGAAGTAATTCGCATTAATTCGCAATCAGGTAAGGGCGGGGTGGCTTATGTGCTAGAGCAAGAGCATGGAATAAAAATGCCGCGTTGGTTACAGGTCGATTTTAGCCCAGTGGTGCAAAAAGAAGCTGAAGTGACCGAGGCCGAAGTCAGCGGTGAGCAAATTGCCGATTTATTTCAGCGTACCTATTTACAACCTGACGCATCAATGCGAATGAAGAGCTACCAAGTTAATCGTCAAGAAGGTCAGGACTCGATGGACGCGGTGATTATCGACGGTGATACTGAAACCTCGATTCATGGCGAAGGGCGTGGTGTGCTCGAGGCCTTCACGTCGGCGTTGAGCAAGCATATTGGCAAAGACTTGGTTATTATCGAATACAACGAACACACGCTAGGCCAGGATGATGCCTCTGATGCGATCGCTTACGTACAGTTAAGTATTAATTCGCAGCGGGTCTGCGGTGCTGGCCGTAGCCAAGATATTTTAGGTGCCACTCTACGGGCAATCCTGAACGCGGTTGCTCGTGTTTAAACGCCATTGCTCGGAGCTAAAAATGATTCTCACTCACTATTGCGAACTAGGCTCTCAATAGTGAATTTTTAGGCCGCGTTCGGTAACCCTTAAATGCGCCCTTTACAATGGCTTTATAGCCAACCCTATCTGCTACTTTTTCTGGCCACATTGTTTTGGGCTGGCAATGCTATTGCCGGCAAGTTAGCTGTCGGCCATATATCTCCCTTTCTACTAACGTCCTTGCGTTGGCTGGTTGCGAGTCTCATTGTGCTGCCGTTTGCGGTGAACACCTTGCGCAATGATTGGGCATTGGTTCGCAGTCGCTTAGTGTTTCTGTTAGTTTTGGCGGTCCTCGGCTTTTCAGCCTTCAATAACCTGATGTATAGCGCATTACAGACCACCACAGCGATGAACGCGGCGATCATTCAGGCGGCATTGCCGGCCTCGATCTTTGTTCTCAATTTTGCCTTCTTTCGGCTTAGCGCCACTAAGTATCAATTATTCGGTTTTCCTATTGCGGTGCTTGGCGTGGTCGCCATCGTTGCTCAGGGTCAATGGATCTTATTGCTCGAGCTACGGTTTGTCGCTGGCGATTTACTGATGTTGTTAGCAATTACGTTTTATGGCGTTTATTCGGTCATGCTAAGTAAAAAGCCGCCGATACACTGGCTTAGTTTAATTAGCGTTTTGTCTATCGCGGCCTTTTTCTCATCGCTACCATTCAGTCTGTTTGAGTCGCTAACCGAAAAACTTATTCTGCCCGATGAAACCGGCTGGTTGGTGGTGCTTTATGCGGCGTTATGCCCATCACTTTTATCGCAGGTTTTTTGGATTAGAGGAATCGAGTTAATTGGTTCTAATGCTTCCAGTTTGTTCATCAACCTAGTGCCTATTCTAGGCACCTTACTGGCGATTATTCTGCTCGATGAAATACCACATTGGTATCATGTGCTAGGCTTAGCGCTGATCGTAGGTGGTATTGTACTGGCGCAAAAAAAGAGTACCTAAAAGACCTTGGGCCCGCCGCCTGAATTACCTGCAGCAGCGGCAGCACTCAAAACCTTTGCCTATTTATTAATAAGCTTGGTCATTGTCGATTATTTTTGATCAGCGTAGTTTAGAGTCTAAGCCTAAAGCGCAAATAGCCTATGTCCTTAGCGCAAACAGCTTATGTCCTTAGCGCAAATGATTATTCCAGATAAAACCAAATTCAGTGAGTCAGATTATGAGAAGTTTTAGCGAAGAACAAACCATGTTCCGTCAGTCTTATCGCAAGTTTATCGAGCAAGAGATAAAGCCCAATATGGAAGGCTGGCGTAAAGCCGGAATCGTTGATCGCTCGGCATTCAAGAAAGCCGGTGATCAAGGGTTTCTAATGATCTGGCCTGATGAGAAGTACGGCGGTATGGGCGATGACGATTTTCGCTACGAGCAAATCATTATTGAAGAAACTTGTAGGGCCGGTTGTGCCGATTGGTATAACAGCTTGCATAGCCGGTTAGTGGGCCGGTATTTCGACTCTTTTGGTAGCGAAGAACAGCGCGAGCGTTTTTTACCGGGCTGTGTCAGCGGTGATACGATTTTAGCGATCGCGATGACCGAGCCTGATTTTGGTAGTGACTTGTCTAGTATGCGTACCAGCGTTCGCGATGATGGTGATCATGTAATTCTAAACGGCTCGAAAACCTATATTTCAAATGGCATTAACGCCGATGTGGTTATTGTTGCCGCGCGACAAGAAGGTGTTGATCATTCTCATGCTCTAACCATGGTTATGGTTGAGCGAGGCATGGAAGGTTTCGAGCGAGGTCGGAACCTAGAAAAAATGGGCCTTAAGGGGCAAGATACCGCTGAATTGTTTTTTAACAATGTAAAGATTCCCAAAGCAAACATATTGGGCCAAGCAGGCAAGGGTTTCTATCAACTGATGCATGGTCTAGCCGAAGAGCGCTTGATGGGTGCCGTCGGTTATATCGCGGAAGCACGGCGCGCATTTGACATCACTCGAGAGTTCGCAATGAATAGAAAAATGTTCGGTAAAAAGCTCTCTGACATGCAAAACACTCAATTCAAAATGGCTGAGATGGACACCGAAATTGATATGGCTCAGAAGTATGTCGACTACTGTGTGAACCTAATGAACAGCGGTAAACTGACCGCCATTGAGGGCGCCAAAGCTAAATTGCAAACCAGTGAAATTCAGTGCCGTATGGTCGATCTGGGTGTGCAGTTACATGGTGGTGCTGGTTATATGGATGAATATGAAATTTGTCGTATGTACACCGATGCTCGTGTTAGCCGTATCTACGCTGGCTCGTCTGAAATTATGAAGCTGATTATCGGTCGCGAAGTTTTCTCAGACAACTACGTAAGCATGCTTGATGAGCATTGATTAATCACCGCTAGGTGCTATTTGCATTTTTCGATTTCTGGGCGAATAATGGTGACATAAGGAGGGCAGCCGCAACGCGGCCCAGCACCGAGTTAACCGAGGTAGAAAAATGCACGTAGAACAATTAACTAGCCAGGTATCCGTTTCAGGTCAAATCACAGTTGAACAGGTGCAGGGTTTTGTCGACCAAGGGGTTGAGTTGCTAGTATGTAACCGACCCGACGGCGAAGACGAAGGTCAAACTGAGTATCAATTGATCGAAGCCGAGGCCCAGCGCCTTGGTTTGCCATTTAAACTATTGGCTTTCTCGTCGTATCAAATTAAGCCTGAAAGTCGTGATGAATTTATCTGTTTGATAGAGACTCGCAAGCGTATTCATTGCTATTGCCGCTCAGGCGCAAGATCTAAAAGGCTGTGGCGCGAAGCCAACTTTATTGTTGGTGGTGAAGCTGAATACGAGGCTAAGTGTGATGGCGAGGCTAAAGCTTAATCACATTAAGAAGGCCGCTATTGCTAGGTCAAATCGATCTGGTAATGAGGGTGGTCGACTAGGCGCCCTTGATGCTAATAATCTACTGCCGCAACCGCCACCACCGAAGCAGCATTGATCTACTCTGATTCTACCTTTGTAAGTAATAACTAAGGTGGAGGCAGGTAAGTTAAGTGCCAGCCCATCAAAGGTGGTCGTAGAAATACTCAGATTTCATCGAGTGTAAATGCAGTGATGTTCCCTCGCCCTCGACAATACCGTGGCGTCTATTCGGGTAGGCCATCAAATCGAATTGACGGTTATGCTTAACTAATTCATTGATTAGTCGTTCGCTGCCTTGATAGTGAACGTTATCATCGCCAGTGCCGTGAACCAGTAGCAGCTTGCCTTCAAGTTTGGCCGCATGAGTTATTGCTGAAAACTCGATATAGTTATCCTCGTAGTCGCTTAAAAGCCCTGAGTAGCGTTCTTGATATATTGAGTCATAGAGGCGCTTGTCGGGAACCGGAGCGATTGATACGCCGACCTTGAATTGCTTCGGGTAGCGAAACATTAAACCGAGTGTCAAACTTCCACCACCAGAGTGACCCCAAACTCCCACTCGTGAACAATCAATATAACTCCAGCGTGCACACATAGCGGCTATTGCGTCTGACTGATCACGCGTTTCTAGGCTGCCGTCACTTGCATAAATGCTGCGCCGCCACGCGTGGCCGCGTGGGGCTTTGGTACCCCGGTTATCAATCGAGGAGATAAGGTAGCCTTGCTGCGACATCAACATATGCCACAGGTTTTTATTGCTCCAGGCATCGTTTACAGTTTGACCCGCAGGTTCTCCATAGACGTAATGAATTAGCGGATACTTAGTATCGGGGGCCATATTGGATGGTCGCAACATATAGCCATCTAAGCGCAGGCCATCTTGTGCTTGTACACTAAAAAATTCCAGCTCTCCTAGTGTTAGCTTGGCCAATTTAGAGACTAGCTCTGCGTTGTTTTCGAGCACATGATGCACTTTGTGATCGGGCAGTGACACTAAGTTGACGGTAGGCGGGCTTAGAAAATTTGAATAGGTGTGTATCGCCCAGCTAGAATCGGCGGATATTTGATATTGGTTTGAACCGGCAAATTTAGCCGGAGTGACTTGTTCCATTTTGCCGCTACCGTCCAGCCGTGTGCGATGCATATAACGCTGCGATACATTATCCGGAGATGCGATAAAATAGAGCCAGCCGTTTTCTTCATCGACCGAAATCAGTTTGGTAACATCAAACTCACCCGGTGTTAGATCGGTATAGCTTTTGCCATCGCGGGCAACTCGATAAATGTGTTTCCAGCCATCGCGTTCGCTCTGCCAAATGAAGTCGTCAGAATTTTTGAGCCAGTCTGGCTCTATCATCAGTTCAATGAAGGTTTCTTCGCGCTCACTAAAAAATTGCTTGGCCTCACCGGTTAGCACATCAGCGTAAAAGAGGGTGTTGGTATCTTGTTTGCGATTAAACTGTTGGATCAGTAATTCGTGATTATTGTTGGCCCAGTCCATGCGCGGTACATACATGTCTTTAGCAATCCCGGGTAGACTCATCCATTGAGTTTTTGCGTTGTCTACTGAAACCACTCCAATACGTGCCGCCGCGTTTTCTTCGCCTACTTTCGGGTAGGGAATCGCCGTCACTTGGGGATACAGAGTATCAGTATTATTGATGATTAGAAAATCTTTGGCCGCATGTGTATCAAGTTGCCAATAGCCAATTTTCTGACTGTCGGGACTCCAGCGAAAACCGTCACGAATCGAGAATTCCTCTTCATAGGCCCAATCAAATAAACCATTGATGATTGTGTCGGAGGCGTCTGAGGTAAGCGCGGTCACCTTTCGGCTCGCTAGGTCTTGTAGGTAAATATTATTACGCCAGACATAGGCAAACGTTAATCCGTCGGGCGAGAACTTGCCGAACATCATCTGTCCGGGCGTCGATTGTTCGCCTCCCAGTTGCCAAAATTCGCCACTATTGAGATCTCTTACCCAGTAGTCGCCGCGGTCTTTCTGACGCCAGACATACTCAGCATTAGTGAAAATCAGTAGTTTTGATTTGTCCTTAGACCATTGATAGTCATCCACTGTAAGTGCCTGGTCTGCGCCTTTTGGGGTTAGCTCTGCTAATGAAATTAAGGTACTGCGGGCTAGGGTGGCGGGGTCGTATTGAACAACCTCTTCATAGACTTTGATGTCGTTACCATAGCGGTCTTTTTCAAGCTCGGCGTCTTCATATCCCGCCGCCGTTTCCAATGCACTATAGTTTGCGCCTGCATCTAGCCAGCGCACGGCTCCGGGGAGTTTGGCATTGTAATCCCAATCTTTAAAAAGGGCTTCATTAGTTAGTTTCATGGTCGTGTTTATCTCTGCCGACGCGATCGACTCAGGAGCGATTTTCGTGTCAATAGTCGCATCAGATGTTGAAGGATTAGATCCTTGATTGCAGCCGCTGATGATAAAAAGCGCCAGTGCTATTGGTACGATCTTTGAGGTTGTTAAGGCATTAGAGAAGTAAGCTGAACTCTTCATAGATGTGGTTTCCTATTCTAGTTAGTCGATTTAACTGGGCATTACTCTATTAGCCTAGTCAAAAACGAATATGTTTTTTTGAGCACCGCTTGGCTTGCAATGTTGATTAAACTTACGCTGCCGAGCTCGTCTCAAATGCAAGTATGCCCGCGGCTAAATCTTCTAGCGCTGTGCCGGTGGACTTAAACACGGTAATTTCTTGATCGCTACGACGGCCAATGTGGTGTCGCATGCTCAGGCTGTGTAAGTCGGCAACAATATCCGCGGCGGAAATAATGCCCGCCTCAAGGGGTTGCACATAATCACCACCTTCAATTAATGCACCCTCAACGGTGTCGGCAAACAAGGTTGAGGTTCGAATCAGTTCATCATCTGATTCTCTCATACTCGGCATGAACGCGCCGACTAAGTCAACGTGGGTGCCGGCGGCAACATTCTTGGCAAGAACTAACGGTGCCTCAGAAAGTGTTGCGCTGCTTATAATGTCGGCTTGTGAGCAGCCTATATCGAGCGCTTCAATGGCGTTGATTTGAACCCCGTTAAGGGTCATTGAGTTGGCCAATGAGCGTGATTTTTTAATATCTCTGGCCCAAATGCTGACCTTGTTAATTGAGCGAACATCGCAGTGTGCCCTTATTAAGTGAGGCACCAAACCACCCGCGCCGATCATTAATAAATGCGACGAATCTCTTCTCGACAAATAGCTGGAGGCCAACGCTGATGCCGCTGCGGTTCGTCTGTTGGTAAGCTCTTTACCGTCGATAACACTTAGCAGCTCGCCACTCAGAGCCGAGTAGAGAAAATAGCTTGCGGCTACCGCAGGTTTACCTCGACGATGGTTTTCTGGCACCACCAATACATTCTTTATGCCCAGATATTTCCCACCTTGCCAGGCGGGCATGATCAGTAGCGATGCATCGGCTTCATTCGGTATTTTAATCGAATGACGATGCCGAAGCGGCGCTTCGCAGCCTTCTCTAAAGGCATTTTTCAATGCATCAACTAAAGCGCGTCTAGGAAGCGCACTCGCTGTTTCTCGTGCATTGAGTATCAGCATCGACGTCGAAACCTAGTTAATGCAGTAAGCAATTGCAACGCGATCTAAAAATATTTTTGCTGTATTCCCGCGACCAAAATAATGGTGATCATCAATGGCGCCAAGTAGCGAATCATCAGTAGTAAGAACTTGCCTAGCTTGCGATCGCTATCGCTTAGTTCCGCCTCGATAATGCTCTTATCTAAGCGCCAGCCGACGAACAGCACTACCAGTAGCGCTGAGAATGGTAGCAAAATTGGTGCGGTTAAACCGCCATCTAAGAAGTCTAAGAACTCCATACTGTAAAGACTGCCAAAGCCGACAATTACCATAGCAATGCCAACGTAACTAGCGGCCTTCGCTTTGCTGATTTTCAGTTGTTCTGAGGCGTGTGCAACCGATGGCTCAAGTAATGCAACGCCGGTGGTAACTGCCGAGAAAAATGCCATACAGAAAAATGCGGCGCCAATTAAATTGCCACCCGGAGTTTCGATCAAGGCGGTAGGCAAGGTTTGAAAGAACAAACCTGCGCCGGCGGTGAAGTCCAAGCCATATTTAAAGACGATCGGAAAAATCGCAAGGCCGGCGATTAATGCGACGGCGGTATCCGCCAAGCCGATAATTACCGCTGACTGCGGAATACTGATGTCTTTCGGCAAGTAACTACCATAGGCAATCATCATTGCCATGCCTAAGCCGATTGAGAAGAACGCTTGGCTGAGCGCGCTTACCGCGACACTGCCGTCTATTTTCGAAAACTCAGGCGAGAACAAAAACTCCAATGCTTGGCTAGTACCACCTGATTCCCAAGAAGAAAATATACTGTAGCAACTGAGTAGAAACAGCAATACAAAG
>JBLHXJ010000080.1:0-10740 GCA_047629535.1 Arenicella sp. | reverse complement strand
TTCGTAGCTGACCGCTGAGACAGGATCTTGCCAGATCAACTCCTCACTCGGAACTTCGTTACCTAAGTACAGCACTCGCGGGCCCATATCACGGTGTGTCAATTTGTACCAAGCCTTAGCGAACGCTAAACGATACTCTTCGGGATCAGCCAAAAAGCGTTCGACTATTTCTCTGTATTGCGGGTCAAATTTGAGTGCCAAGTCGGCGGTGGTCATCACCACCAGATTGCGCTTACCGTTAATGTGCGCGTCTGGCGCTTGGTTTTGTGCGCCTTGATTCTCAGGAACCCATTGAATCGCGCCCGCTGGGCTACGTGTTTGAAGCCATTTATTATTCAACAAATTTGAGAGATACAAGGTCGTCCACTGTGTTGGTGCTTGTGTCCATGCGCCTTCCAAGCCACTGGTAACGGTGTCTTCAGAATGGCTCTTGCCACATTTATTTTTCCATCCCAGACCTTGCTCTTCAATACCCGCGGCACCTGGTTCAGGACCAACGCATTTGCTCGGCTGGTGCGCGCCATGCATTTTTCCAAAGGTGTGCCCGCCAGCAATTAGCGCCACTGTTTCTTCGTCGTTCATAGCCATACGGCCAAAGGATTCACGAATACTGCGAGCCGAACCAATTGGATCAGGTTTGCCCATCGGGCCTTCAGGGTTAACATAAATCAAGCCTTGGTGCGCCGCGCCCAGTGGGCGCTTTAAATTGCCACCACTATCGCGTCGATCGCTGGCTAGCATTTCAACTTCGGGGCCCCAATAGACTAAGTCAGGCTCCCAATCGTCTTCTCGGCCACCGGCAAAGCCATAGGTTTTAAATCCCATATTTTCCAATGACACATTACCTGCCAGAATAATTAAATCACCCCACGAAATAGCCTGCCCGTACTTTTGCTTAATCGGCCATAATAGACGTCGAGCTTTGTCTAAATTACCGTTATCAGGCCAGCTATTCAGGGGATTAAAACGCTGTTGACCACCATCACCGCCGCCACGACCATCGAGGGTTCGATAGGTACCGGCACTGTGCCATGTCATGCGAATAAAAAACGGCCCATAGTTACCAAAATCAGCCGGCCACCAGTCTTGAGATACGGTTAGTAACGCGTCTATCTCTCGCTTGACGGTTGCTAAATCAAGCGCAGAAAATTCAGCCGCGTAATCAAAGTCGCTAGCCAGTGGACTTGAACGATGATCGCTGTCGCGCAAGGCACTAAGGTCTAATTGATCGGGCCACCAAAACTGGTTGCTCTTAGCTTGTTCAGGTTTAACATTGCCCATGCCAATAGCGCCTTTGGGTTTACTGACGGTTGATGCTTCGGCAAATACCGATGAGGGCGCAGCGGCCATGAAGCAAAGCCAGGCAAGGGCGCCGGTGGCTAATAACTTAGGAAAATTCATACTATGTCTCCGATGATATTAAAATTGGTTTTGAGCTGTTTTATTAGATCAGCTTTTTTAAAAAGCGCCGCCTATTGCTCATTGTGTGTTGCACGTTATTGAAACCACTTATTCAATATTTTCTAGTAATCGAGCAGCTTCAATAAGCACACTATAGAACTCAAATTTTGACTGGAAAAACGGTTTAATTCGAATTTCATGATCTAGAAAACGGAAGTATAAAATTGCTTAATCGGAACCGCCCGCATGGCTGACGATTTTTGTTATCGTCAAATGCGATATTTGCTAAAAATACGTTCGCCGCTACCCTCTCCACATAAGCAATCTGAGATCACCTTTAATACCGGCGAGTCGCATCGATGGAATGAAAAATTCGACTGGATTCTCGCCAGTTGAATGGCGACTTGGTGTCTATACTATTTAGTATTGAATAATGTTCAATTGGAAGATTGAGATGAACTCAAAACCGCAAGCGCTAAACTCAGAGTCAGTAGCAATTCTTGGAATGCCATTTGACTCCTATTCGTCGCACTTGCTTGGTGCCGCAGACGCTCCCGCACTAATACGGGAGATGATGCTCTGCGAGTCGGCAAATACAAGTTCTGAATTAGGCATAAAGTTGGCTAATCATTCGCGTATTGTCGACCTTGGAGATTTGAGTTGGAGTAGTAATAAGGAGGCGTTTGATACGCTTGAAAAAACGATCAGCTCGATTGTTGCCATCGGAGCAAAGTCGCTAACGTTTGGTGGTGACCATTCGATTACCTACCCTACCTTTAAAGGGCTGCGCCAGCGATAACCTGATCTCACAATTCTGAATTTTGATGCGCACCCAGATTTATATGACAGCTTGAAGGGCAACCGTTTATCACATGCCTTCCCGTTTGCTCGCATTATGGAAAACAAACTAGCGAGCCACTTAGTTCAAGTTGGAATACGCACGCTGAATCATCACCAGCGCGATCAAGCGAAGAAATTTAAGGTCGCAATTCACCAGATGAAAGATTGGTCAGGCCCCGAGCCGCTGTCGCTTACTGGCCCAATTTACCTTTCACTCGACATTACTACTTTTATGTTCAGTCATGTATTTTGTGTGCGCTTGTAGCATTAACAATAGGTAGCTCATGGACCACCGCCGTTACTTTAGGAATTGGGCTCGTCGCATTGCCGGGGGCATGGGCCTGTCAGTTGAAATTACCGCAGGAGCGATAATTTCCGGAGCTTATTTTGGTGACAAACTATCGCCATTATCTGAGACCACCAACATGGCATCGGCGGTTGCTGAAGCCGAATTGTTCGCGCATATTCGCAATATGTTGTCGACCACACTACCTAGCTTTATCTTGGCCGCAATTGCTTTTCTTATCCTTGGTTTAGGAGGTGTTGGTGACACCGGTGAAGCGCTGGTTTCCACCCCTCGGCTCTATAGATCGATACTTTGATGTCAGCTGGTATGTGTTCACTCCGATGCTGGCATTGTTAGTTATGGCTCGCTTAAAAATTCCGGCGTTTCCGGCGATATTAATTATCGCGTTAATGGGAGCCGTCTTGGCGATTATTTTTCAGTCGGTTCTGGTACTCGAGTTAGCCAATGGAACCGGCAGTGAACCGACAGCGCTTTTATAATTGAAGGGCATATGGATTGCGTTGTTCAACGGCTACCAAGCTAACTTTGGAGTTCCCTTGCTTGATAACCTTTTATCAAAAGGTGGTATGAGTAGCATGTTGGTTACCGTCTGGTTGATCATTTCGGCCATGGCCTTTGGCGGGGTTTTACAAAAGACATTGATTTTAGAATCAATCTTCGAAATATTGAAAAAGCTGATCCGCGGCCCAGGGTCTGCGATTATGAAAAGCATGGCAACTTGCTTGGGCATGAACGTGATCACCGGCGATCAATATATCGCCATTGTATTGCCGGGGCGTATGTATCAAGCCGAGTTCAAACGCTTAAACCTATCCTCGCTAACCCTTTCCAGAGCATTGGAAGACGCTGGCACGATATCGTCTCCGCTAATTCCTTGGAACACCTGCGGAGCATATATGAGCGCAACGCTAGGTGTCGCAACCATTAGCTACTTACCGTATGTGCTTTTCAATTTGATAAATATTGTTCTCGCCTTTGCATTTGCAGCGCTCGGCTGGTTCATTATTCGGACTAAGATAGTTAACGGATAATTTTAGTTGCCGGTCGATGCGTTCTGCCGGTGCTCATATCTAGCATATGAGAGCTGATACAGCAGGTCTAAACGTTACGCTGGCAACGCCTTAGCCACGATTAAGGTAGTGAGGATAAGATGTTTCTGGGTAACTCTTAAATTTGTATTGCAACTTTAGAAAAGTGACTAGATCAACTAACTCTTCGACGGTCATAACCTGATTATAGTATTGCATCTTCGATACACCATCAGGGTAAGTGACTTGTGCTGAAGGATAGCCCTTGGCAATGCGATGAGACGGATTAATAATTGAAGTAACCAGATCGCCATAAGTTTGTATTCTCGAGCTCTCCCCTCCCAACTTCACCGCTATGCCCTTGCTTGCGGTTAATCGCAGTTCATCTTTCGAGAACTCCGCGCCTGCAATCGTGTGACACTGGGTACACTGATAGTCGAGCAATAGTTGACGTCCGTTATCGGCATCACCGTCTGGCAGACTGAATCCACGATTCGCTACTTGTTGCTGGCTGCACGCAGCGGACAACAGAATTAGTCCAGCGAGTCCAATTTTGGAAAGAGTTGATAGCATAATGATTCTCCTTGGTAATAGTATTCTTAGTTACAGTTAACCCTAAGACCGCGCGGCCTAGGTGTCATCGCCTTAAAGTCCAACGCCAGCGATCACGGTGTTGGCGATCTAAACAACAGATTGTCACTTATAATTTGAGCACCCCTCGCGCCAATCTAAAAACTACAAGGTTCTCCTAATACGTCGATAAGTCTCTTTGAGTTCATCGCCCAGTATTGAAAACGCTTCGCCGAGTTCGTGTGCAGATTGACCGGACGCCTTACTCAATTGATGTGCTTTTGACTGAGCATGCTGCCATCTCTTTTCAACCTCAGCCCATTCGTCGCGAACCTCCATACTGGCGAGGTGCATTTTTACATTGAGTTCATCACGTTCATTTTTAAGCGCGTCGATAACTGATTTATATGTATTCTGAATGTCATTACTAGTATTCATATTGTGTTCCTCAAAATCGGTTGACTAACAAGAACTCATAGTAAAGCGTGTCGAGCAAATCTCATTGATCTGGGTCAATGAAACCGCCTAATTGGCATCTCCTCGAGGCCTAGCAACAGTCTGGCGATATGAATCCATGTTTGATCCTCGAGTCAATGTTTGCTTGACTTGGATCAACGGCCGCGACCTAGAGGTCGCTTACCATACGTACATCAAACTAGTAACCCTTAACTAATCTAGAGGTAATTGCGATATGTATAACGATCTAACTGTTTGTGTTAACAACATTACTTATCATAACGACGCGGTATTGGCGGCGCTTAAAGCAGCGCAACGTTATAACTGCCGCCTGCACGCGACTTATATCAAGCGAGATGCTCAGCAGGTTGTGGCTTGGCAGGGCCTTGGTCCAATCTATATGCCAAATGAATTATTAGTCGATCGAGATAAGCCCGAGAAAACAGACAGGGCGGCATTCGAGCAGCTTGCAAGCAATTACGATTGTGAACTGATATGGCGTACCGTGGCCGAATCAGATCAGCCAATCCAAGAAATGCTTTGCACCGACATTATCTTTATTCAGCAACCGCAAGTAGATGAAAATGACTATCATCAAAAACGATCTTTTCTAAATAATCTAATCCTTGAGTCAAAACGGCCGATTTTAATGATTCCAAAAAATTGGCAGCAAGATTTATTTGCTGCCAAGGTACTATTTGGCTGGGATGGCAGTGCCGAGGCAATGCGCGCAGCAAGCGATGCCTTGCCAATTTTGAAAGAATCCGAATTGGTCATCGTCACCCAGGTCTTAACTAAACACATAAGTACGCGAGAAAGCGATCGCGCCGATCGCTTTCATGAGTATTTAGTCAATAAAAACATCGTCAATAAAATGCTGCTGGATGATTGCGAGACCAACAGTGAAATTCCAACAACGTTAATTAAACGTGCCGCTGACGAGGCTGCGGACTTGATTGTGATTGGTGGTTACGGACACTCAAGACTTCGCGAAGTAGTTATGGGCGGGATGACTGACCAGTTAATTAAAGAATCACCTATCCCGGTGTTTTTCTCGCACTAAGCTATGAGTATAAAGTCGACTAATAAATAAAGGTCAAAATGCACAGCTAAATTATGAATACTTTGTTTTGATTACTAATTAGTTGGTTCGACATGCACCACCACATCGTTAATATTAAACTGATTTTTTAAGACCAGTTCAATCTCTTCAGTTATATGGTGCGCGTTTAATGTTGATGTTTCTGGATCGATCGAAATCGTCACATCGGCGTAGTTGCCGTCGCGCGTATTCCTAACTCGTACTTTACGCACTTCATCGACCAAACCCACTTTCTTTATCTGCTCAGCGATTGTATCGGGCTTGTACTTAGATTCATCGACCAGTATCGGTATCGCTCGCAACAACAGTTTAACCGCTAGGATCAGCACAATAATTGCAACCAGGATTGCCGCCAAGGTATCGACCCAATAATAGCCAAGCGCAGCAAATTGCCAGCCTACAATCACTGCGGTAGTGGTTAGCACATCACTCAATGTGTGTTTTGCATCGGCTTCAAGCAGATCTGAATCGAGCCGCCGAGCCCAGTAATGCTCCCAGCTAGTCAAAGCGATATTCAGCCCTAGGGCAAACAATAATACAAATAGACCGGCGGCACTTTGATGAACCGGTTGGCCGAAATGTCGAATCGCGTTCAACACCAACTCAAGCGCTACGACCGCGAGTAATACAGCCAAACTAAATACCGCAAGATGTTCAAACTTACGATGTCCATAATGATGGTTGTCATCACTTGGTTGCTCAGAAATACGTATCGCTATCAGCGCGATCACGTTATTGGCAAGGTCAGTCAAAGAGTGTAAGGCGTCACTGATGATTGCACTTGAGTTGGTGATGATACCGACTGTTAACTTGACAACCATGAACAGCAGGTCGGTGAGCCCTTCTAGGATTAAGACTTTCTGTACGTTCATAGCGCAAATTCGATAATACTCATCGACCAATTACAACACCTCTAGGCAAAGACAAAAGTGATTTGGATCAAGGAAGTATCAGACGATATTGCGCCTATCGTATGTGTCTAATTGTTGCGAAACATCAGGTCTAGCCTTTACAAATTTAATTACGCCTCTTACTAGGTGTTTTTCGACCAGCCAATAGAAGCTAGTTGCTATGACATAGGTCAAACGGTCGCGATCCGCTATTAGTCAAACTGTTTAACTCGCAATTAGGCGACTTCTAATAGCCAACCTAGAGAAATAATATGAACCGCTACACGACCATCAGCTGCAAACATAAGTTACTGACGCTGCTGTGCCTAGTGGTGCTTATATTGCCGGGCTGTGCCAGCCAACCACAGATATTCTCTGACTTTGATCAGCGTCACGATTTTAGTCAAGATCGCACTTTCACATGGCTGCAAGACCCGCCGATGTTGCCGGCCGGTGACGATGTCGTTTCGGTCTTGACAGAGTCGCGAATGACTTCAGCTATCAAAGGTGAGTTAATCGCCAAAGGCTATACCTTCGTCAAGGATCAGGCTGACGCAGATTTTTCTGTGCTCTACACCATTGGGGCGCGCGATAGATTGCACATCAGTACCTATACCAATGGCACGATCGCAGTTGATATGTTTGATGTCACAAGCAAACAACCCATCTGGCATGCCAAGTGGTCTAAACACTTATCCCGCAAACAGCGGCAATCGATTGGCAAAAATGCCGAACAAATAGCCTTTCTCCTACTCAAGCATTTTCCGGTGATTGGCTGCAAAATAGAAACCTCGAAACAGTGCCGGCCTTTTGATGAGTAACCCCTTTAACCTAATAGCGCTCCAGCTATTACTAACAAGTTAACTTTATCAAGCGGAGACCCACGCACGCGCGTTCGAAACTGTTGGGCTTGATAATAAAAACCATGTCGAGGGCGCTGTTGTCGGTTGCTGGCTTCAAGTATCTATTGGGTTTTATAAGCCTAAGCTTTGTTGATTCAATTTTAAATCCATCTAGATGTAATGACTTGTAATGTCTTTAAATAGAAACAAGCTTCATTATCTCCTAAGTTTTAGGGTATTCAGGAAGAATACGATCTTAGTCCTACGACACCTCACCGACTTTACCACCATCGCTGACTTTTGAGCATTAGTAGTGAAGAGATTGAATCAGATCAACTTATTGGAGAATTATAATGTTAAGAAAACTATCTCAGGCACTTATATTTACATTTATATTTAGCCTGGTCAGTGCAAATTATGCTCAGGCCTATAACCCGGTTGCAGCATGCAACATCTCGAGTGAAAATTTCAACAGCTGGTTTGTAAGTGGCTCAGCCACCCATAATGGCCCCGTCACATTCGCTAATAGTGTCGACTTCCCGACCAATAACACGGTTTGCGATTTTTACAAATGGTCGCATCAGATGTTCTTGTGGGCGACCTCTCCTTTGGGGCAGAGTATCGTTCTCGAATCTACTGCGTTCTACGACGTAGTCTTTGATTCTAATGGCAACGGCGTATTTGTCTCAAGCACAAGCGACTCCAATAATTTCACCCTCCGCGGGTCCAAACCGCAACGGATACAGGCCGCGGGACAGGCGGGTGGTGCCGATACATTACTCACGCTTAACGGCTCTCTGGTGTATTTTGGGGTGAACGTCAATGACGTTTACGCTTGGTTCAATACCGCCGTCACTAACGGTGTGATAACGCCGGACACTGTGCCGTTTCCAACAACCCGTGGTGAACTGAAAAAAATCACCGATTACGCGGCTAGCAAAGGAACCACTCTCATCGATGCCGATGCGCTAACGATGGAATTCAAGACCGCCTGGATCGATGCAGACACGATTTCTAAAAGTGAACGGCCCAACTACATCATCATTGAGGCAAACGTTCCTAACTATGTTGGTGCCATTGGCGATACCACATGGACGGTTAGCAGCACCACGCCTACAGTGCAAAAATCCTTGGCTCTGGTTGGCATGCATGTGGTTGGTCCTGTGCAGGGTCACCCGGAAATGGTGTGGGCCACGATCGAACATGAAAGAAATGCACCCGACAATGATTACTACGTCGAAGCGCCGCTTTCGTTACCGATCCCGATAACACATGAAGTGCCATACAATTCTGACGGAAACTGGAATTTCATGACCGATGGTGGTGAAAAAAGCGGTGCTCTGGTGTCACAGATGGTTGTCGGTTCAAGTACAAACAAACACTGCACAACAGGCAAGATCTGCGCAACAGCGGGTAACGGCATAATCGCCAACAATGTTTATCGCGCAATGCCTTGGGGCAACGCACCTACGCCAGCTTCGGCAAATAATAATAGTCAGCTAATTTCCTTGAATAACGACATTCGAGGATTTCTAGTGGGCAACGATGTTCGTCAAAATTATTTTCAGAGCGGCGCGGTCTGGACCCGTGATGGGTCTGTGCCCGCAAACGGCAATGACACGTCGAAGCAAGTTGGCTCCAAGCTGCTTGCCAACACTACGATGGAAACCTATCACCAAAAAAATATGAACGGTTGTTTTGGCTGCCACAATAATGATGGTAATAGCAAAAAGATGGGCACATACATCAGCCATTTATTCTCCACCAAGAACCTCCCGCTGGTTCCTAAGTAATCTGATTTCAGTGGTTAGATATTAGTATTGAGGCCTTCTCTGTTTTGCCTACCGATAAAAACAGAGAGGTGCTTCTTCACGGATGAAGGAGCGCAAGCTAGAGATCGTAATATTTTATTCCGAAAACCTTGCCTCCAATCTTGTAAGACAAACACTAACTAGCGGTAAGAGTTTAAAGTCGCAACTTATTATTTAGCGCTACAATGCCTTATTGATACGGCTCCCAATTTGATTAAATGACTTTCCGTTTTCGGTCAAGCGGATAATATCGCCTGATGTCTTATCACTATTTCAACAGCTTTTCCCTAGTCGTGATCGGTTGCGGCTATTTACAAGTAGACCTCCGAGTTGATCCGGCTACACTAGCGAATACCAAGTTAAATGATGTGGCTTATTTAAGAATATCCAGTATTAAGTCTGTCATTATGAATTCGATTGAAGAGACAGTGCTCAATTAATCTAAGCAAGAGAACTCGATGAAAGCTAAAAATACAATAGAAGTCCCAACAATCAATAGCTTTGTAACTAAGCTTATACTTTTAATTTTTTTCGCTACATTGTTTAAAAGTGCTGCTTGATTTGCCGTTAGCGATTCGGACGAGCGTTTAAAAAAGAAAGAGGCTAATAACAACTACAAGGACGGATCATTTTTTAACGACCTCCCCCAAAGTGAGGAATCCTTTGGCTTGTGGAACTATATTTCAAACACCTTTTGGTATGATGAAATTCGTACCCCTCCGGGTAAGTGTTTAAGAACTATTTGGTTGGGACATTCAAGTGTATTGATAGAGCAAGATGGCTTTAGGTACATGATCGACCCGGTATTTTCAGATTACGCATCGCCGCTTCAGTTCGCCGGACCACTGCGCTTTCATGAGCCTCCGATTGCATTAAAAGACCTACCCAAGATTGATGCAGTACTGATTAGCCACGATCATTATGACCACCTAGATACGAAAAAAATTAAGTACCTTAGCCTAAAAGGCAGTCCATTTTATGTACCCTTGGGTATCGGTGCGCTGTTACAAGAATGGAATGTGCCGATCGAGCAAATAAATGAAATGCAATGGGGCGAATCTGAAAATTTTGCTGACATTCAAATAGTTTGTACACCTTCAAGACATTACTCTGGTCGAGGCCTGTTTGATTATAAGCAGCAGTTGTGGTCCAGCTGGACCGTGATTGGAAGCGAAAATAAAGTATATTATAGTGGTGATACGGGGTTTTCTGATCATTTCGAAACCACCGCAAATCAATTCGGCCCTTTTGATTTAACCATCATCAAAGTGGGTGCCTATGGCCCAGGTCAATCGTGGGTAGATGTGCACATGAGTGCAGCGGATGCCGTTAAAGCACATCAAAAACTAAAAGGTAAAGTGATGCTTCCTGTGCATTGGGGCATCTTTAATATGGGCTTTCATGATTGGGATGAACCTATCAAACTTACTGTCGAAGCCGCTAATGAGGCCGGCATACGGCTATTGACTCCGAAATTAGGGGAAACGGTGGAT
>JBLHXJ010000079.1:0-10747 GCA_047629535.1 Arenicella sp. | reverse complement strand
GTCAGTTGGTAATGCCGCCGGGATCGGTGCCACCAAGGCTTTGCTAAGCCGCAATGAGCGCCAACGTGTTATCGATGCGGTAAAGCAGGTGCGCAAGATAGAAAGCGCCAATGAACCTAAGTTTCAAGATTACTTCGTCGCTGGCATGACCTTCTCAGTATCACCGGTTGCAACTCAAAACCTGCAGAGAAATCGCCGACGTCGTCGAAGCTAGACGTATAAGAAATACAAGAACAAACGAATTAAAACTAGAGGAATTTATTATGGCCAGAGAACGTAGAGGCGGCGGCCGAAGCCGCAGAGTAGCCCAGGTTGCAAGTGAAGAGTCGACCGCGCCAGCTTATATCAAACGCAAGATTCCTTATTATGAGGTGCTCGACGATGCATCGCTGAGCGTGATCGAAAACAACGCTGAAATCATTCTTGAAGAAATTGGTATTAACTTTACCGATGATGAAGAAACGATGGATATTTTTCGTGATGCGGGAGCCGCAATTGATGGCGACCGTGTGCGCTTCCCTAGAGGAATGTGCCGTGACTTAATTCAAGCGACGGCACAAAAGGAATTTACTCAACACGCTCGAAACCCTAAACGTAATGTGCAGATTGGTGGCGATAACATTGTCTTGGTGCCAGCCTATGGCCCTCCGTTCGTCTATGACCTTGATGGAGGTCGACGCTACGCCACCATGGAAGATTTTCAGAATTTCGTAAAGCTAGCTTACATGTCCGAAAATCTGCATCATTCAGGTGGCACTATTTGTGAGCCAGTTGATTTGCCGGTGAATAAGCGCCACTTTGATATGGTTTACGCGCACCTCAAATACTCTGATAAGCCCTTCATGGGGTCAGTCACAGCGCCAGAGCGCGCCGAAGACTCAGTGGCAATGGCGAAAATCGTTTTTGGCGATGAGTTTGTCGATCAAAATTGCGTAATGATCAACCTTATTAATGCCAACTCGCCGATGGCATTTGACGGCACCATGGTTGGTTCCTTAAAAGTGTATGCGCGCAATAACCAAGCCTGCATCGTTACGCCATTTATTGTGGCCGGTGCGATGTCGCCAGTATCAGCCGCTGGCGTTGCTGCGCAAAGTTTAGCCGAAGGGCTTGCCGGTATGTCGTTAGTGCAGCTGATTCGCCCGGGTGCGCCAATGGTTTATGGTAATTTTGTTAGCTCTATGTCAATGCAATCGGGCGCGCCTACCTTTGGTACTCCCGAAGCGGCACAAGTGATGAATATTGGTGGCGCCCTTGCGCGACGACTGGGTGTGCCATTTCGGAGCGGTGGTGGTTTCACCTCATCCAAATTACCTGATGCACAAGCGGGTTATGAAGCCGCTAATACCTTGAACGCGACGCTCAATGCGGGCGTTAATTTCGCACTGCATACCGCTGGTTGGTTAGAGGGTGGCCTAGCGATGGGTTATGAGAAATTCATTATGGATGCCGACCAAGCTGGTATGTTGCGGGTGTCGGCCGAAGGCGTCGATATGAGCGAGAATGGTCAGGCGATGGATGCGCTGCGCGAAGTTGGCCCAGGTCAACACTTTCTTGGCTGTGACCATACACAAAAGAACTTTAAAACGGCATTTTATCCGTCCAGTATGTCGGATAACAATAGTTATGAAGCTTGGGTTGAAGATGGTAGTCAAGATATGCAAAAGCGAGCCAATACTCAGTATAAAAAAATGTTGGCGGATTACACACTGCCGCCACTCGATACTGAGATCGATGCCAAATTGATCGCTTTTATGGAGCAGCGTAAAGCAAGCTTTGAGGATTCGAACATCTAGACTGTGAAATCATAGGGCTCTGTTCGTCAATGAGCAGAGCCATAGCTTAGGATGAGCGTCAAAATCAGTGGTTAAACTGCGAGAGTGAAGCCACTCTTTAATAGTCTATGGTATCTTTCCTGTCTTGCAATAAAACCTCTTTAATAGACCCCGTTTTTGATATGAATTATTTTCTTACGTGCAGGCTAAGCTTGGTTGCACTAGCGTCTGTGTTTGCCACGGCATTACCTACCACTGTCGCGAGTGCTTCTGAGCCACTAGAAGAAGTGTCAATCATAGGCACTCGCTCACCACAGCCCGTATCTCTACAAGCCGCTAATGTCACGCTGATAAAAAGCGATGACCTCGAGCGCGTCATGCCAGTTCATATTCAGCAAATCTTGAACCGAGTGCCGGGTGTCAGTTTACAACGCGGCAACGGCCAGGAGTCGCTGCCAGCAATACGGTCTGCGGTACTTACCGGCGCAGGAGCGTGCGGCAGTGTGTTAATTCTCGAAGAAGCGATACCCGTGCGCGGTGCAGGCGTATGCAATCTCAACGAGTTGTTTGATACCCATTTTGAACAAGCTGAGCGTATCGAAGTTGTTCGCGGTGCTAATACCTCATTCTATGGGTCAAACGCACTCACCGGTAGCGTTAATGTGGTGTTGCCGAGCGAAGGGCGAGATCAAGCATCGTTAGAGCTAGGGGCAAATAATTATGTTCGAGCTAAAGCAGCCGTTTCGTACGATGGTGGGCGGGTCTATGCGACGGTTACTGACGATGACGGCTACCGCGACGACTCCGGCTACAGTCAACAAAAATTCAGTTGGCGACACGCGCAACAGATCGGACGTTGGCAGCTACAGGCGGGAGCAAGCTACACTAATTTAGACCAACAGACGGCGGGTTTTATTGTCGGTCGAGATAGCTACAAAGATCGCACCTTAGCACGCCAGAATCTAGACCCTGAAGCATTCAGAAAAACCAATTCATTCAGGGCATGGCTCAAGGCCTCGACCGAATTAGCAAACGGTGCACAAGCCAATGGCACAGTCTATATTCGTGATACCGATATGGATTTTCGCCTGCACTTTTTACCGGGTGATCCGCTAGAGCAAAACGCGCAAACTGGGTTTGGTTGGCAGTCCGCAGTTAGCTTTAAAGCAAGTGATTCACTCAATTGGACGATCGGCTTCGATGGCGACATTACCGACAGTGAATTACAGCAAACTCAGGACCAAGCAACGCAAGGATCCGCCTTTCTACAGGCCACCATTCCGACCGGCGTACATTACGATTACCTTGTCGATGCACAGCAAGTGGCTTTATTTACACACGCTGATTGGTCGCTTGCCGAGCGCTGGAGACTCGTCGCTGGTGCCCGTCTAGAAAGAACTGAATACGACTACGATAATTTGAGCTTAGACGGTCGTACTCGCGATGATGGCACTGAATGTGGCTTCGGCGGCTGTCGATATAGCCGCCCGGCTGATCGCAATGATAGCTTTACGCATATATCACCGAAACTCGAGTTGCACTTCACTCCGACTGACGCTTGGCGTTTTTCGCTAGCACTGGCAGATTCATTTCGTGCTCCCCAAGCTACCGAACTGTATCGTTTACAGCGTGCGCAAACAGTTGCTGATCTAGACATTGTCGATGCGGTCAGTGTCGAGTTAAGCGCTCAATATCAAGCCGACTCGCTGCAATTCAGCGCGTCATTGTATCGATTAGATATCGATAACTTAATTATTCGAGACAGTTCATTTTTCAACGTCGACGGCCAAAGTACGCTCAGTCAAGGTGTTGAATTTAGCCTTGAGCAAACTCTCAATAAAGTCTGGTCTTGGCGAGTTGTCGGCTCATTCGCGGAGCATGAATATACCTCTGATTTAATCGTTGGTGATCGAAATTTCAACGGTAATAGCGTGGATACGGCGCCAGAGTTTTTTGGTAGTCTATTTTTAAGCTGGCAAGCGAACCCTAAGGCTAGCGTCGAAATGGAAGTGCAACGCATCTCCAGCTATTTCTTAGACCCAAGTAATGATAGCGAATATGAAGGTCATACCTTACTCAATGCTCGAGCCGACTATGCCTTAGATGACCGCTGGGCTTTTGGCCTACGTTTACTCAATGTTACCGACCAACGCTACGCCGAGCGCGCGGACTTTACTAGCTTTACCGATGAACGGTATTTTCCTGGGCAGCCTCGTTCGATGTTTGCTGAGGCGCGCTATCGTTTTTGACATTAGTTAATCTAAGGTCTGGTATTCTGTTTAGACATTTAAAATAATAAAAATGAGATTAGTGATTCGGTGCAGAGATTAAAAACAGTCATTATTGGGTCGGGCTTTGGTGGTCTATGTATGGGTATTAAGCTCAAACAAGCTGGCGATGATGACTTTGTCATTCTTGAAAAAGCCGACGATTTAGGCGGGACTTGGCGAGAAAACACCTATCCAGGGGCTGAATGTGATATTCCTTCAGCGCTCTATAGCTACTCATTTGAGCATAATGCAGAGTGGCAATCTAAATGGTCGGGGCAAGAGCAGATTCTAAAGTATCAACACGATACCGCGACCAAGTACAGCTTGCACCCTCATCTCAAATACCAGCATGAAGTAAACAGCCTGGTATTCGACGAAACTGAACTACGCTGGACTGTCACCAGCTCCACTGGCGAGCAGTTTATAGCGCAGCACGTAGTGTGTGCTATCGGTCAATTGCATAAGCTTTCGACACCCGTTTTTGCCAATGCTGAGCAATTTCAAGGCGAGGTGTTCCATTCTGGTAACTGGGATCATTCAGTTGACCTCAATGACAAAAAAATAGCCGTCATCGGTAATGCCGCAAGCGCTGTTCAGTTCATCCCTGAAATAGCCAAAGTAGCTAAGCACCTGACTGTCTTTCAACGCAGCCCTAATTGGATTCTACCCAAAGTCGATCGCCCTTATTCAGACTGGGAGCAACGCATATCGGCCAAGTACCCGTTGGTGGCAAAGCTATATCGGCAATGTATTTGGGCCTTAGGTGAATATGGTGTACTACCCGCAATCAAAGGCAACCGTGTTTCACGATGGTTGGTCAGAAAAGCCTGCTTAGCAAATTTAAATAAGCACGTCAGTGATCCTGAACTGCGAGAAAAATTAACCCCTGTTTACCCGATTGGGGCAAAACGTGTGCTCTTTAGTGACCACTACTTTCCAGCACTGGCAAGAGATAATGTCAGTTTGAACGATAGTGGCGCGACTTCATTTAGTGCTAATGCAGTGGTCGACAAATTAGGTCATGAAACCGAAGCCGATGTGATTATCTATGGTACTGGTTTTCAGACTAATCCGTTTCTTGCAGACATCGAGGTTATCGGTATTGGGCAGCGCACCATCAGAGAGGCTTGGAGCGACGGTGCACAGGCATATTTAGGTGTGTCTACCAGTGGCTTTCCGAATTTACATTTACTTTATGGACCAAATACAAACCTTGGGCACACATCTATTATCATTATGCTTGAAGCCCAAGTCGACTATATAATTCAGGCCATGGGGCATTTGGATCGGGTAACCAAACAAGCCTGCGATGTGAAAAGTGAGTTTGAACAAAATTACAATCAAGAGCTGCAGGCCAGGCTGTCGACCATGGCCTTTAGTAAGATTGAGAATAGCTGGTACAAAGACGGCGACAAAGTCACTAATAATTGGGCTGGTGGCACTCGAGAGTATGTGAAAAGATTAAAAAAAATAGATATGGAGGCTTACACTTTAAGGTAAAAGTAGGCTAAAAGTACTGATTGAAAATAGGGGGTTTAGATGAGCGAAACGAGAAAGATTTGGGATTTTGTGTATGAACAATTTGGCGTCGAGAACCCGCCTCTCGATGAGACCGCACTGAGCCTCTATGTGGAAGGGCACGCTGAGACAATTCCGGACTTCCCTGCAATTCGATATTTCGACCTTGAAATCAGCTACCGTGAATTAAATCGACAAGCCAATAAGCTTGCCAATGTATTAGTCGCGCTAGGCGTTACAAAAGACGATGTAGTGGGCTTTCACATGCCTAATATTCCGCAATATGTTCTGGGTTTTTTGGCGGTCGCCAAGATCGGTTGTGCTGGTTCGGGTGTGTCGCCGATGCTGGCGCCAGTTGAACTCGCATACCAAATAGGCGATGCAAATATAAGCGTACTGATATCGCTAGATGGGCTTGCCAACACCAGCGTCGTCGCTATGCAGAACAGACCTAGGTGTTTGAAAACCGTGATGGTTACCAATGCGACTGACTGTTTAGCGCCTAGTGAGTTAACCTTGCCTAGCATAGAGGGTGTTCGTGTTGAGCCATTTTTGCACTTAATGGACAATGCTAGTGACCAATTCGAACAGCGCGATGTGCATTGGAACGATACCTATCTAATTCAATACACCGGTGGCACCACCGGAGCGCCTAAAGGCGCCATGTTGTCGGTTCGAAACATAGTTCGTTGCGCCGCGACTCAATACGCCTTTATGCCGCTGACACCGGGTGTCGACTCTTTTTTAACACCGTTTCCGATGTTTCATATTGCTGGTGCTGGCGGAGTAATCAGCGGCTTACGTTTCGGTGGCACCGCTGTATTAGTGCCTGATCCTCGCGATCTAGACTATATCTGCGATCAGATGTTAGCCAAGCCAGCAGAATATTTTGGTGCGGTGCCAACGCTATTTCAGATGCTGCTGCAAAACCCTAAATTCCACCAAATTGACTTCTCGAAAATGAAGATGGCGGTTACAGGCGCTGCGCCACTAACCTCAGATGACCGGCGAAAGGTAGAAGCCGTTATCGGTAAAGACAAGCTTTGCGATGCCTTTGGCATGACCGAAACGGCACCGGTGTATATTGTTAATCCGCCACAACGTCTTAAGCCAACGGCATTGGGCATTCCAGTGCCCGGTGCTGATGTGAAGATAATGGATGTTGAGACCGGCACTAAAGAAATGCCGATTGGAGAACATGGTGAGATTGTAACCGCAGGCCCTCACGTGATGAAGGGCTATCTGAATTTGCCAGAAGAGTCTGCCAAAGCGCTACGTGAATTCGCTGGAAAGACCTGGATGTACACCGGCGACGTTGGATTTATGGATGATGAAGGCTATGTAACCATGTCTGATCGAGCAAAAGACATGCTGATAGTGGGGGGCTTTAAGGTTTTCTCTGTGGAGGTAGAAGATAAACTTAATAATTTAGACTTTGTCGCCAATACCGCTCTTGTCGGGGTCGCCGATGAAGCTCGGCCAGGTAATGACATTGTTAACTTATTTGTTGAGTTGATGCCCGCCAACGTTGGCGATCAACACGATACTTTACGTGACGATATTATTGCCTATTGTCGAGAAAATATGTCGCCTTACAAGGTGCCGAAGAAAGTTCACTTTATCGATGCTATTCCACTTACCGCTATCGGTAAACTCGATAAAAAGGTGTTACGCGACCGCCTAATAAGCCGCGAATTCGCCTAGTAACAGAGTGTAAATGAAAAAATTCAAATTTATCCAAGAAGCCGTAAGTAAACGTAAAGGTGGCAGCAAACAACTTGACCGCTTACTTAACGCAAGCGCAACACCACGGCAACTTGCGAGTATCCCTGATGAGCGATACCTTGCTCAGATGACTCGCTGCGTGTTTAACGCCGGTTTTCACTGGCGTGTGATTAGCGCAAAATGGGATGGTTTTGAAGAAGCGTTTCATGCTTTTGACTTAGGTCAGTTGCTGACTAAGTCGCCAGAAGAGTGGGAAGCGTATGTCGAGGACACTCGTATTATTCGCAATTGGCAGAAGATTCAAACGGTTTTTCATAATGCCGCGATGCTTGATGATATTGCCACTGAGCATGGTAGTTTTGCCCAGTTTTTCGCTGAGTGGCCAAGCAATGACCAAGTTGGCTTGATGAAGTATCTGCATACCAATGGCTCTCGCTTAGGTGGTAAAACGGCGCAGTGGTTTATCCGCTTTACCGGTAAAGACGGCTTCATACTATCCGGTGATGTGATCACCGCACTGATTGCCAATGGCGTCGATATTACCGACAAGGCCAGCAGTCAGAGAGACTTGAAAAGGGTGCAAGAAGCATTCAACGAATGGCAGCAACAAACTGGCATGCCACTGACACACTTAAGTAAAATTTTGAGTTATTCGGTTGGCGATAATGTGCCGGTCGATGTGCTTGAAGGCTATCAAGGTTCACAGACGGTTACTCAATAGTGTCGAACCGCAATCAACCAATTAATATTCTCACCGCTTTAGACTAAAGCGGCCTGAGAAGCACGGAGAAGATAAATGACGGTATACGCGATAGTCCAAGTTGAGATTTTTGATCGAGAAGCTTACGACCGCTATCAAGCGAAATTTTGGAATGTATTCAAGCAATTTGACGGCAGTTTGCTGGTTAATGATGAAAGCCCAAAATTATTAGAAGGTGATTGGTCGAAGCATAAAATAGTGTTGCTCTCGTTCCCTAATGAGGCTGCATTTCACGCTTGGGCTGACTCACCTGAATACAGCGAAATTGTGGTAGATCGTCGTGCTGGCGCTAATGTCACGATACTGTTGTCAGAAGCATTTAGTTTACATGGCTAAAGCTGAAGATCCTGCACAAAGCGCACTTTCGGTGCCGTCTCTTTACGATATGGTGTACGAGATGGTCTGCAGTGTGCCCGAAGGTAAGGTCGCGTCTTATGGGCAAATAGCACGCTTGATTGGCCTGCCTCGCAACGCTCGGCAAGTCGGCTATGCCTTGGCCGCACTTGCCGAAGAACATGAAGTTCCTTGGCATCGAGTGGTCAATAGTAAAGGCGAGATCAGTGCGCGCACAAAAGCGGGCTACGAAGATTATCAGCGCATATTCCTGGAAGACGAGGGGGTTGAATTTAACCCAGCTGGTCGAATCTATCTACAGCAATTTAGGTGGGATGCTTAGCTGTTGGTGTGACAAAAGAGGCCTTGAACTTATTGCCAAGACCCCTTGCTGAGCTTAGTTCTCGTCGAGCCTATCCATTAATCGAAACGTCTTGGCGATTGGAAACAGCACATCACGGCCTAGTTGAGCACTGCGTTCGCCGGACCACCCCCGCGCAGGATTAGGTAAATCAGCATTATCTTTAAACGGCATTTCAATCGTAAAAGAAAGCGTTTTGAAATGTTCGCCTAGCCAGTTCGCGGCAATGCGTAAATCGGCTTGGCCAGCCTCATCTTTAGGGTAGCCATGGGTATCTTGGAAGTCTGGTGAAATACCCATATAGGTATTTTTAAAACGTTTCTCTAATTCAGCATGGCGATCGTCATAGCTGGGGTTACCTTCGCAGCCAGCAACAAAGTTATACGGTAGTTCTTCGTCGCCGTGGATATCTAAAAATAGATCGCCACCTTCAGCCATCATCCGCTCGCGAACCAAGTACACTTCTGGGCTAGTCGACATGCTTGGTGTTTGCCATTCCCTATTTAGGTTGGCTCCGGCCGCATTGGTACGTAAGTTACCTCTAGCTGAGCCATCAGGGTTCATATTAGGCACCACATAAAAAGCGGTATCGCTAAGTAACTTTCGGGCCGCGGGGTTATCTTCATCTAACAAACAATGCAAGAAACCCTCTACAAACCACTCAGCCATGGTTTCACCAGGGTGTTGGCGCGCGATAATCCAGGCCTTACGTTTCGGTGTGTCGGTCTCGCTAATTCGCAACATGCTCATCGCTCGACCATCTAGGGTTAGGCCGAGTGTTTCGTTAGTCACACGAGTATCACCTTGCGCCCAAGAGAGTAAATCTAGGTGGCGCTCATGGCTATAAGGCGTAAAGTAAGAAAAATAGACAGAGTTTTGAGTCATCTCAATCTCAAACGTCAGCACGCCATCGACGTAACTGCAGGGTGTTCGAAACCAATCAGAACGGTCCCATGATGTGCACACATTATAATTAGGCCAGCCGCTCGGATACGATGACTCGCCGGCATTAACAATACTGATTTTACACTTCTCGCCGACAGCGGCTTCTAAGCGAAAATGAAAGAATTGCAGAAAATCGCTGGCATTATCTTTACTAATCGCTAGCTTGATATGATTGGGGTTAGAGGCGTCGATAACCTCGATATTGCCACTGTCGAAATGGTTTGAAATAATAGGTGATTGCATGTTGGGTGTCCGTCTAGGGTTAGCTTTGCAATAGAGGCCTACAGCATAGGAATCAATCTGAACAAAGTCTATCGCTAAAACTTGTTGTATAGTTATTTCAAAATAAAAGGCGAAATAAGCCTAAACAACAGGAGGATATTATGGATTTATTCAATCTTAGTTGGCTCGCGATTATCGCGGCGGCAGTGTGTGGCTTTATTGTCGGCGGTATTTGGTACGCCTAATCATGGGTAAAAATGGATGGGTGCGGTAGGTCTAAGCGAAGAGCAGATACAGGGCGGAAATATGCGCGCTATATACGGCGGCGCCTTCGCCTTTAGTGTACTGGCATCGTGGACTCTCGCGCATACCTTTGCTAGTTATGGTGCTGACTTTAGCGTCCAGGCTAAAATTATGACGGCTATCGGCGTGGCGATAGGCTTCATTACCCCTGCAATTGGCACTAACTATTTGTTCTCACAAAAATCAAAGGCTTTGTTCTTTATCGATGCCGGGTATTGGTTGTTGTTCTATATTGCCATGGGCTCGGTTCACGCCTTTTTAGGCTGATCTAGTTTGTCGCGGTTGTTTGTTTGCTTTGGGCAAAGTCTAGGCTTCGCGCTCCTTAACGCAGCACCGCTAACCTGAACGCAGCACCGCTAACCTGAACGCAGCACCGCTAACCTGAGCGTAGCACCGCTAACCTGAGCGTAGCACCGCTAACCTGAACGCAGCTCCGCTAACCTGAGCGTAGCTCCGCTAACCTGAACGCAGCACCGCTAACCTGAACGCAGCTCCGCTAACCTGAGCGTAGCTCCGCTAACCTGAGAGGAGCAGG
>JBLHXJ010000078.1:0-10752 GCA_047629535.1 Arenicella sp. | reverse complement strand
AAATCACAGTTTGATAAACAGCAGCGCGAAGTGGCTCATATGCAAGACTTCGTGCGTCGCTTTCGTGCCAAGGCTACCAAGGCGACGCAGGCGCAAAGTCGCTTGAAGGCATTAGAAAAAATGGAACTGATTGCTCCAGCACATGTCGACTCCCCGTTTACCTTTAGCATTCCTAAGCCAGAGAAAAACCCGTGCCCTCTGCTCAGCCTGCATGAAGCGGCGGTTGGCTATGGTGATACGAATATTGTTGAAGGCATCGAGTTTTCAATGACGCCGGGCGATCGAGTTGGCTTAATCGGCCCGAATGGCGCGGGTAAATCGACCGTCATTAAGTTACTCGCCGGAGAGCTTCAGCTCAATTCAGGCAACTATCACTCATCAAAAGAAATCAATATTGGCTATTTTGCACAGCATCAAATCGAGCAGCTGCAAATGGATCATTCGCCAATGGAACACATGCAAATCTTAGATAAGGAATGCAATGGCGGCAAAGCAACTGAGAACCAACTTCGCCGGTACATTGGCAGCTTTGGTTTTAGTGGCACTAAAGCTACGAGTAAAGTAGCTCCCTTCTCTGGCGGCGAGAAATCTCGTTTAGCGTTAGCACTAATCTGCTATCAGCGCCCTAACCTATTACTGCTCGACGAGCCGACCAACCATTTAGACTTGGAGATGCGTCAAGCATTAGCGGTCGCTCTGCAAGACTATGAAGGTGCTGTGGTCTTGGTCTCGCATGACCGGCACCTACTGAAGGTTAACTCCGATAAACTTATTTTGGTTGCCAATGGCCGCGCTACAGAGTTTCAAGGCAGCGTCGACGACTACCCTAAATGGTTAGCCGAGCATAATAGAGGTAGTGCCCATTCCGATTTCGCCGACAAGCCAGAAAACCCGCAACCACAAAACACCGCCAGCGCAAAAAAGGAACAGAAACGAATTGATGCTGAGCGCCGCAAGCAACTGCAGCCGCTGACCAGCAAAATAAAACGCGCCGAACGAGTAATGGAAAAACTCGGTGCAGAGCGAAGCAACATAGAAACTCAGCTAGCTGACAGCGAATTATATTCTGACGAACAACGAAATAAACTCAAAAAGCTACTCACTGATCAGGCTTATTTGCAAAAAGAACTGGATCAAGCCGAAGCCGACTGGCTGCAAGCCACCGAAGCTCATGAAGAACTTTCTGCCAGCCTAAAAGCCAGCGCATGAGCCTATCAGAGACACAAAGGATGGTCATAATAGGCCGTGGTAAAGTTGGCCAAAGCCTTAGCCAATTGTTCACCTTACTCGATTACCAAGTAGACAATGTTGGCCGCAATAGGTCTAAGCAAGTAGCTGCCGTTATTGAAGCTGACATAACGGTAATCTGTGTTGACGATGGTTCAATCGAGGGAGTATGCGAGGCATTAGCAAGCAGCTTTAAAAAAGGCAGTATTGTCTGTCATTGCTCAGGGGCACTTGACAGCTCGATCTTAAAATCCGCCCGACAGCGTGATTGCCTTGTCGCCTCATGCCACCCGCTAAACACTTTCCCGAGCATCAGCTTATCGTTACAACGCTTTGCCTCAACCAGCCATAACAGTTATATGTACTGCGAAGGCGATGCTGCGGCATTAAGTGTATTACTACCGCTTTTCGAGCGCACTGGCTTTAACAACATGTGCATACAACGACAAGCCAAACCGCTGTATCACGCGGCCTGTGTATTCGCATCTAACTACCTGATCTCGCTGATGGATATGAGCTTAGAGGCAGCCTCTAAAGCGGGCTTAGAGAAACAATCGTTTTGGCTTTCTTTACAACCTTTGATTCAATCTACCATTGAAAACATTACTGCAAACGGAACTGCAGGTGCTTTGAGTGGGCCTATCGCCAGAGGTGATCATGCGACGGTTAAGTCGCATACACTTGCACTTGATGAGCATTCTGATTCGCTTAAACTCAGCTATGCTGAGCTTGGTATGCGGGCGCTTGAAATTGCCATTGAGAGCGGCCAGTTGAGCGCTGATGATATTGAACGGCTTAGGTCAGCTCTAGACACACGCACAAAAGGTTAGCCCGAATAAACATCGTTTGGGTTTACTTGCGCGGTTAATAACTTCAGTCGTTTAACGCGACTAACAGAGAGTGTTTACAACCATCAAGTGCGGCTAAACTATCGGAGTGCGCTCGCCGAGTAGTCAAATCACTGGTTTTATGTATACCTAATTGAATACTTGGAGAGCCATTTAGATGAGTGATAAACCGCAACTTACTCGTAATTATGTTGAACATCCGATGATTGATGCGACCCGCTGGGACGCATATAATCACCGCGCTGATGACATCGTTATCAGCACCTCTTATAAAGCCGGTACAACATGGATGCAAACTATCGTAGCCAACCTGTTATACCAAGATGGGGTTTTTCCCGCGCCGGTATCGGTTATGGCCCCATGGCTCGATATGGCCTTACCACCGTTGGCTGAAGTGGCTGCCGGCCTTGAGGCGCAAAGCGACCGACGCTTTATAAAAACTCATCTGCCGCTTGATGGCATTCCCTATTTTGAAACAGCAAAATACATTTATGTTGGCCGTGACGGACGAGATGTTTTCATGTCACTGTGGAACCATCACACCAATTATAGTGATGATATAAAAGAATATAATCATCAAACGGCAAAACAACATGGACGCCGTTACCCAAGCGATTATGACGACCTGCATGCACTATATGCTGACTGGATTGGTAAAAGCTGGTATCACTGGGGGCCGATGGCTACCCTTACTGGTCGCACCTTTATCATGTTCAATCATGGTGGAATTATCGTCACCTTAGCAATATCCACTTCGTCCATTTCGCTGATTTACTGGCGGATCCCGTCAAGGCGATTGAAGGCATAGCGGCGCATCTGAATATCGCCATTGATCAAGCGTCTTTGCCCGGTATCTTAGAGCGCATTAGCTTTACGTCAATGAAGAAAAATTTCACTAACATCATGCCCGAAGCTACTGAAATATGGAAAGGCGGCGGTGATGCCTTCATGAGCAAGGGCACCAATGGCGGTGGCGCGGCGTATTATCGGATAGTCAACTGGGGCAATATGATGCCGCGGTTAATAAAGCCCTCAGTTCAGAATGTGCCGAATGGCTAGAAAAAGGTGGTGCGGTGTAAGCGCCGCATGCGGCAAAAGTAGTTTAGACAGAGCGTGGGCCAAAACTGTCCACCTTGTGTGCGCATTACCAGTGCTGAACGATGATCTTGACTATTATTCAGCTGTTTTGCGATAACCATCGATCTGTTGCACTGGACTAACTTTGCCCAATGCAACCGGCTTTTACTAAACTCGTTTAATAAGCACCCTGTGAATAAGTTAATTCATAGCTGTGTGAGTAAACCTCAAAGATCAGACCAAACGGATCTTGCACGTAACCTCGACATATGAGCAATTTTAAAAGAACGCCAGCCAACTGCAAATACATCGATGCACATTTGACCGATTGCTGTATTTACTTGTTCGGTAATAACGGCGGGCTCCATTATGTGTTACCAGCCCATAACATCACTATAAAATTTCGCCACCTTCTCCACATCGAGTACAGAGATTCCAATATGCGAGAGTGTTCTTGGGTGAGTACTGATAATTTTTTCCTCAATCAACGTTAACAATTCTATAGCCGACTTTAAGCCGACTCTTTTAACTACTTGAACTTGGCGATTATAGGGCAGTGACTTTGAATCATACTCTAAGGCTGGAGCGGTTTCTGAGCCGCGCTGAGGCAAACGATCACCTGCAGCAGCGCAGCAATAGCTGATAGAAAAAACCTCTTCGAAATAGATTGCCGAGCTTCGTTGGCAATCACTGAGGCCGTTCCGAGCCAAAAGAAATCGTTGTTGATGAGCGCTCCAAATTCGAGTTTTTACGATTTTCAGCCTGGCCTCTTAGTTGATTTATTTGCATAAATCCGGTGTGTGATCTATTTTTAAATGACTTAGCTGTAAAACATTCTCCCAAAACTCCAACAAGATGAAGGTGAATTATGACTACTGTAGGTAACCTCCTAACGATCAAGGGCAATGATATATGGTCTATTGCGCCCGATAAATCCGTATTCGAAGCGCTCGAAATGATGGCAGAGAAAAATGTTAGTGGCTTGCTAATTATGCAAAATGACAAGCTGGTTGGCATATTTACCGAGCGTGATTACGCACGAAAGCTAATCTTGAAAGGGAGGCTTTCTAAAGATACCAAGGTCAGTGATTTGATGACCAAAAATATTTTGTATGTCGAAACGCAAAATACCGTCGAGGATTGCATGAAACTAATGACCGCTAAACGTATTCGTCACCTTCCAGTCCTTAGTAATGGACGGTTAATTGGGATTTTGACCATCGGCGATCTAGTTAAACAAATTATCTCCGAGCAACAGACGACCATTCACCAACTTGAAAATTACATTTCAGGTGGGTATTAATGCGTGTTTGAATTGAACCCACGAGATGTGTTGAGAAAGCCACAGCCACCTGCGATGTCAGTTAAAAGCTGGAACCGGGTTGCAGTAAGAAACTATTTTCTTCATCACTTGAGATGCGGTTCAAGATCTTATTCCGATGCGGGTAACGACCAAACTGTTCAATTATCGCTTTATGTCTAATCTCGAAACGCAAACTTGATTCGACCCCGAGTTGAGTAAATAATTTCACTGCTTGCTGATGAATCACTAGCGACTCGCTGTGCATAAAAGGCATATAAAGAAAAACCTGTTGTGCCGACGTTAACTCTAAATCAATTCCTCTTGAGATTGCCGACTGCGCCAGTGATAACGATAGCGTGTCATAAGCAAACGAATCTGCCGTTTGGCGATACATATTTCTTGAAAACTGATCTAGTACGATTACTTCGGCTAGACAACCAAGGGCCGTCGAGCGCCAAGAAAATAACTCGCACTTAGCCGCTTGAGTATGGAGATCGCCGAATCTGGACCGAATTAGCTGATCGAAATTTGGGTCCTTTGTGAACCAGTTCTTGTTATCTGTTTCTGTAAACCAGAATTCTATAATTTCGTTATACATTCTTAATTCTCTAATAGAGTTAACAACTTACCACTCAATGAGACCTCCGAGCAGGTCAAAAAACTGACCGTGCAATCATCGGCTAGAGCCAAAAGCCAGCTATCGAGCCTGGGTGCTCAACAAACCATTCTCCCTCAAATCCTCAACAATACGCTCACCCAATAAAATAAGGTCTTCAGTTGCCACTGACATCAGTTTTCCGGCGTCATAACTCCCTATCAGCGCATGCAATCCATTTCGGAATCGCGCTACTCGATCGCGCTCCTCTGAATACAAAACATCTAAGGTAGCAATCAGAGTATCAAGTCGAAATAAGCAAAATTTCAACGCCGTCGAGTCATTTAAAAGTCGGCCATCAGCGCCAATTTTTTGTACTGAGGTGGCGGCTATATTAGGTAGCACCATTTTAATATTGTCTGACACCTCAACCCTTAGCCGATGTGCCGCCGCAGTTTTTATTTTGTAGTCGCGATACTTCGGGATGGCGACAATCACTAGTGCGAATACGATCGCCACACCGGCGAGGTCTAACCAGAAATCTAACGATAGACTCATTCGATACCTAGGCCCGTAAGTCGGCCATAATTTAAGTTAATGCTGAATTAGCGACAGGCCGTGATTATAACGCCACGTGCCCGATAATCTTAGCGTTAGTTGGTGGATCACCGAATTTAAGAAAACCCAGACACAACGACCAAGTTGCTCAGTTTTGGATCTGATTTTGGCTTATTGACGCGAGCCCATTTGTATCAAAGTTAAGCAGTCTACGGCGATTAATAAAATTGACTATTAAGAACTAAACGATGTCACTAGTGCTGGTAGGCCAGCAAAATAATGCCCCCATACATGGAAGACATGAGAGCCTCTACTGCTGCATGATCTATTCTGGTTAGACCAATGATAATACTTGGCCGGCAATAAAGGCGCATTTTATTGGCGACAAAATGTGCTCATTAGTGATTATCGCGTTTGCCCAACTATGTTCGTTGACCGCTACAACGCTAGACAATCCAAGCAATCAAGCGGAGCGCAAGTATCAGAACTTGTTGCAGTTCGGCAATTGAGTCCAGCACGACTACTTTTCAATACCAGACGCGAGCAGTAAATAAGAGCGGCAATGGCCGCTCTTATTGGACTTATTCGGCCGTGCTACACCACTTCGAGCTTAATTTTTTCCGAAATAATATTCTTCCACTTTGCCGGCCCGGTGGTGTGCACCGACTCACCATTAGTATCTACCGCCACCGTTACAGGCATATCTTTGACTTCAAATTCTTGAATAGCCTCCATTCCTAATTCAGGAAAAGCGATAACCTTAGCGTTGGTAATCGCCTTAGAAACCAAATAAGCAGCACCACCAACAGCCATTAAGTAAACCGCTTTATGCTTAGCAATTGACTCGCACGTGGCGTGCCCTCGCTCGGCTTTACCGACCATGCCAATCAAGCCAGTTTGCTCAAGCATCATGTCGGTGAATTTGTCCATGCGGGTTGCGGTTGTTGGGCCCGCAGGGCCAACAGCCTCGTCACGAACGGCGTCAACTGGGCCTACGTAATAGATAAAACGATTGGTGAAATCTACGCCCTCGGGCAAACCCTCACCACTGTCGATTAACGATTGGATACGTTTATGCGCAGCATCTCGTCCGGTTAATAATTTCCCAGACAAAAGAACCGTTTCACCCGGCTGCCATTCGAGCATGTCATCCTTTTTCAAAGTGTCTAAGTTCACTTTGCGTGTGCTTGGCCCAATGTCCCAACTGACCTCGGGCCAGTCGCTCAAGTTGGGCGGTGTCTGTAGTGATGCGCCGGTTCCACGCAAGCTGAAATGCGCGTGGCGTGTAGCCGCACAATTGGGGATCATGGTGACCGGCTTAGATGCCGCGTGCGTCGGAAAGTCTTTGATTTTCACATCTAGCACGGTGGTCAAGCCGCCTAGGCCCTGAGCGCCAATACCAAGTTGGTTTACCTTTTCAAAAATTTCTAAACGAAGCTCTTCTAGTATCGAGTTAGGGCCACGAGATATCAACTCATGAATATCTACTGGCTCCATCAACACTTGTTTAGCCAACACCGCTGACTTCTCGGCGGTGCCTCCGACGCCAATACCGAGCATGCCCGGTGGACACCAGCCCGCGCCCATGGTTGGCACGGTTTTCAAAACCCAGTCGACCAAAGAATCGCTGGGGTTTAACATCACCATTTTTGATTTATTCTCTGAACCACCGCCCTTAGCGGCAAGCTCGATGTCAACAGTGTCGCCCTCGACTACCTCATAATGAATCACCGCAGGAGTGTTATCGCCGGTGTTGGTGCGTGCGCCCAATGGGTCGGCCAGAATCGAGGCTCGTAATATGTTGTCTGGGTGTGTATAGGCACGGCGTACACCCTCATTGATCATGTCGGTTACCGACATTTCAGCATCCCATTTTACGTCCATACCGATTTTTGCAAACACTGTAACAATACCGGTATCCTGGCAAATAGGTCGTCGCCCCTCAGCGCACATGCGCGAGTTGACCAGAATTTGTGCCATCGCATCCTTTGCCGCTTGCGACTCTTCTCGCTGATAAGCCGCGTGCATTGCATCGATAAAATCTTTAGGGTGATAGTAAGAGATAAACTGCAATGCATCGGCAACGCTGTCGATCAAATCGTCTTGCTTGATAGTAGTCATAGGCTTGGGCCTGATATTAGTATTAGAGTGAACGATCTAGGCAATCGTGTACAAAATTAGAGCTATATGGGTGGTATACAGTCTTAGTAGTTTAGCAAAACATCGGCAGTTTTGGGTAGTCACTCAAGAAAAACTCCAAGAAAGCGATTAACTCTTCTCAAGTTACTCGATTTATTGTTCCGAAACTACTGAATTCGCTCAAGTTTTAGGCTAGAATCACGGGTTCGTTTTGACTCATGCAAGCTTATAAAAATAACTCGATGCGCACTACCAACTTCTTACTTTCGACACTTAAAGAAACGCCAGCTGATGCTGAAATCATCAGCCATCAACTCATGTTGCGTGCCGGAATGATCCGTAAAGTAGCGGCCGGCATCTACACTTGGTTACCGGTGGGTTTGCGAGTAATGCGCAAAGTCGAGAATATCGTTCGACACGAAATGGACAAGGCTGGTGCGCAAGAAGTGCTAATGCCATCAGTGCAGCCAGCTGAGCTTTGGCAGCAATCTGGGCGTTGGGATATGTATGGCGGCGAGTTACTGCGCATGCAAGACCGTCATGGTCGAGACTTTGCTTATGGACCAACGCATGAAGAAGTAATTACCTCATTGATGGCCAATGAAATTCGTAGCTACAAACAACTACCCGCCAATTTTTACCAAATACAAACCAAGTTTCGTGATGAACGGCGCCCTCGTTTCGGGGTAATGCGCGCACGTGAATTCATCATGAAAGACGCGTACTCGTTTCACCTTGATCAAGCGAGCTTGCAACAAACGTACGATCTGATGTACCAAACCTATGGCGATATATTCAATCGTTTAGGCTTGGGCTTTCGCGCGGTAGACGCCGATACTGGCAGCATCGGCGGCAGCGCCTCGCATGAGTTTCACGTGTTAGCAGACTCGGGCGAAGACGCCATCGCTGTCTGTGATAAATATGATTACGCTGCTAACGTTGAACTAGCCGAAGCATTACAGCTTGGTGGTCAACGACCTGCCGCGAGCCAAGAAATAGCGCGAGTAGATACACCAGGGCAACATACGATTGTTGCGATTTGTGAATTTTTAAGCGCGCCGGTCGAAAGCACTATCAAGACATTGCTGGTAAAGGGCGAAGAAGAAGGCTCGGTAGTGGCACTTGTTTTGCGTGGTGACCACGAACTAAACGAATTAAAAGCCGAGAAACACCCATTGGTTGCATCACCATTGACCTGGGCTACTGATGACGAGGTTCAAGCCTCAGCAGGCTGCGCACCCGGCTCAATCGGCACCGTCGGTTTGGAGCTTATGGTTATCGCTGATCGCTCGGCCCTTAACTTGGCTGACTTTATTTGTGGCGCAAATGCCGATGACGTTCACCTTACCGGGGTTAACTGGGGTCGTGATTGCCCTGAACCAATCGAATTTGATTTACGCAAAGTAGTTGAAGGTGATCTATGTGCTATCGCCACTGATGAGCACGACGATTCGCGCCTATCAATTAGTCGAGGCATCGAAGTTGGTCACATATTTCAACTTGGCACCAAATACAGCGAAGCGATGAAAGCTACCTGCCTAGACAATAACGGCAAGGCTGCGCTAATGCCGATGGGTTGCTATGGCATTGGTGTGTCGCGTATTGTCGCTGCGGCGATTGAACAAAACAACGATGCTCGAGGTATCATTTGGCCTGATGCTATCGCGCCCTTCCAGTTGGTTATTACGCCAATTGCTTATCAAAAATCAGAGCAAGTAAAAAGCGTCTGTGATGAGCTATACACCCAGCTAACATCCTTGGGTGTCGAGGTGTTACTCGACGACCGCAAGGAGCGCCCAGGCATTATGTTTGCTGACGCCGACCTAATGGGCATACCTCATCGTATTGTGGTAGGTGAAAAAAGTTTAGATAAGGGCCAAATAGAATATAAGAATCGTCGCGCCGAAGCCGCCGAAGATATTGACCAAGATGCAATTTTAGAGTTTTTGAAAGACGCTTTACTTGATACAAAGAACGACGCGCAAGTGGCTAACAAGGTCGCCGTATAAACCATGATAATTCGCCCACGATCGACCTTTAGCAAGCTATCTATGCGCCTAGTTTTGACGCTGAGCTTGATCTTGGCGGGTGCCACATCAGCACAGGCTAATGCTGTTGACCCTGACTTGATTCAGGCTCTAAAGCAAGCGACACATGATATTCAAGAAGGCCGAACTGATCTCGACGCCTTGACCTGGTTGTCGAATATGTCGCAGAAGCTTGAACGTCGCATACCCGACCCTTATTACCGCATACGATTACTGCAAGCGGTGGCGGCAGAAGCTGAACGTGCGGGCCTAGACCCTCAATTAGTATTAGCGGTGATCGATATCGAAAGTAATTTTGATCGGCATGCGCTATCGCACGCTGGCGCTCAAGGCTTGATGCAGGTAATGCCATTTTGGAAAGAAGTCCACGGCAACGTCGAAGACGACCTTTACAATCCGCTGGTCAGCCTGCGTTATGGCTGTACTATTTTGCGCCACTATATGGATAGATATCCAAATGCGACTCAAGCATTGGCCGCTTACAATGGCTCTTTAGGCAGAGAGGTTTACCCAAATAAAATTTTCAAACGCCTGGCAAGCCACTGGCAGTATAAAGAAGACAGATATTCAAGAAGCTTCGGTCAACGAACCGCTGTTAGCGCCAGCGAACCAATTATTGATCAACTCAATCTAAACTAGCTTGAACCAGCACCTGATGACACTTTAACTGGGTCATCTGCTCGAACTGACTCATCATCAGCCAAAGCTGTGCCATCGCGCAGAGCTGAGCCACTCTGCAAAGCAGGACCATTTAAGTTGCGTCTATTCGCATTTTCGCTATCGACGTCATGCTTACTCAAATTGCTTTCAACACGGTCAATAAGCGTGTCTTCGAGCAACCTCTTTTGTTGCAGTACCGCGACTACTTCGGCGCCAATTAAGGCAACCACCCAAGACAGGTAGATCCAAATTAGAAAAATTGGCAAGGCGGCCAAGGCTCCATAAATCACTTCATAG
>JBLHXJ010000077.1:0-10853 GCA_047629535.1 Arenicella sp. | reverse complement strand
GAGCAGACTGTACGTCAGCGCCAAAGAAAGCACTATTAGGGTTCACAACTAGTGTAGTGAATAATGGAGTTGGAGCAAGCTCTGAATCCACCTGGTTACGTGTGAACGTTAGTTCAGAATAAACACGTGCATTCTCGGTCAAGTCATAATGCGCCATGGCATTAACCAAAAAGCGCTCTTGCGGTAGTTGCAAGAAGTTATCTGGAGCGTAGTTAAAGCGGTCTGCACCAGTAAATGTATTGCCTGAACCGTCTTCGTTAAAGCGACCTAATGTTTGGCCGTTAGGAAGTGTTGGGCCGCCGAATACGCGAGTACCAGGGATACCCGATGAACCACCAGGAATTAGTGCAGTATTGTCGCCGTTTTCAGTTAATGCAAACGAAGAGAAGTCACGTTCGCCTTGGAACAAAGCTTCACGCTCTGAGTAACTTGCGTATACAACCGCGTTACCACGACCTTCATCAAAGTTACCACCCATGGTTAAGTCGAAATTGAATTTCTCACCATCGCCTTCAGTAGTCGTATCATACAAAGCGCTGATTTCAACGCCTTCAAAATCGTCTATAAGTTGGAAGTTCACAACACCAGCAAGAGCGTCAGAACCGTATACCGCTGATGCGCCACCAGTTGTTACGTCAACCTGCTTGATCAATGATCCAGGGATAGAGTTAAGATCGACAACACCAGTTTGGGTTGCTGGGATATAGCGACGACCGTTTACAAGTACTAGAGTACGTGAAGTACCTAGTCCGCGTAAGTCAACTCGTGCAGTACCATCACCCGGGTTGTTTGAACTTGGTCCAAACGAAGGTAGAGTTTGTGGTAGCTCAGCAAGTTTTTGCTCAACGTTCAGATTACCTGAAATTCTGAATTCTTCGCCGCTAACAACTGACACTGGCGTTACTGACGCTAGGTCAGGACGCTTAATACGTGAACCAGTTACGACGACTTCTTCTAGGTTTTGATCTTCTTGTGCAAATGCTACGCCGCCGAAGCCGCTAGCAAGGATAGTTGCTGAGCTAACTGCGATCGCAACTGCACTTTTCTTAAATGTATATTTGTAATTCATTCTCTCTTTGCCTCTAGTAATTAAGGTTTATTTTGAATTAAGGGTTTGCAACCAACTAAATAAGCTCAACTGAAACGCAAGGACAGAAAAAATCTCACCATAAAATGGATTGAGTTTGAGTACGTCGCTAACATCTCGATTAGGTTTATTCTCGCTACTGGGCAAACTACTTTGGAGCCAAATAACAAGGGGTTGCTTAATCAGTACTACATTACACGTGGAAGTAAGTGTTACTAATTTGTAACGAGCTTATTACAAGACTGTAAATAAGACAACCTGTGTGTAAGACGAATTGCAGACAGAACGAACGTTTGTTCTGATTTTCAATGGTCAGACAGAATAATATTCTGATTACTGTGTATTCGCGTTAAATCCAATCATTGCAGACAAATAAAATAGCGCTTTATATCGATTACATGCGTCTAACATCAGTCTTGTAGATTAGCCTCATTACACTAATGTATCGATAATGAGTTTCTTTTATAAAAGCCCAGATTTCAGCGCTGCAGCTAAGGTTGTCCGAATGCCCTGCACCGCTGTCACGAGCAAAATCTAGCAAACAGATTCAGCGAAGACTAGAGCAGAACTTGTAGCAATTTTACTATTTTAACTCGAGCACAATTGAAACCTGAGGAAATTTATTTGATTTGTGATATTTTTGCCGAGTTGCGGTTCGTTTCTTGGACTCTTTGGCGTTGCTAATGTTGAGCGCTTGGGACTGCTAGAGAGGGCCGACTCATTCACTTAAGGGTCAATGCGTGACGCAGTAATAAAAACATAATAATACCGCACACCACAGACCCATTAAAAAGAACTTTCAAAGGAACTATTCATGACTGATTCAACTCTGTCGCAAACCCGCGATCCTAACGAGAAGACTATTCTCGGCCATCCGCGTGGTTTGTTTATTTTATTCCTCACCGAAATGTGGGAACGCTTCTCATACTACGGAATGCGGGGCTTGCTGATTGTTTACTTAACTCAGCACTTCTTGTTTTCAGACCAAAAATCCAGCCTGATATATGGTGCTTATACAGCACTTGTATACGTAATGACTATTATTGGTGGCTCGCTGGCTGACCGATATTTAGGGGCTCGTAAGGCGGTGACATTTGGCGCTATTCTTTTAGTGCTGGGCCACTTCGGTATGGCATTCGAAGGCAATGGTTCTAAGCAAATATTAACCTACCAAGGCGCCAAGTATGAGGTAAAGCTCGATGCACGCGGTGGCGATGCTAAGCAGCAATTGATCACCCCAGCAGGCACTTCGTACGTAACCTTTACCGATGACAGCATGCTTGTCGAAGACGCTGCTGCACTTGGCTTGCCGGCCAACATCGCACGTGATGAGATTGAAATAACGGTAGAGCGCGAAGAGTTTTACCTTAATGTGTTGTACCTATCGTTGGCCTTATTAATCGCCGGCGTTGGTTTTTTGAAAGCCAATATATCTACCATCGTTGGCTCAATGTATGGCTTTGGTGACACTCGGCGCGACTCAGGCTTCACTATTTTCTACATGGGCATAAACCTCGGTGCGTTTTTAGCCTCGATAATCTGCGGCACTTTAGGTATCGTTTACGGATGGAAATACGGCTTTGGCGTCGCCGGAATTGGCATGTTAGTTGGTTTAGGTATATTTTTGTATTTCCAAGACTGGCTAGAAGGAAAAGCTGAGCCTCCGCACCCAGAAAAATTGAAAGAAAAAGCCTTCCTTTTCATCAACTATGAAGTGATGTGCTACTTGATCGGCCTCGGCATTATTGCTGTTTCTATGTTGCTTGTAATGAATGAGGAGCTTGTCGGTGGGGTCTTGGGCCCAATCGGCATCGCTATGTTTGTTGGCTTATTAATTTATTCTTTTAGGTCTTTAAAGGGTGACGAACGTTCACGTATGTTAGCCGCTATTTACTTCGTTTTAGCGCAGATTCCGTTCTGGGCCTTGTTTGAACAAGCAGGGTCGTCGCTAAACCTTTTCACCACCCGCCTAGTCGATCGTGAAATCTTAGGTTGGTCTGTATCTGGGCCAGTATTTCAATCGTTGAATGCTCTGTTTATATTCATGTTCGCGCCGCTTATGGCTTGGTTATGGGTCGCGCTGGCGAAAAAGAAATTGAACCCATCGACACCAGTGAAATTTGCTATTGGCGTGGCCTTAGCAGGCCTCGGATTCTTGACATTAGTTGCCGGCATGAAAGGCTCTGGAGTCGCTGGCTTAACACCAGTAATCTTTATCTTTCTAATTTACTGGATTCATACGATGGGCGAGCTATTTGTCTCCCCTGTTGGTTTATCCGTGGTTACTAAGCTAGCGCCTGCGCGCATTGTTGGCATGACTATGGGAGCCTGGTTTCTTTACTCGGGTCTATCAAACTACTTAGCAGGAGTGATTGCTCGCACCACTGGCGCTGAAACAATTGGTGGTCAAATAACTAATGTGGCTGCCGCGAAAGCCGGCTACGTCGAGGTCTACACGCAAGTAGGCTACATCGCACTTGGCATTGCGTTAGTGATGTTGCTAATTTCGCCAGTGATCACAAAAATGATGCGCGACGCAGACTAGGTGCTAAAAATGAAACTTAAAATCTTAAAGCCTAGAACCTCAAAGCTTAGAGCAATCCTTTTATGTGGTGCGCTGCTTAGCTCACCGCTAGCGATGGCTGAAAATGGCCACACTAAAGCAAAAAAGGAAACCGCTAAAGAGTTCGTAACGCGTATCGAAGCAGAGGGCATGGCGCTTTCTAAAGAGGTATCTGCGGCTTATTGGGTGCGTAATACTTATATAACCGACGATACCGCCGTTTTAGCATCAAAAGCCGGAGAACGTTCATTGGCGTTCTCTAGCTCTATGGTCGAGCAAGCGAGGAAATTCAAAGGCACTAAGATGGACCCAGACACAGCTCGAGCGATCGAGTTGATGTTACGCGGTTCATCAGCACCGGCGCCTAACGACCCTAAGCTTCAAGCCGAACTTGCCGCGGTACTTACCGAGATGGAAGGCAAATATGGCGCTGGTAGCTATTGTAATGAGCAAGGTGAATGCCGTGAATTACAAGAGCTCGAAGCGGTGCTAGCCAGTTCTCGTGACTACGACGAGTTACTTGATGTATGGAAAGGTTGGCGCACGGTTTCGCCAGCCTATCGTGAAACTTATCAGCGTTTTGTCGAGCTAGGCAATCAAGGCGCTAAGGATTCAGGCTTTGAAGACTTAGCCGATGCTTGGAAGTCTAACTACGACATGAGCCCGGCTGAGTTCACCATCGAAGCCAGGCGTTTATGGGACCAAGTAAAGCCATTCTACGACGAGTTACATTGTCATGTACGGGCGAAACTTGGCGAGCAATACGGCGAAGACAAAGTACTCCAAGACGGCCCTATTCCAGCGCACTTGCTAGGCAATATGTGGTCGCAAACATGGGACAATATTTACCCTATCATGGAGCCCTACAAAGGCGTAGCATCGCTGGATGTCACTGCGTCATTAAAAGACCAGGGCTATGACGAGCTGCAAATGACTAAGACCGCAGAAGGTTTTTTTACCTCACTTGGCTTGCCGTCACTGCCCGATAGCTTCTATAAAAACTCGATGATCAAAAAGCCACGTGACCGAAATGTAGTTTGTCACGCAAGCGCTTGGGATATGGATAACGGTAACGACCCGCGCATCAAACAATGCGTTGAAGTCAATGAAGAGCAACTGGGCACGTTACACCACGAGCTTGGCCATATTTATTATTACCTGATGTACAAAGACCAGCCTTCAACCTTTAAAGGCGGCGCACACGACGGCTTTCATGAAGCAATCGGTGACACCATCGTCTTATCAATGACACCAGGTTACTTGAAAGAGAAAGGCCTGATTGACGAAGTGGTCGAAAGTGAAGAAGCCACTTTGAATAAGCAGATGAAGCTTGCTCTTGAAAAAATCGCATTCTTACCATTTGGCAAAATGATTGATGAGTGGCGTTGGAAGGTTTTCTCGGGTGAGATTGCTCCTGAAGACTACAATAAAGGTTGGTGGGAGCTACGCAAGGAGTATCAAGGTATCGCTCCAGGCGTTGAGCGCAGTGAAGCCGATTTCGATGCTGGTGCCAAGTACCACATTCCGGGCAACACACCTTACACACGTTACTTTTTGTCCTTCATTATGCAGTTTCAATTTCACAAAGCATTATGTGAAAAAGCCGGGCATGAAGGACCGCTGCATGAGTGCTCTATCTACAACAACAAAGAGGCTGGCAAGGCACTAGGCGACATGCTTGCACTAGGTCAAAGCCAACCTTGGCCGGAAGCCATGCAAGCATTGACCGGTCAGCGAGAAATGGACGGCAGCGCTATCATTGACTACTTCGCACCATTGAATGATTACTTAAAAGAGCAAAACAAAGGTCGGCAGTGCGGTTGGGAATAATCGTTTAATTGATTTGGGCGGCCTCAATTTGCCGCCCAAATTGACTATTGCTGTTGTATATTTATAAAATCTCCACATTCGTAAGAGTATTTTAACCGGACCTAAACCATGACTCTGATTTCAGCCGCATTACTACTTTTCTTAGTAATGGATCCACTAGGGAACATCCCATTGTTCCTAACTGCTCTTAAGAATGTAGACCCAGCACGACGACTGCGGGTGATCATTCGAGAGCTATTGATCGCGCTACTAGTGATGTTGATTTTCTTGTTCTCAGGGCAAGCATTTTTGTCAGCGCTGCACATATCTGAGCCGGCGTTAACGGCTACTGGCGGAGTAATTTTGTTCTTAATCGCGTTGAAAATGATTTTCCCGCAAGACAATTCGTCGCACAAACCAACCGAAGAAGAGCCGTTCATTGTGCCTCTGGCAATACCCTATATCGCCGGCCCATCAACATTAGCAACACTGATCTTGATTATGAATGGCGAGCCAGAACGCTGGGCCGAATGGCTCGCCGCATTGATTATTGCTTGGCTTGTTTCTGGACTTATATTGATGAGTGCCGGACCATTGGCAAAAATACTTCGTAATCGAGGCCTAATCGCAATTGAGCGGCTTATGGGGATGATATTGGTGGCGATAGCCATCCAGATGCTGATGGATGGCATCGCTAAGTTCATCACTCAAATCAGTGTTGGCATTTGAGTGATAAGAGCTAAACTGGCGAACTATCTTTTCTATTTTCGCTTGTTCCTACGGCCACGGCACTTTCGCTAGAATCATCAGTCGCGCTATGAGCACTTACTTGGGGCTCGCCAGCAACGCCTTTTTCATCATAAGCTACTGTCTTGCTAGCAGCCTCCGACTCCTCAAGTGCTTGTTCTTTGTTTTCCACTTCAACTTGGCTTTCTATCTTAACTTGAGCCTGTGACTCGTCTGCCAAGGCCGCGGCAACACTATCTGGACGACAAAGTGACGTAGCACCTACTGATAAGTGCTTATACAAATCCTGATACTGCGCCGTCATGTCTTGGAATTTCTTAGAGGTTTCTTCGAAATGAGTTTCTACTTGCTCTTGGTAATCTTGGTACTCCTGCTTCAGGCCTGAGGGCGACGCTGAGCCACTACTAAGTTTATTCCACAGCAACATAATCAAGGCTCCAGACACAAGCCCGACAACAAAAACGACGATTAATTGCAATAATTCTGATTCCATGATGATCTCTAGTTAAGTAATACGTATATTCGTGGGGTGTCACTATTTTTTGCTGCAACTTTTTAGCCGCAAAATTTTCGCTGACACTCCAGTGTGTTTGATAGTAATAGGAGACCTCAGCATAACTCAGGGACGAGATAAAAATAGTTTGGAATTTCTTCAATTGAGGCGGAAAATGCGGCCAATAGCGCTATTGGCCATCTTTTCAACGAAAAGTGAAGACATTACAGGCATTTCTATCCGTTCGTCGAGTTATGCTGAGGTCTCAATAGGTGTGTTTGACGATAAACAATGCGTTTGGCGGCACTATGAGGATTACAGTTTAGAAATACAACACCCTTTGCCTACACACCTGCACTCTATAATGGCATGATTACATTTGAACCAATTTTATTTGATGTTTATGTTCACAAAAATTTTCGATTTGCCACTAGGCAACCTCTTTGGCGATAGCCGCATACCGGTTACCAGTCACCTTAAGCTTGTTAGCAAAGGCCTAATGCTGAGCTTTATCGCCAGCATCGCCTTTTCGATCACTACCAGCGCTGCGCTGGCAGATGTGACAAGGGTTCCTGACGCTGCGCTGACGATGGACAAGAACCTCAGCTATGATCTGCACAGCACACTCTACTGGCTGCGCTTTGGTCATTATTCGCCAAAGGAGCTCGATGACGACTACTCGTCTCGCATCTTCGATGCCTACATCAAGGTATTAGACCCGAATAAAGTTTACTTCACGCAACAAGACATGGACGGTTTTGAAAAGTACCGTACCAAACTTGATGACTTAATCAAAAAGCGTGACGTTGAAGTCGCTTTCGATATATTTAAACTCTACCGCCAACGACTAGACCAGCGCACTGATTATATTCTTGACTTAGTCGATACTGATTTTGATTTTAGTCAAACTGACTCGATCAATATCGACCGTGATAGCTATACATGGGCAGCGAACACCAAAGAGGTTGAAGCTAAATGGGCCAAGCGCATCAAGAACGATACGCTACAACAGTTAATGGCAAAGACCGAGATTGACGAAGTTCGGGAAAACTTGAAACGTAGATACAACCGTCAACGCGATGTCATTTATCAGTTGAAGGCTGACGAAGTATTTGAGTGGTTTATGAACTCGTTTACCCGTGACCATGGTCCGCATACCACCTACATGTCCCACGTTACCGCCGAAAACTTTGAAATCAGTATGTCATTACAATTGACCGGCATCGGCGCTGCGCTGACGACTGACGAAGACTATACCGTCGTCAATCGTATTATTACTGGTGGCCCAGCCGAGAAGAGCAAAGCAATCAAGGCTGAAGATAAAATCGTAGCGGTCGGTCAGGAAGATGAAGAAATGATCAACGTTATCGGCTGGCGATTGATGGATGTAGTACAAATGATTCGAGGTGACATAGGTACTAAAGTTCGCCTTGACGTTTTATCGGGCGCCAATGCTCCTGGTTCTCCGCCAGAGCGATTAGAGTTGGTTCGAGACCTGATCAAACTAGATGACCAAGCTGTAAAGTTGAGCAATATCGAAGTGCCTGATGGCACTAATAAGCATAACTATTCAGTGATCAGCATTCCTTCGTTCTATTCAAACGCCGATCAAGTACGTAACGGCGGCGGCGAATACGTTGCTACCACCCACGATGTCAATGAACTGCTTGAAGACGTTAAGGCATCTGATTCTGAAGGCTTAATCTTAGACCTTCGCGGCAATGGCGGCGGCTACCTCAACGAAGCGGTAAGTCTTACCGGCTTGTTCATTGATCAAGGGCCAGTGGTACAGGTTGTCGGTTCAAGACCAAATCAACGCCAAGTACATCGAGATCGAGATTCAATGGTTGCCTATGACGGTCCGTTAATTATCTTGATCGATCGATACAGTGCGTCAGCATCCGAGATTTTCGCGGCCGCTCTGCAAGACTATGGTCGTGCACTAATCGTCGGCGAGCGCTCATTTGGCAAAGGCACAGTCCAGTACCCAAGGGCCTTGCGAGACCGCGACAACGAACGTAAAAGCAAAATAAAATTTACCAATGCCCAATTTTTTAGAATCAGTGGTAGTTCGACTCAACATCGAGGGGTAGTTCCGGATCTGGTTTTAAACTCAGGCGAAGAGGACATAGAGTTTGGCGAACGCTCATATGATAATGCCCTCCCTTGGTCAAAAACAGAGCCGGCTAAATACGTACCCGGTTCATTCGACCAAAGTGTGTTAAATGCCTTGTCAACCAAGCACCAGCAGCGATCGCAAAAGTCACCGGCTTTTAGCTTGCTACGTAAGAACTCCGAACGCATTGCTGAGAACAAGAACATTAAGAGTTTGTCTCTTAATTTGCAGCAGCGACAGTTGCTACGAGATCAGCGCGAGACCCAGTCACTGAACAACCTAAACGAGTATCGGGGCTCTTTAGGTTTATCAGAGGTGACTGAAGAAACTCGCAAAGACAGTACATTGCCAGATGAAGACGAGCATTGGAATATTGTCTATCACACCGAGGCCGCGCGCATTCTGCATGATTTTAATCAGCGCAACAAAAATGTGATTACTAAGACCCTTGAGAGCACGCCCAACTCTTAAACTTAATTACTTGGCAAACGATTCGAACTAGTAGTATCCAAGTTACCAGGCAGTGGCACCTCTAATAAATTTTAGCAGTGGTTTTTGCTACCAAGGAATTAGCCTATACTTTGCAGCCAGCTAACCAATAGGGCCTGCGCCCAATGGCTATGACGTTATTTATTAAAAGCGCACAACGTGTTTCGTTTATTACCATCGCATTGGCTTTCGCCGGGTCAATATTCGGCTCGATCGCAAACGCTGAAACTGCGCTTTTCGCGAGCCAGATCAGCAAGCAAAACGCACACTCACTGATCAGCCAGGGCCCCGATGCTATTGGCGGCATCGGCGATTGGTTCTTTACCAATGGCACACTCTGCGGAATCGTCTCGGACATAGACCACGAAGGTCAGTTTTCGAGCAAAGGGGGTTCACTAGTAGACCTAGGTTTTTGTGGTCGCGCGGACGACCATTTTAGCGTAACTCATGAGCTATTGCAGGGCAGCCGAAAGAGACCACTGGACGCCAATAAAATACGCATTGAGCAGACCGAAACATCCGTCAGCGTAATAGTTCAAGGTGAACGTGATGGAGCCAAAATCACGACCCGCTATAGCCTAGATACTAGCAGACCGACACAAGTCCAGGTGCTGAAAAAACTACATAGAACTAACGGCGAGAGCTTTAATTTTTTCACTCCGCTCAATTTCAATCTTCACTCACTGCAGTCTTTTGTACTCAACAGTCAAGACTTAACGCGTAGCAACGGTTTTCAAGCTGAAGACTTTGTCTCGCGCGGTGTGGCAGCAATGAACGTCGCAGCACGCGATGCCGATACTATCATCAGCATCAGCCCGCCTAGCGCCGAGATTGGCATTGCCTATGGTTGGCATCTAAAATCGGCTCAACGTGTCAACGGCGACCAGCGCTATGACCTGCCTCGATTTATGTTGGCTGATGACGAGTCAAATGCAATGTTGATCTTAAGCGATACTTTTTACCTCGGCGATGGACATAAGATTGGCTGGCTACAACTGGCCCAGATACCACTACTGTCGCTCGACGAAGAGTCCCACATCGAAACTCACGAGATTATCTATGTCGGTAAAAAAGGCAATGTCGCATCGATAACCGATCAGCTATTTAACGATGCACCATTAGCTAAAGGCAAGATTAATGAGACTAATACGGCCATTCATATATCGACTGCTGAAGGAATTCCGTTCACCCATGTGCGCCCGGATGGCGATGGCCGTTTTGCCTTCCGCGCGCCTATCGGTAGTTATTTATTACACGTAAGAGGAACAGCCGAACGCGAGTTAAAGCAAACCATAGAGATCAAACAAGGCCTTGATCTTGGATCACTGGAACTGCCAAAGGCAGCCGCACTAATATTGCCTCAAGGTCAGGCAATGCGCTTATTATTTGTTGGCATCAATGGGACAAAAAGCCCTGATTTCGCCGATCAACTTACTGGCTTTTCAGTTAAAGAAGAAGATCGAATTCATTACATCGCTGCGGTTCCTAATCTGTTTTTTGCAGGGGTTGATAGCGACATCAAAAGTGTCGAGATTGCGGCTGGCGAATA
>JBLHXJ010000076.1:0-11063 GCA_047629535.1 Arenicella sp. | reverse complement strand
AATTTGGTTTCAAGATCGTACGTCCTTAAAAACCGTTTTCTATCTCCATGCTGTTTATAAACAGGGTTCTAGGCAGCATACCCCCGACGATACCCCTAGGGCAATATCTATCAGCCCGCCGCAAAACCGAGTGACTTTCCTTAAAAGTAGCCCACCTTTCGATGCAACAAGAATAATCTCTGCATGTCCTCGTTGGTTAATCGCTAGGTAGTTGATCGCATCTAGCTTATTTTAAGGCTGTTAAAATCGAAGCCTGACTAAAGACACAGCGCAAAGCCAATACAAGCAAGAAAAGGGCCTGCCCAATGATTGTGCTATTATCGAAAGAATAAAACACCACCTGTTGATTGGTATAAATACCCTTTGAATCGGTGCAAACCTTGTAATCCTAGGAGGTTATTATGGCGTCTACGCCAATGAAACCGAGAAATCGGCAAGCAATGAACCCGCTAATGCGTAAAGGCGGCGTTCATTTAAAATCAAAAAGCGCAACGCGTTCTCAACAAAAAGCGAAACTTAAAAAAGAGCTAAGAGTCCCTGACCTTAGCTCTTTTTTATGGCCAACGTTAAGATCGCTCGGCGGATATAAATCAGCAAACTAATGACTTCTAGATTTTTACTGCGGACCCCCAATTGAGGCTTATGCATCGAGTCTGGTCTATTGCTGGTTCCTGAAAACCCAAGAGATGACTGTCAATTTTGTTATGCTTAATTTCGCGTCATCGCCAATTTTGATATATATTCATTGCATTACAACCAACAAAAATCACCTTCAATAAAATGTCACTGATCCTATTCCATTCGCCAGGCACCCGCTCAATACGTGTTCGCTGGTTGCTTGAAGAAATGGCGCTGCCCTACGAACTAAAAAGCATTAAGTATGACGGTAAATATTTTGCCTCTGATGAGTTCCGCGCGATCAACCCAATGGGTAAAGTCCCTGCGCTCTACGATAATGACGCGCTGATAGTCGAGTCGACCGCTATTATGGAGTACTTACTGCAACGATTTGGACCTAGCCCGCTCTCTGTGTCGCCTGATGATGCCGAGTATGGCTCCTATCTACAGTGGCTACATATGGCCGAAAGCGGCATGGCAAACTATATTGCGGTTAGTTTTGGCAACACCTTTGACATAGACCCTTACAAAGTGAGTGACGGGTATGACGCCTACTGCCGCTTGCAGCTTAAAAAAGCTCTGGGGTTTCTCGAAACCCAGCTGCAAGATCGAGACTATCTATTAAAGCGAGGTTTCAGCGCGGCCGATATATCTCTAGGTTACACACTGTTTTTTGCGCAGAGTTGTACCGCTACAGAGTTCACTGAACTAGTTTCTGCCTACTACCAGCGAATAATGAGCCGGCCTGCTGCACAAACCGCCATGTCAGATCTAAAAAAAGCGTGAGTGTGTAAACCTGTAGGCTCGATTGAAGGCCGATAGTGTTGGCCTGCAAAAGCTCGTTGCCCAGAAAACATGATTGTTATGAACTCTCAAATTTAGCTATTTACTATGTACGATTTGCGCTCTCGCTATTTGGGTGATTAGAGCAACGAAAACCCCGATGCCTACGATAGAGTAAAATATGGTGAATAATTTAGAAAAATCACTGCTTGGATGCAAATCTCCATAACCAATTGTGGTTAAAGTCATTACGCAAAAATAGGCCGCATCGAGTAATCGCCACCCTTCTACAGCGCTGTAAAAAAGCGTTCCAGATATTAAAATTAATGTAGCAAGCAATAATGTAGAGCGAAAATTTGGCTGTGACCATGCTCGATGTAAGCCGCGAAAAAATCTAGCTAAAGTTAGCAGAAATGAGACCATGTATTTTCCTCGTTAGGCCAAGATGAGTAATTTGTATTAGTTGGTAAAACACCGTTAAAGCGCTTAACGCGCTGGTACTTAATCGCTTAGAGAGCTGTGAAAATAAGCAATTACTTGCTGTAACGCGGTATGCGTCGGGTGCCCCTTTTGGTCGACGAAGTCTTCGGTGAAAACAGAATGCTTTTTGCCCGGCAGCGTGTTCATCTGAATGCGCTCGCTCTGGCCGTTGAAGGCCTCATCTAAGCTATCAAATTTAGCTTTTTTAGACATCCAATCATGCTCAAACCTGAAAGCCTTGATAGGCTTATTACGGTCGATATTCACTTTAATCTCGGCGATGTCTTTTGCGCTCATATGCAATCCCGCCGGATCGTTGAATGGCATTGCTGGCTGCGAGGAAACCGATGCCAAAACACTGTCATCGGCCATTAGTGATATAGCGAAATTACCCGTTAAACACATACCTATAACACCCACACCTCGGGTATTTTTCTCGCTGCGGATCGAGCGGCATAAAGCCTTTAGCCAATCGACAATTGGGCTCGATTGATTTTTACTAAACAAACTAAATTCTTTACGTAGGCAGAATACTCGAGCTAAATTAGCCAGTATCTTAGTCTTTCCGATAGGGCCAAATAAGTGTGGCATCACCACTTCAAACCCGGCGTCAATAAATTTGTCAGCTAAGCGCAATGTAGATTGCCCAATACCCGGTAGCTCTTGAATAATCACAATGGTCGGGCCACTCCCTCGAGTGTAGACATCATGATCAATTTTATAACCGTTGGCGGTTTCTGCAGAGAAGCGAGTTTTTTTGAATTCGGTGATTTGTGTCGGCATAAGATTAGCGGCGGTAGAGTTATGGATAGTGGACAATCGAGATCTAGACTACGTTAAGCATATGGTCTTTTATACAAACTAGCAAAAAGGGCAGCCTCGATCGAAACCATCATTATCCAGCAGGCGATTGAGGCTTGATTGTGCGACACCTGAAGCGGACCCTATTGAGCTTGCTTTATCACCTTACCGCCCTTCATCACAAACTCGACTTTTCTTAATATTGAAATATCCTCTAAGGGATTTCCGGATACGGCGATAAGATCCGCCAGCTTTCCATTCTCGAGCGTGCCGAGTTTATCTTCAACACCAAGTAAATTTGCGCTCACAACAGTGGCGGAACGAATGGCATCAGCGGCCGACATTCCGGCATCTACCATCATTACAAATTCATCAGCATTTTCACCATGGGGCGTCACCGACGAGTCAGTGCCGAAGGCAATTTTAACACCCGCCTTATAGGCGCTAAGAAATGTTTTTTGGGCTGCTGCTGAAGCCGCCAAGGCTTTGGCCTTGATGTTATCGGTATAGAATGGGTTGCCTTCCATCGTCGCGGGAATCTTAATCCCCGGAGACAATGTAGGCACCAGATATGCGCCTGTTTGCTTAAATAGATCGATCGCCGCCGCATCGGAAAAAGTGCCGTGATCAATGCTATCAACACCGGCTCTGAGCGCCGCTTTGACACCATTGGCTCCATGCGCATGAGCCGCTACCTTAACCCCTAAACCATGCGCTGTACGCACAATTTCAGACAGTTCATCATCGCTCATTTGTTGATCCGTCCCTGTCGCGGTGTCAGACAAAACTCCACCGGTGGCGGTGATTTTTATCCAATCCGCTCCCATTTTAATAGCATGACGAGCAGCCTTGCGACACTCATACGGTCCATCGCAAATTGTCTCCGGCGTCCACAGCTTTAGCAGTTCGGGTTTGATTCCGTCAATGTCACCGTGACCGCCAGTGGCGGCAAGCGCACTGCCAGCGGCAAAAATACGCGGCCCTGGCACCAGCCCTTGATCGACAGCGGCACGTAATGCATAGATCGCCTCAGGGTTACCACCTAAATCACGAACAGTAGTGAAACCGGCGTTCAATGTTTTATTGGCATAATGAGCACCGGTTAGCGCATCCATAGATGTTGTAACAAACAACATGTCGGTTCGACTGGTTTTGCTCAGCTGACCCAGCAAGTGCACATGCATGTCCATCAGACCAGGCAACACGAAGCTATCTTTAAGATCGATCAAGGTTGCCGCAGGATCGACATCGGCCGGATCGGTAAAGCCACTTTCGATTCGCTCAATACGATTGCCGCGAATAACAATGCTTTGCTTAGTCGCTGGCTTGTCACCGGGGGTGACTAAAACACTACCGGCATGGATAAGCCAAACATCATTTGTTTGCGCAGCCGTTATCGATGGCACTAAGGTGACCGTAAAAACAAAGGCTAAAGCGAGAATGCGTTTAATCATAGAAATCTCCGATACTGTGGTTTGTCTGGCTAAAGTGTATATCAGGCCAATACCGAGTGCAGGAGAGATTTGGTTTCAGCAAAAAACGCCTCCTTTCTTGTTGTCGTTTCTAGACTAAAACAACTATGCTAAAACGACCTGTAAATCATGCCTATCCTTGGCCATATACAAATGATGTCTAAAACTAATCGACCTACTTTATTTGCGACTCTAATTATCTGCCTTGTAGTTCTGACGGGGTGCGCCACACAAAATTCGCTCACTCAAATAGAGCGGATAGTTGTTTTTGGCGATAGCAATGTCGACACAGGTAATCTAGCCACGCTGTTTGGCGATGCCGACCCTAGAACTAATATTTGGCAGGGCCGTAATTCGAACGGCCCCTTAGTAAGCGAGTATCTTGCTGAGAGCCTTGATGCCGAATTAGTTACTTATGCGGTAAGTGGCGCGACCACCGGCAACACCAATATTGTGTCTCTGCTAGCACCACAACTCACGGCACTTGCGAACACTGGCATGCTGAGCCAAATCGCCGAGTTCAGCAACAATAAAGGAACCCTAGGCGAGCACGATCTGATAATTCTTTGGGCCGGCTCAAACGATATCTTCCGCGCTCAACGAGACAAAAAAGATGAGCTAAATCAGCGCATTAACGGGGCGACTGCAAACATCATTTCGGCGATCGATCTGCTCACCGAATTAGGCGCAAAAAAAGTCGTCATAGCGACACGAACACCAAGACAAGTGCTGGATTCTGATGATGACATGAATGGGCAAGATCTAAATCATGCCGTAATCAAAAGCATTCAAACCAAGCTGGCTCAATCGAATAATGAGCTGGTGCTTTTTGACGCCTACACGGCCATTAAGGATATTATTGTCAGCCCGCAATCTTATGGCCTTGCCGATGTTTCTAAGCTCTGCATAGAAAACTTAAAATGCTCGTCAGAGAAATACCAAGATGGTTTAGAACTCGCCAATACCTACCTAAACTGGGATGCGGCACATAAAACTACTCGCGTGCACTCAATTCTAGCGGAAAAATTGGGCTTGCTTTTGAAGGACTAGTCATAGAGGTTGGCTGTCTATTCGGCAACCGCATATAATACGCTCTGGATCAAAATAGGATCTTGATCCAATCTAACAGTGGTAAGCCGCTTTTTAACTAGGAGGTTAATTCGTTAGGCCCTTTACCCTGATCGTTTAATCTGGCTCGGCCATCATGCACAACCCAAGTTGATATCTTGAATCTATTAATTTTTACCCAAATATAAAATGATAATAAATGTATTAATCAAAATAATATCAGTCGTAGTTTTATGCTCAAATTTTTTATTTATGTTTGCTGACGCGTACGCGTCAGAGACCGAGATAGAAAACAATCAGAGCGGCTATGTGGCTGCTAAGCTTAAACAAGAGAGTAAACGTTGGGGCGCCTCATATCCGGGCAAGGCGTTGAGTGCGAATCGCTCTGGCGCTGTTGAACTACTTTACGTTGTTGACACCTCTGGTCGGGCAGCTGAAATAGTCGTTGGTTCGCATACCAATGAGATGTTTATCAAGCAATCGATAAAGGCCTTAAAAAAATATCGCTACACGCCCGCATTGCGTGACGGAAAGCCTGTTGACTCTTTCATGAAAAACGTATTTACCTTTACTGGCCGATATTTGAACTCAAAATTGGTTAACCAATTTGACAAAAACTATCAGCTATTTGATCAGGAGTTTTTAAAGCCTAAACCAAAACTTGAATTGTTAAAAAAGCATCTCAAGCGTATGAATGGCGTCAGGCAGGCCAATCCATCTATGCAGGGCGTATTGAATTATGTTGAAATGATTTACGCTGAAAAATATCTGCCGCTCGACAATCAGATTGAGACGGCGTATGTAGCTGATATATACAGCTTGGGCGGTCTCAGCATTCAAAAGAAACTAGAGGTAAAGCGAAAGCTAATATCATCGCTGGTTGCCGCTGGTCGTTATGCAGAAGCCGCCGATATAATTAAGTCTTTAAAAGTCCAGCAGTTTGCGCCGATGGTGATGCAAGGGAAAGAGGCCCAATTCGAGGCAGTAATCGCCTCAGTCGGATACTTAAACGAGTATAAAGCGAGCATCACACATCTCAAAAAATCAGTCGATTTAGAGAATGGTCCGTTTGCTCAAACCATTAATGAAATTGAAGAAATAAAGCGCGCAGGCAAACCCTTTGCAAGCACATTTACAATCTCTGGGAGCGGTTATATTTTGAGAGGATTGTTGCACGACCGGTTTACCATAGACGAGGTCAAAGGCGAGATCAACGAATTGGTGTTTAGATGTAAGACCAAGTTCTATCGTATGAAATTTAGTTTGAATCAAGACTATCAGGTACCCAAATCATGGGGCGAGTGCAACCTTCAAGTTAACGGAGTTGCTGGAACGCAGGCAAAATTAATAGAGGGTTAATGTCCAAGGCGGCCGACTTGATTAAAAACCCAGTTACTTAGCATTCATGTGCGCTCCGCTCTTGCCTCTTGCTGCACAACTAAACATATATGCCACAATCGCCTGTATGCTTTCTTTGTTACCATAGGTTCTTTGTCAGCGTCTCGGGCAAGCCAGACGACTTATTGTTATGCGAAAAATAATATTTTGAGATTTGTTATGAAGAAAATACTCATCGGCTTTGTTGCCGTAGCGTTGGGGCTAGTCATCGGTTTAGGCAGCTTGCGCTATATTGTTACCACTGTGTCTGGAGAGATTCGCAATGGCCCATGGATCACTGACTTTACCGCGGGCGGAACCGATGCCGGCGCGTACACGCGCGCCAAGCTAGCTGCACAAGCACTATTAGCCATGACCAAAGACCAATCGGTTTATTTTATTGCTGAAACAGACAGTGCTGGTGACACTCTAGATGCGGCCTGTCATTACACCTTAAGCGGCGGTGATTTGCCCACTCGTTGGTGGAGCATCACTATTTATGCAAGCGATTACTTCTTTGTTGCCAACCAAGAAAAACGTTACGCCATTTCAAAAAGTAGCCTGTCGGCTCAAACCGATGAGAATGGCCAGTGGAATGCGTCGATTAACAACACAGCAACCGCCAATTTGATTTCGCCTAAAGCCGGCTCTTTTAGTTTAATGGTTCGGCATTACCATCCAGAGCCGATTGTAAGCGAAGACCCTTACAGCCTAAAGCTACCGGTTATCACTAAAGGGGAATGCCGATGAAGCCCCTTAATTTTATCGCCATCATTGCTCTAACGGCGATTATTTCTCATGCACTGGCATTACACCTTATTCCTTCTGGCATCATGAGTATTGCCATGAAAAGGCTGCCGATTCAAGGCGTAACAACAGCCGAAAAGGGCGTCAAGGCTGAAGCAAAAATCGACGTTATCAGTTCGCTTATCATAAAAAATAAAGGGCTTAATGTTGCGATGCCGAGCCCAAGAATGGATCATCATCAGCGTAGCATTGTAAGATCCACTCCGGATATTTTATACACCGCCTGTATCTATGATCTAAACAACGGACCATTACAACTGACCACGCCAACCGTTGGCGGTTATACCTCTATTTCGGCCTTTGCAGATAACACCGACAACTATTTCACTGCCGACGATCGCTCAGCGATTAACGGTAAACTAGACCTCACTTTAGTTTCTAATCGCTGGTCTGGAGACGTTCCAAGAGGCTCAACAGCGGTGGTGTCCCCATCAGATAAGGGCATCGTACTTTTTAGAGTGCTGATCGAAAACGAAGCGGATTTAGACATGCATTTGCAACGACAACGACAAGCGCGGTGCACCGCAGTTAAACGTTAAAGCCCTAGGCCACGCCTAGGAATGATTTGATAAAGGCTCAGCCCTTGTCTATTTGATACTGATAGCGCTTACTTCGAGCGCCAATCAAGCCGCTGATTAACTGATTACTTTTTGCTTCCCACGCGTGCGAGTCGCAGACAATAATAAGATGTTTCTTAGCACGACTAACAGCGGTATTTACATTAGATAAACCGCCTGATAGCGAATTAGTTGAATCAGTAAACCAAGGGCTTGCGCCATTGCCGATATCGCAAACACTGTAAATTACCGTATGCCATTCTCGGCCTTGAGACTTGTGCACCGTTAGTAAGCGGTCATGATCAGCTAACTCTGGTTTCAATTTTGCTAACAACGACACTTGATCTCGATACGGTGTTAGTACTGCGAAATCATCACTTGCGACAATGCCCTTTTCAATTATTTTCAATACGCATAAAGCTTCACTCATGTTCGCTCGACGGCCAATATCGCCTGCATCGAAGCCTCGATGATTTTGCACATTGAAGATACTCAATTTAGTATCTTCCTCTAGACCCGAATCAAAGCCCTCTTCATGGTATACATATTCGCCTAACACCGACGCCAGTTTTTTACCGAAACGAAAGCTGGTGGTTAGCGCACTTCTATTTAAGTTTTTAAAATCGGGAATACGCTGCTGCTGATAATCTTGCGCGGCGATTTCAATGGTTTTCGCTGTCCAAACCGACTCACAATGAATCGCAGACAAATCCCAGACAAAGGCGGCATTACTATTTGGCGACTTGAGAATATCGTCACGACTCAACTCACATACTGGCTGTAACTGTTTGTGATCGCCTAACAAGGTTATTGGTCCAGAGGTAATGAAGGCGGGCAGTACTTTAACTAAACTAGCGTAGCCAGCCTCATCAATAAACACATGGTCGACCTCGATTGGTTTGTCTTTGCTGCGAGCAATGAACGAATCTAAGGTCATGCCAATAACGTTAGCGCTGATAAGGCGAGCATCAGTTGAGTACGCTTTTAAGGTTGCGCTGTCGGATTTATATTGGCGTAGTTTTGCGCCCATTTCATGCTCCGCAAATTGCTCGTACTCCTGCGCCATCGAAAACAATCTTGCGCGGGTATTGACTGAGTCTTGTTGCAACTTAGTGACACTGATCAAACTTAAATCAGCGTCTTTAACTCCAGCTTTGTCAGCCAAAACTTGCAGCTTAGCCTCTTTCTTTTTTACAATTTTCGTCAGACGCTTTAAATCGATATCAATGCCGATACAGCGTTTTTGATCGCTACTTAGCTTATCCACTATTTGCTTTTTTCGGATCGTCAACCTTTGCAAGGACTCCAATAAGGCAGTGGTTTTAGCAGATTTTTTTGTCGATTTATCCAAGGCACTTTTATGAGCCTTAATAGAATTATTTGTTGCCACCAAATTGGTTTTATCTGAATTAATATTGGATTTTAACTTGCTCAATGTTGAATCGCTAAAACGCACTAACTTTTGACGTGAATCAAGCCAAGTCAGCTCGACCAACATCGCTTCTAAGTACGGTTTTTTGAGACGGTCGATGGTAGCAATCGATTGCAATATATCGATTTGCGTATGCAGTTGTGCCAGCTTTACACCTAAGCCTTTATCTTCACAGACCTGCCCATGCTGCGTGGCAAAACTTTTGCTCGGCGTGCCTATCCGCAAAAGTTGATGCTTATCAATATTGGCTCGCTCAATAACGTCGATCACGCCGCGAAAAATTTGCTCCAAGGCTAGGTTGGTTGGTGCCAGTATTAACGCCTTACCATCGTGTTTTATATAAGTGAGTAAAGCATAGCTCAATACAAAACGTGTTTTACCGGTACCCGGAGCTCCCCAGATGTAACTCAGAGAAGAGTCAAAGCAAACAGAAATGGCCTCCATTTGTTGTTTGCTTGGTTGCGCATCAGCAAAAATAACAGAGCGGTCAAAATTTAAGTGTGAGCGTGAGCGGCCCTCTAAAAACAATAAATCATCGCCATTCTTTTGATACCATTCGATCACCCGCTTGATCAAAAATTTTAGATCAAACACCAGCTTCCATGCGTTTGGGTGCTCAATAGTGCGGTGAATCAGTTGGCCGACTTCAAGGCTAGTTTTAACAATAACAAAGCGCTGCTCTTGGTCATAAAGCAAAATGCTGATTTCATCGTTTTCAAAATATCGACGATCGCCGTCAGAGAACAAAAAAGTAATCGAATCTAAATCGAAAATGCTTCTCGATAACTTAAATTTAAATTCCTGCTCTTCAATATGCTCAATAGCATCAACCGTGATTTCTTCAGCACCGCCATAACGCCGCTTCGAAACATACTCGTAAACACGCCGTGAGCCGTCAATACAGAGCTCACTTAATTGCCTCGCTTCCATTTGTTAATACACCTGTTAGGGTCAGATACTTTTAATCCAGAAGATTCAAATTAAGCAGTGATAGAGCGTAAACGTCGCGCTTACCATCTCTAATGCTCTCTGTCCTGTGACGACCCTAGGGCAGTCCAAATAGTAGCGTTCAAGCCTCGCAATTATCGAATCCTTGTTATTCCATTAGGGTCAAGCTTGATAGAGCTCCCTGAACGCCTGGTAGCGCTTTCGATTTGCGCCCATATCACTATAGCCAACTCGTGAACCGGAACGGAAGTGCAACTGCCCTGCGCTGGCGTCGATATAAAATTCGACATCATCTTTGAAACGAAGTAAGCGCGAGGTAAACACCACATGAATGTAATCATCTGTCTGCGTGGCAATATTGTTACCACCCATCTTACCCAGGCAATCAATAATTGACGCTTTGGTTGCCACCACACTACCTTTCAACGGCAAGGCTTCTACCCGCTTAGCGGATTGGCTGGTCTGGCTGCTGACGGCATTAGGGCTGCGCGGCAGATCGGCAAGCTTACCATCGGTAATGCCTAGTTTTTTTGCTTTGCTCATAAGAACCCTCGCTATAAAGTGGTTGAAAGCGGTTGAAAGTGGTTGATCGAGTTGTCGGCAGCGACGATAGAGTTTTCTCTACAATTGATATTTTCGTGCCGCAACCGATAGAGTCACACTCGATTGAATAGATCACGCGAGTATGGAGCTGATGGTCGTTTAAATCAAATCCGATAG
>JBLHXJ010000075.1:0-11232 GCA_047629535.1 Arenicella sp. | reverse complement strand
AAAATGTGTTGAAGCCGGGATTGATAATGTCGACACAAGCATCTCCTCAATGTCGATGACCTATGGCCACTCAGCAACTGAATCGGTGGTGTCCATTTTTGAAGGCGGAGAGCGTGACACTGGTTTAGACATTAAAAAGCTCGAAGAAATTTCAGCCTACTTTCGTAAAGTGCGAAAAAAATATGCTCAGTTTGAAGGATCCTTACGCGGTGTAGATTCACGTATTTTGGTGGCGCAAGTCCCGGGCGGCATGCTCACCAATATGGAAAGCCAGTTGCGTCAGCAAGGGGCCGAGGACAAGATTGACGAGGTCTTAGCAGAGATACCTCGAGTGCGCGAAGACCTTGGCTTTATTCCATTGGTAACACCAACCTCGCAAATCGTGGGCACTCAAGCGGTGATTAATGTACTGATGGGCGAGCGCTATAAGAACATCGCTAAAGAAACAGCGGGGGTACTGCGAGGCGAATATGGCGCCACTCCAGCACCGGTAAATAAAGACTTACAAGCGCGCGTTTTAGATGATGGAGAAACAGCCATCACCTGCCGCCCTGCCGACTTAATCGACAATGAGATGGAAGCACTAACGCTAGAGTTTCAGGGGTTAGTCGACGAGCATAAGTTAGAAGCTAACACTGGTGAAAAGTTTATCGATGACGTTTTGAGTTACGCTTTATTCCCACAAGTTGGGTTAAACTTTATTAAAAACCGTAACAACCCAAGTGCATTTGAGCCTATACCAACTGGTAAGCCAGCAAGCTCAGCACCGACCACCGAGGCCGGCGAGCAAATATATACTGTCGAGGTAGAAGGTCAACGTTACACCGTAACCGTGACTGGAGGTGGTGATGTATCAGGTATTGCGCCGATTGGCGACCGCACAGCTTCGAACTCAGCGACTGCAGCCACCGCGCTCGAAGCGGGTGAACCAGTAAACGCTCCATTGGCTGGCAACGTAATTAATATTCCGGTCAGCGTCGGCCAACAGGTCAAGGTGGGCGACACAGTATTGGTTTTAGAAGCGATGAAAATGGAAACTAATATTACCGCCGCAAAAGATGGTCAAATCACCAGCATCAATGTACGCGAAGGCGACAGCATTTCAGTCGGCGACAGCTTACTGAGCATCGCTTAAGGAGCTCTTAGACTATGGATAACTTAAACAGTCTTTGGCTGAGCTCGGGCTTGGCACAAGTCCAAGCGGGTCAAATCTTAATGATGATGGTTGGCCTAGGGCTTTTGTTTCTAGCGATTCGCAAAGGCTTCGAACCACTACTACTAGTACCAATAGGCTTTGGCACTCTACTAGCTAACATTCCAGGTGCTGGTTTTGAGCTAGCGCCTATTTACGATGCCGCAGGCCATATGACTAGCCCCGGCGGCTTGCTTTACTACATTTATAGTGCTGGCATTGAAACCGGCTTGTTTCCGCTGATTATTTTTATGGGAGTCGGTGCGATGACCGACTTCGGGCCACTACTGGCGAACCCGAAAACCTTACTATTAGGTGCGGCAGCTCAGGTTGGCATCTTTTCTACCGTGTTAGGCGCGGTAGCCTTAGGTCATTTCGGCATACTCGACTTCAGTATTCGTGATGCGGCCTCGATAGGCATTATCGGCGGAGCAGACGGGCCAACTGCGATCTTTGTCGCAAGCAAGCTGTCGCCCGAATTATTAGGGGCTGTGGCGGTAGCGGCCTACTCATATATGGCATTGGTGCCGATCATTCAACCGCCGATCATGCGTGCTATGACCACTCCAGCTGAGCGCAAAATAAAGATGCAGCAACTGCGTAGTGTTTCTAGCGCTGAGAAGATCATTTTTCCGCTAACCCTGCTAGTACTTGTGGCATTTTTACTACCCGACGCCGCTCCACTGCTAGGCATGTTTTGCTTTGGCAACCTGATGAAAGAATCTGGCGTCGTGGCTCGCTTGAGTGACACCACTCAAAATGCACTAATTAATATCGTCACGATCTTTTTGGGCCTCGGTGTTGGCTCTAAAATGAGCGCCGAAAAATTCCTAAACTTTGAAACACTTGGTATCTTAGCGTTAGGTGCCCTAGCGTTCTGCATCGGCACCGCCGCCGGCGTATTAATGGCCAAACTGATGAACCGCTTCTCGAAGCATCAGATCAATCCATTGATCGGTGCAGCGGGTGTCTCCGCGGTGCCAATGGCTGCACGAGTTGCGAATAAAGTCGGTCTAGAAGCCGACCCACAGAACTTCTTATTAATGCATGCTATGGGGCCAAACGTGGCTGGCGTAATTGGCTCGGCGGTTGCCGCAGGCGTGATGATCAACCTCGTATCTGGAATGTAAAAGATGATTTATAAACTTGGTGATAAAACACCTAAGATAGACCCTTCCTGCTTTGTCGCACCCTCGGCTGACCTAATAGGTTCGGTGGTAATGCATAGCAACGCCAGTGTTTGGTTCAACTGCGTATTACGAGCCGACAACGAGCCTATCACTATCGGTGAAAACTCAAACGTTCAGGACGGTTCAATTCTGCATGTTGATGATAACTTCCCTATCATCATAGATGCCAACGTCACCGTCGGCCACAAAGTGATGCTACACGGCTGTACAATTGGCGAAGGCACGCTTATAGGTATGAATGCCGTGGTGTTGAACGGCGCAACGATTGGTAAAAACTGCCTGATCGGAGCCAACTCTTTGGTCACTGAAGGGATGCAGATACCAGACGGTTCGATGGTGCTCGGCTCTCCGGCCAAAGTTGTCAAGGAATTAGATCAAAAGACTCAAGCGATGCTAAAAATGGGTGCCGCTCATTACACTCACAATAGCGCCTTGTATTTAGCTAAGCTGCAAGAAGTTTAGACCACCGCGGTAGGTTTTATTATGCAGCGTTAAAAGCTCGCCATTAATAGCGGCACAGTGCTGAAGAGAATAGGCTCCTAGGTCGCTATAGAGTCATAACAAGCCGGCTAGCTTAAAAAATGGTGGTTCGAAAAGCAAACTTGAACTCCTTTTTTAATCGACTTATGACCTAGCCTATCTTGGGCTCAAAGCGCGCTTAGCCAAGCGCGCGCTAGAGCAAGCGCATACAAAGTATTTACTGAGGTTCTCCATTGTCTATTCTGAGCCGCTGATTTATCAATCGCATAGGCCGCGAATGTAATCAAACTCATGACTAAATAAAGGACTACTACTATTACAGGTAGACGGCCAATAGCCACCGAGGCTAACAAGCCTATAGTGAAGATGAGGGTAAATTTGCTGGCTAAGGTACTACCCCGTTTAACCTTGCTTAGCCCTTTTGATGGCTGGGTATCCGCGACAAACTTGATCTCTACGAACTTAAGCTTACTATTACCATCACGAACCAGTTTATAGATAATGATGTCGCCGTCGACCGCCCGACGAAATCACGGCTTGAAAGCGTTGATATGAACAAAAGCATGTTTTCAAACGCCGTTTGGCTCAACAACACCGAAGCCTTTGTCGTCATTCCAATTTGCAACCTTGACTTGGTATTTGATTAGCAACTAATTGAAAGATATCTCTGCATAACTGAACCACAACACCCGATAACTAATCGACTGCACCTAATTTTAATACCAACCTTAAAAAGTTAGGCACTGCCCTTATGCACTATAGTGCTGTAGATATGTTTAAAAGCGGAACATATTCTTGCCATCAACGAATTCAATCTCACCGCTCAAGCGGAACTCTTCGGCGCTGCTAAGTGAGTTAAGGGTATGAGGTTTTGAATTCGTTGTGGCGATACACCGCTCGCCGCTTTCTAATCGGGCGATGACGATGCTCTTTTTTGCTTGGTTAGATTTGTCGTAAATAACAGTGAAGGTTTCCATTTGCGCCTCGCCAGAGGCTTTTTCGACTAACTCTATCTGCGGCTCAACATCTAAGTCGAGCGGCGATAAATTCCAGTCATTCTCCGGCTCCTGACAACTATAGATACCCATCGAATGCTTGGTTAGGTACCAACCATTGGCATTCAGTAAGCCAAATTCGGTTTCATTTTCGCGAGCATGATTGATGATTTCGACAATGCCGTGCATGCTGTAGTTGTTCCCAGGGCCACCAAAGTAAGGTAAGCCTCCGGTGAGGCTTAAGCCTCTTGAATCGTTATGTGCTATGCCAAATTCATCGCAGGCAATTTGCACCGCTGAAGGGAAGCAACTATAGATATCAAAAAAGGCCATATCATCGATATTTTTGTTGGCCATCGATAAAGCTGATTTAGCCATAGAATTCATCGCCGGCGATGAGTAAAAATTCTCGCGATGACTGACATTCCAGACATCATTCGCGTCGGCGCAACCGTGCAGAAACACCCATTTATCTCGGCTAATACCAAGTGATTTTGCCTTTGCAACCGACATCATCATCACCGCCGCCGACTGATTGACGCTAATCATAGAGTTAAGCATTTTTGTGTACGGGTAAGCGATCATTCGATTGCTGTCGCTAGGGTTAATCAATTCACTAGCACTTCGCGGCGTTTGAAACCATGCATACGGATTATCGCTTGCCACCTTAGTTAGCTCAGAAAATAGCTCTCCAAGCTTGAGCCGATGCTCATCATGACTACGTGAATAATTAACTCGCAAGGCGTTTTCAAATAGCGGGTAGACATGCGCCGGTAAGTTCATGCCATAACGACCCTCGTATTTTGAATTGCCCGGCTTAGCATCTCCGAAGGATTCAGGCGTGCCGCCAGGATTGTCTTTCCATTTCCCTTTTGGTAACAACAACTTGCTCCAATGATTAAAACGTCGACTCATGGTATTCAAGGCTTCGCCGCCGGTTAGTAGTACCGTTTCGACCTTGCCCGTGGCGATTTCATTGGCAAAATGATTAACCAGTCGCTGCGGTGTATTACCGCCTGTCTGGGTGTAAACCAAACGCTTTGGCGATATCTTTAAAAGCTTAGAAACTGTTTTTGGTACATTCTTATACATCCCTGAAACGGGTGTATTGACCTGCGCCGCATCGACTGTTAAACCGATTGAAACTAACACGTCTAGTGAGCTTAAGAGGTTAGCAACCCCACTGTCTGCCACTGCACTGCGGGCGGCTTCGGCCATCATTTCGACCGGGCATAGAGCTAAACCACTTTGCGGTCGGTCAACGAATTGACCACAGGCAACCAGAACGGGCGTTGTTTGTTCGTTCATACGAGTATCTCTTAGACCAGTTTTATAATTATAATTTGCCTACCAGTTTGGCAGATTTCTCGCTAGAGATGGTGAATAATCTATTTCTGATGATAAACTAAACCGATAAAATAAATCTTTAGGAGACAAGAATGCATTCGAGTAGTCCAAGAATCAATCTAGCCGACACTGTATTACGCCGTGCGCGACTTAACCCAGAACGAACCGCCTTAGTATTTGAAGGCACTGAGCAGACTTTCGCAGAGTTCGCCTCGCTGGTTCGTAAACAAGCTACTCTTTTAAGAGAAAGTGGTGTTTGTTGTGGTGACCGCGTTGGCTTTGTCGGATTTAATCAACCAGCATTTCTCGAGACAATGTTCGCTGCCAATGCCATTGGCGCAATTTTTGTACCGCTTAATTTCAGGCTAACCGGCAATGAGCTTACTTTTATAATCAACGATGCAGGTATCCACAGCTTGATCGTTGACGATGCTTTACAGCCAGTCGTTGAAGGGGTTAGAGAGCAACTCTGCTGTCAAAATTTGTTTAGTGCAGAAAGCACATTTGATAATTGGAGAGGATTGAAAGCTGAGCGAGGCGCTGCTGAAGAATTGGCGGAAACGGTCTCGGTGCAGAATGATGATGTGGCTATTATCATGTATACCTCTGGCACCACTGGTCTACCTAAGGGTGCGATGCTAACGCACGGCAATATAATCTGGAACAACATCAACGCGCAATATACTTTTGCGGCCTCGCGAGACAACGTCAATTTAGTTGTCGCTCCGTTGTTTCATATTGGCGGATTAAACATCCTAACCTTACAATCATTTGCACTCGGCTCAAAATTAGTGCTGATGCGTGCGTTCGACCCTAAAGCCGTACTCGCAGCGTTTACCGAATACAAAATCACGCATATGTTTGGCGCTCCAGCGATGTTCCTATTTATGTCGCAGCATGAAGATTTTGAGACAACTGATTTAAGTCATGTAGAAACGTTTATCTGTGGCGCCGCCCCTCCTCCTGAGTCGCTACTAACTTTATACGATGAGCTCGGTGTTGATTTTTGCCAAGGCTATGGCTTAACAGAGACAGCGCCTTTTGCTTCATTCTTAACACCAGAGTGGTCGTTGAAAAAGTTAGGTTCCGCCGGCCAACCGCCAATCTTCAGTGAGCTTCGTATTGTCGATAATGATAATCAAGTGTTAGCCGCAGGCGAACGTGGGGAAATCTGCATTAAGGGCCCTAATATTATGAAAGGCTATTGGAATCGACCAGAAGCTACTGCCGAAGCCATCGATACACAAGGCTGGTTTCATTCAGGTGACGTTGGCTACTTGGACGAAGATGGTTTTCTATTCATTTGCGATCGCTTAAAAGACATGGTGATATCAGGTGGCGAAAATGTTTACCCTGCCGAGGTCGAAAGCGTGCTGTTCAAACACCCTGCAATTTCTGAAGTTGCGGTGATCGGCCTTAATGATGAAAAGTGGGGCGAAGCGGTAACCGCTGTTGCTGCGTTGAAGGACGGAGAGACATTAACCATAGAAGAACTTCGCGAATTTTCCATTCAGCATCTGGCCAAATATAAAATACCGATACGCTTGCACATCATCGCTGAGCTGCCACGAAACCCAGCCGGCAAGGTTTTGAAATACGTGCTGAAAGAACAGTTAAGCTAGTTTTAAAACGGTCTAAAGGCTATGCGTAAAAGTCGCTAAACACTTTAATGAATCGATCGACATGATCTGCGGCAAGACTATTAATGCCCGCCGCAGCAGCACGACCGCCGCCGGTTTCAAACTGGCGGCAAATTTGATCCGCTCCTTGTTTATTTTCTAATGGAGCACGAACACTTACTAAGTAGTCGCCATGCTCCTTTAAAGTGATCACAGCATGTGCTTTAGCCGGTGTTTGATTGGCTAAATCATTTCCATAGACACCACTAACTCGTCGTGCCCAAGACTCGTTAGGCAATTCAAATACCGCCGCGTGTGCTAGTTCAAAACTTGGCTTCAGCGCTGCAGCCTTAGCCATGTCTTGATGATATCCGTCTTCCAAAGTCGCAAACGCTTCAGCATCATCATGCATAAAGCCAAAGGCGCTTGAATGCTCAGAAGTGTGCTTAAACAAGTCTGCTGGGTGAAAATGAAGATCCTCTAAGGCGGCTCCATAGCCATTGTAGTTTAGGTAAATTCCTAAATTTTCAAGTTGATCTAACTTATCAGCGCTCAACCCCAAAGGTTTGGCAATACCATGAGCACTGCGCTTTAGGTTATCACCAAAAGTACCAACAACCGCCCATTCGAGAAACTGACTATTGAGATGTTGGTTGATTAGTAGAGAAGTGCAGACTTCAGCCGAGGTATTAATCAAGGCCTGCAAGTTGGGATGTTGCGGAATATCGCCAGCAAAATGATGGTCGCAATAGAAAACATCAGCACCACAACTTAAAATATTTTCTAAGCCAGCTCTATTCTTATCTAGCGACACATCAAGTACCGTTATCTGATCACCAGCGTTAGCCTCAACGCGCTCGAGTAAATTAATATCGCGTTTTACACCGGTGATCAGTTGTGATTCACGCGGCTCAGCCAAACGCAGTTGGGTAAGCGCGCAAATACCATCGGCATCACCATTAAAACAATCTATTACATTCATCGACACTTTCTAGTTTGACTAATTACTTAGCGTTTGCGTTTATTTATAGATAACTAAGGCTCTGATTACTAAAGGCTCTGATAATAATCCATCAAAATCTTAGCTACTTCAGGTCGTGAAAACTCAGGTGGTGGAGCGATTCCATTGTCTAACAGCTCACGAACTTTAGTGCCCGATAGAATAACAAAGTCTTCAAACTTATGGTCTGGCACATCACGCATCATAACAACTTTGTTCAAGATCTTAGAATAGGCAGTGTGATCAGCGTTGAAAATCTCGATTTCTAAAGCGCCTTCTGGAACTTGTTCATCGAAGATCGTTTGCGCATCGAAGGCACCATAATAGTCACCAACACCAGCATGATCACGGCCAATAATGAAGTGTGTCGCACCCATATTCTGACGGAATAGTGCATGTAAAACGGCTTCTCTAGGCCCGGCATAAAGCATGTCAAAGCCGTAACCAGTCACCATCACGCTATTTTCTGGGAAGTAATTAGCCACCATCTCACGGATAGAGGCGTCACGCACATCGGCCGGAATATCACCAGCTTTCAATTTGCCTAGTAGCATGTGAATAACACAGCCTTCAGCACCCGTAGCCTGCATCGCCATTTTGCACAATTCTTCATGCGCTCGATGCATTGGGTTACGAGTTTGAAAAGCGACAATTTTCTGCCAGCCTAAGGCTGAGATTTCTTCACGAATTTGCACCGCTGTTCTGAACGTTTCAGCAAAGTCAGTTTCAAAATAGCTGAAATTCAAAACTTGAATATCACCAGCAACAGCGATACTGCCTTGTGACAAGAAGGCGTTCACGCCTGGATGCTCCATTGAGGTTGTGGCATAGATAGATTGGGCAACGTCGAGCAATTCTTGCTTGCTAAACTGGTCAACTGCGCTCACGGTTTGGATCGCGATAACCGGATTGCCTTCAACGTTGGGATCTAGCAAGGCAATACGTTCACCAACCTCCACATCGGTAGTTTCTAGCAAATTCATCACCGGCACTGGGAAGAATATGCCCGCTTGAGTTGTCAGAGTAGAGGCTACCGACAGCGTGTCAGCTTTAGTCATGTAGCCATTAAGTGGGGTGAAATAGCCGCCACCTAACATCACCGCATTGGCGGCCGTGGCCGAGCTTACTAATATTTTTTTTAGGTTTGCGGCTTCAGCAATAAGCGTATCACGCTGTGCTTGGTCGGCAACCAAAAGAGGGTTCAGCGCATCGGCGCCATGAGGTTTAATCACGGGATTCTCCAGAAAGGTTCCGTTGGAATATTTAACAAATAGAGTCTAGCGATACAAAATCAGAAAACGCTGCTCTTGAAGATAATTGAGGATTATTTCAACCTCTTGCTCGAGCGTCATTTCATCAGTATGCAGGGTGATTTCAGGGTTTAGAGGAGCCTCATATGGGTCGTCAATACCGGTAAAGTTCTTGATCTCACCAGCACGTGCCTTCTTATACAAACCCTTAGGGTCACGATCTTCAGCACAGGCCAATGCGCAATCCACATGCACCTCGATAAAGTTATAGCCGCCATCACTATGCAGCTTGCGTACTTCGTCGCGGTCAGCTCGGTACGGGCTGATAAAACTATTAAGTGCAATAATACCCGTGTCGCAATAGAGCTTAGATATTTCGCCAATCCGTCGAATATTTTCGGTTCGATCTGCGGGTGAAAAGCCAAGGTTTTTATTAATGCCCATGCGAATATTGTCACCATCTAAACGGTAACTCAGCTTACCTAGCTTATGCAGCGCCTTTTCGACGGCAATCGCGACAGTACTTTTACCGCTGCCAGAGAGCCCAGTAAACCAGAGAGTTACACCCTTTTGGCCAAGTCGGTTGAATCGGTCGGCGCGAGTAACATCGCCGTCTTGCCATACTACGTTGGTTGCTTTCTGTTCAGTCATGATAGTTGTTTGAGTTAGGTTGTTTAAGTGAAATTTAAGTTTGCTTGATGCTCTTACCAAAGGCTCTTATTGCCTTCTTAGATGTTTTTATCAAGAGTTCCATAGAGAATCAAATCAGAGCACTGCTCAATCGTTTCAAAAAGATTTAGTGATTCGTCACGAATCAAATTCGCCCCCCAAGAATTACAAATACCAATGATTGAGTAGGATATGAAATGCGTATCGATATCAGCGCGTAAAACCCCGGCGTTGACACCTTCGGTTAATGTCGCCTCGAGAAGTTTACGATAGCGGGTGCCAAGCTCCTTGATTCGACTTCGTCGCTCAACAGAGAGGTACAAACGCTGCTCATTATGTACCTTCATAGCACTGTCTTTGTGCGAATAATTAGTTAGGTGCGAGGTGATAATGGCCATCATCTTGGCCTCGAAAGGCTGATCCTTGGCACAAATTTTCTTCATCCGTTCGACGTACAAATCAAAACCGTATTCGCATACTTCTTGCAAGGCTTGCTCTTTAGACTTGAAGTAGTAGTAAAGACTACCCTGCTGAATACCCATTGCCTTGGCGATATCTTCAGTTGTCGCGCCATGAAAACCTTTGTCGGCAAAGACTTTGGCCGCCGCCTCGATCGCCAACAGCTTTTTACGCGCGTACTTCTTTGGCTTTTGCTGACCACGCGCGCCAGCTTGGGCACCGGTAACGGCACTTTCGGCTAGATCGATGATGTTGTATGAGTCAGTCATGCGGGCATTATAATCCTGTCACTCTATTTTTCTATAGAGTTATAGAAAATAATTCAAACTATTTAATTATCAAGTTATATCAATTAGTTATATCAATAACTCTATTGAAGCTTGACCGAACGCCGTTTTAGCGAGGGACATAGCTTGAATTTTAGCGCCTAGATGCACAAAACTATTATGGCCATTAGGCTGCTTATCGGACAAACACAATGCTTCACGAATTAATCAGCACAAGCAGAGCTGCGCTCATGCGATCATCTATAAAACCAATACCGATGCTTAAAAGAGCTTAAAGTAATGATCGCTTGTAATTAACTTACAGGCAGCGCTTAATAATTCATCAATCTTTAGCCCTCTATCAACAGTAATCAATACCTAGGCCAAAATGACTCAGCTACGTATCAGCGAACTTAATATCTACCCTCTTAAATCAGCTAGAGGCATAAGCCTAGAATCTATTCAGCTAAACCGACAAGGCCCCGAGTGCGATCGACGCTGGATGGTGGTCGATCACAACGATAACTTTGTAACCCAACGAAAATTTAGTAAAATGTGTTTGATTGGCAGCCAACTAATTGATGGTGATTTGTTTGTTTCGGCTGATGGTAAGACGCGATGTAAGGTACCCGCTGGAGGGCATACACAACGTCGATCCTCTGTCTGGGGAAGTGACGTTATCGGCGAAGATTGCGGCCAAGAAGCGGCCGACTGGATCAGCGAATTTCTTGCCACGGCGTGTCGAATTATCTACATGCGTGAGGA
>JBLHXJ010000074.1:0-11261 GCA_047629535.1 Arenicella sp. | reverse complement strand
GCTGCTGCAGCTAGCCGCGCTAATTGGTGTCGCCGTAGCATTCCATTTTCAAATCGCCAACCTCTCTATTGCACTATTCGCGTTGGCTATTTTCGCGCTGAAAACGACGATAATTATTCGTAAGCTATCGATACCGCCAAGGCTAATAATGATGATACTCACCATCGCCAGTCTCGGCATGGTGATTTATGTATATGGCGGATGGAACGGACAGCGAGCGGGTATTAGTTTCTTGGTGTTGCTGGTTGCGCTCAAATTTTTGGAGTCGCATTCACTACGCGACTACTACGTTGTGTGTTTGTTGCTGTATTTTTTGAGTTCGTCATCATTTCTGTTCAATTCATCAATAGCCAGCATCGCTATCGTGATCATCTATACCCTAGCGATAACCAATATTTTATTTCAATTATCTAACCCAACAAGAGTTTCGCTCAAAAACAATTTCGCCAGCAGCGCCACAATGATTGCCAAAGCACTGCCTTTAGCCATTATCTTATTTTTCTTTTTTCCACGAATTCAAGCTGATTTCGGTTTTCTACCCTCGTTCGATAAAAGTAATGACTCATCGTCCTTAAGCGATAGTTTGGTGGCGGGAGAAATGGCATTCTCGGCGTTTAATAATGAGCTGGCATTTCGAGTTGAGTTTGAAGGAGAGAGCGTTCCCTCTAGATCACAAATGTACTGGCGCGCTAAAACCATGCCCTCTGAACGAAATTTTCAATGGGAGGTAGTCGAGCCGAGCACCAGCGATTTGGCTATCGCGGCGAAAATACGGCAGTCCTCCAGTCTTGAGCTTGGGCAATGGCGCTACCAAATTCTGCACCAAGAAAGCAATGATAAATATCTGCCTTACCTAGATTATGTATCCGGCTCCAGCAAAGGCTTAGTGCTAGCCGACTATTCTGTTTATCGGGCTCGCCCAGAGATAAGTGCTTTTAGCTATGAAGGCTCTTCGACTGCCACCAGCACATCAGCAGACAATATTGTCGCGGCTTTTTCTACGCCGACCAATATAGACAGCCTGCTGGCATTAGAAAGTAAGCCTAACGCAAAATTACAATTATTGTTGCGGCAGTGGCGAGGCGGAGTCGCAAACGACGCGGAAGTTGTTGAGCGAGTGTATCAATACTTCGAAAATAATCCGTTCTCATATTCATTGCTGCCGCCATCGTTGAACGAAGATGAACCGCTAATTGACTTTATCTTTAACACCCGCGAAGGCTATTGCGAGCACTACGCCAGTGCGTTCACAATCATTATGCGTATGCTCGGTATACCCTCGCGCGTAGTGGTCGGCTATCAAGGCGGAACATCGGTTAATAATGATCAGTTTATTGAAGTTCGCTACTCAGACGCACACGCCTGGAGTGAGGTCTGGGTCAATGACCTATGGCAACGTGTCGACCCAACAGCAAGCATTAGCCCGGAGCGCATCGATTACGGTATGGATGCGTTGATGGAGTTATGGAATTCGGGGCTGCTAGGCAGTAGCGGTAGCGGCCGAGCACTAGAGAATTTACTTAATCCAACCGGCCTTAGCCAAATGCTTAGAGGCTTACGAGATCGCTGGAAAAACGCCGGCTATCAATGGAATAAGTGGGTTGTCAACTACGACTTCAATGCACAACGGCAGTTGCTAGAAAAACTTGGCGTAGAACATCGAAATAGCGTTAGCGCACTGATATTAATGATGGCTGGCGGCGCATTTACCTTATTGCTACTCTATTTCTGGCAGCTGGTTCCGCGCAAGATTAAACGCGGTGACGCGCAAACTCAATACCTTCGGTATACCAAAAAATTTAAACGTTTTCAGCTATTCAAAATGGCCAGCGAAACGCCGGGTGAGTTTGCTAGCCGAGCAGCGCTGTCATTTCCAGAGCAAGCCGCAGAGATCAATGAGCTTACCCAAACCTACTATCGATTGAGGTATAGTAAGCTTGATGATGAGCTCGAAAAAACTTTCGACCACTTCAAGCTTCTGGTAAAACAGTTTAAACTAACAGGCTAATTTTTTGATGGCTGAGGCTCTCTCTATGAAACTACTTCATAACAATATCTATGTTGCTGGGCAAATAAACGCGTTTGACTTTGATTCGCTAAAAGCAGTGGGTATCAAAACTATTATTAACAACCGCCCCGATCAAGAAGAGGCTGGGCAATTTAGCTCGACCGACGCGGCAAAATTGGCCAGCGAACACGGAATCAGCTATCACTATCTACCAATGGCAAACGGTCAGCCATTGCCGGCGACTTTAGTGGCGGACTTTAAAGCAATCGTTGATGCTACTGATGACGGCATACTGGTTCATTGTCGTAGCGGAATGAGATCGTCGTTTATCTGGGCGCTGGGTCAAATACCCGCTGGCACGATAAGCGTTGATGAGGCGATTGAAAAAGCTCACGCGGCCGGCATCCCTCTAGGCAACGCTCGCGCGGCACTAGAAAGCGTTCAAGCTTAAGCAGACCGAATAGCAACTGGGCTTGCAGACAACTGGGCTTGCAAACAACTGGGCTTGCAAACAAGCTAAAGGAGATCAGTATTAACACCTCAAAACGCCGCGAAGAAATTATTTCGCAGCCAATCGGCCCAACCCTGGTGAGGCTGACAATGCCGATGCTATTTGCGCTTGTAGCGATCATGAGCTTAGGCCTCGTTGATAGCTATTTCATCTCTTACCTTGGCACCCAACAATTAGCCGCAATTGGCTTCATCATGCCGATCACCTTCATTGTCACCAGCGTCGCTCTTGGCCTAGGAATGTCAATTTCATCGTTGACTTCAAAGTTAATCGGCGCTGAGCGAATGGGGCTAGCCGCGAGGCTTATTACCGATGGTTTTTACCTCACCGCCATAACCGCACTATTGGTAACTTTACTTTTTACGCTTGCCTTGGAGGAGATATTCTTATTAATCGGTGCCGACAAAACAACCCTTCCACATATTTACGACTACATGCATGTATGGCTGTTTGGCACCGTACTACTGATGATCACACAAGTATGTTCCAGCACCTTCCGTGCATTAGGCGACACTAAAACATCAGCACTGATAGCCATCACTATGACCCTGACTAACCTTGTCTTAGACCCGTTACTGATATTTGGCCTAGGTCCTTTCCCTGAGCTTGGGATGCAAGGCGCTGCATTGGCGACTATCATTGCGGTAATGGTCGCGTCGGTTATAGGCCTCTATCAACTCGCCATAAAAGAACGCCTACTACTCCCCTCGTTGCCATCATTGAGTGGATTTAAGAATAATCTTAAGCAGCTGATTGACATCGCAATACCGGCCGTACTAGCTAACGCGATCATTCCGATTACCGCCGCGATGTTAACAACTTTAGTAGCTCGCTTTGGCACTGACACCGTTGCTGGCTTTGGCGTTGGCAGCCGAATAGAAGCCGTCAGCTTAATGATCGTTTATGCGATGTCGGCAACCTTACCGATGTTCATTGGTCAAAATCTGGGTGCTGGTAAGCCGGCCAGAATAGTCGCCGCTTTAAAGCTCAGCTTCAAGTTTGTGGTGATTTTTCAGTTAGCGATTTACGCCTTGCTTGCGGTTTTTTCAACGTCGATTGCCAGTGTATTTTCAGCCGATGTCAGCGTACGAGAAACGATCGTATTATTCTTGCTAATTGTTCCTATCAGCTATGGTTTGTCTGGTGTAGTGGTGCTAATTAATGTTTCGATGAACGTCTTGGGTAGACCGAAAATTGCACTTTATATAAATATTCTCAGACTCACTGTGCTGTATTTTCCGCTCGCTTACTTTGGCTCTCAAGCGTATGGCATTAAGGGGCTTTTTATAGGTGTCGCGATAGCAAACTGCCTCACATTTTGCTTGGCTTTGATGTTACTGAAACGTGTTTTACACGATGTAAACATTATCGACTAGAAATAAATTTAAAAATTTCTGAATCCATTCTCTGAAACCTCGCATCTAAGTTTACAGAGACACTAATAAAGGTGTCCCTTTACCAAACCCTAAATTAGCCATGGAGCCATCATGAAAAAATTAACACTACTCGTAATTTCAACTGCTTTTATTTTCAGCGTTAATGCGACTCACGCAAAGAACTCACACAGCACTGCCGAGGGCTCTTCAGCCTCAAGCGAGGTTTTTTTGCTCAAAGGCAATGCTCCAGTCGGCAGTCGAATCCCAACGATAGAAGCCAAGTCAACAGTTCCATTTAACAAGCGTTTTAATGCGCTAACGGCTGAACAGAAAAATTTAGTTCGAGCTAAATTCGACAATCTCAGCAGCAACGACACGCCACCGTTTCCGAGTTCAGGCCTACGCGCTGTGTACAAGCCTTTGCTTAAAGCCAACAAAGCATTCGGCGATAATAGCGATATAAATGTTACCGCCAAAGTTAACAGCTCCGGATTTGTTAATGGCGTTACTGTTCATGGCGATAGCAATGAGCAACTGGTTGCGTATATTCAGCGGCACTTGCAAAACACAAAATTTGAACCAGCCACTTGCAACGGCGTTGCCTGCGATATGGACTTCCCTATCGATATTAGCTTTAACTAATTAGCCTCCAATAATAAATTACTCTAGTAATTAAGCAAACGTGGATTAGAGGTTGGCCTTTTGGCCAACCTCATTTTTGCGTTTCAAGCGTAACTACTTTGAAATTATTTATACTAGCAACAGCTGTATAGTTAGCCCTACCCTAGACAACCTTCTGAGCCCGGCTCCGTTTAGAAGGTTGTCTACTAGTACAGACCTATAGCGATTTAATATAAGCGATTGCTTTTTGCACGAATTTATTAGTTTGCTCAGATCCAGCGGTTAGAACTCTCTCGCCTTCAGGATTATTAATCGCGTCAATATTCGCCCGTACATTCTCCGGTGTTTGTTGTGCACTCGGCAGAAAGATACCTTCAGTCTCATAGATGTGCGTTGTCGCATAGCCGCCGGCACCCGCGCAAAGAATAGTTCTATTGGGTGCATCTCGGTCACACAAAGTTATCAAACCGGCGGTAACCGATTCAACACTCATAAGCTCCATTACCTGTTTATCTTCGATAATGTCTTCAAGCATACGGGTGCCCGCTGTTGGCGACAGAGTGTTTACATGAATACCATATTTATTACCTTCTAATACCAGAGTGTTCATGAAGCCAACCAAGGCCATTTTCGCCGCACCATAATTTGCTTGGCCGAAATTACCATACATGCCACTTGACGATGTGGTCATCACTAGTCGCCCGTAATTCTGTTGGCGCATAATATCCCACACAGCTTTGGTGCAGTTTACGCTGCCGATTAAATGCACGTCGACCACCATTTGAAAGTCAGCCATGGTCATTTTCGCAAACGACTTGTCTCTCAAGATACCGGCGTTATTGACCAACACGTCAACGCGCCCCCATTGCTCCATAGTTTCAGCAACCATTTGCTGAACTTGCTCGAAGTCCGCTACGTTAGCGCCATTGGCAATCGCTTCGCCGCCGTTCTCTTTTATAAGCGCGACAACCTCTTGCGCCGCGTCGCTACTGCCGCCGGTACCATCACGTGCTCCGCCTAGATCGTTGATTACAACCTTAGCACCACGTTTAGCCAATTCTAGAGCATGGCTACGCCCTAGACCATTGCCTGCACCAGTAACGATGGCGACTTGATCATTAAAATTAATACTCATTTTTAAACCTTTTATTTTTAGAATCTAGTTATTATAACTTAGTTTATACGAAGACCATTGTCAGCCAGTCGGCAATAAGAGCCGGCTTATCTAAGCCTTCAATTTCGACGGTCATTTGAGCGGTGAATAAGTATTGACCGGGCTTCTTTTCGACAGCCGCGGTCAGTACAGAACTCCCGCGAATTCGTGAACCTACTCGCACTGGTTGTATGAATCGCAACTTGTCACAACCGTAATTGACACCCATTTTGGTGCCTTCAACGGCAACGCCACAGCCAGTTTCAGAAAAATGAGACAGCATCGACAACGTATAAAACCCATGTGCGATAGTGCCGCCAAATGGGGTCTCGGCAGCCTTCACGGGATCAATGTGAATAAACTGATGATCGGATGTGACATCCGCAAATTTATTTACATTTTCTTGTGTTACTTCATACCATTCGGATACACCGATTTGTTCGCCAATCGCCGCTTGTATGTCACTAGGTGCTAGTAATTTGCCCATTATTTATCCCTCGGGGTGAGTTTAATTAAGTTAATGCCAGCTCTAAAGCTTGGCGAATATCGTTCGGTATTGCTGTCGACTTACCGCTCGCGCGATCGACGAATACGTGTGTAAAAACCCCGCTCGCGCAGGCTTCTTTGTGTTGATCATTGAAAATAGCGATTCCGTATTGAACCGATTTAGACCCTAATTGGTTTACTCTAAAAGCGGCCTCTATGGTTTGCGGAAATGCAATAGGGGCATGGTATTCACAGCTTGAGGCCACTACAAAACCGACCGCAGACGCGTGCTGGATATCTAATCCGCCCTGCTCTATTAGATAACAGTTTGCCACCGTATCAAAATAACTGTAGTAGGTGACATTGTTGACGTGTCCATAAACGTCATTGTCCATCCAACGTGTGTTGATAGTCTTAAAATAGAAATAGTTATCTCGATCTCTTGCTTCAATCATCACTTAATACGCCTGTTGGTAAATCGACAAAGCTTGTTCATACGAGACTGAACGTGGGTTATTCATCAACAAACGTGTTTGCAACATCGACTGCTCGGCCAAGGTCTCTAAGGCACTTTCAGGAATATTCAGCTGGCTTAATGTTGTTTCCAGTCCAAGTTCGTGGGCTAACGAAGAAAAATAATCTGCCAACTGCTCGGCAGCATTAACTATCTCGACCGCGGGTAAAATCGCGGGCATTAACTGAGCATAAAGGTCTCCGCAACTTGGTGCATTGAAGCGCAGCACATGAGGCAGCACCAAGGAATTACTTAAACCGTGTGGGATATGATAGATACCCCCCAGTGGATACGCCAACGCGTGAACCGCGCCAACCGGAGAATTAGCAAACGCTTGGCCGGCCAGCATGGCGCCCAGCAACATATCGCTACGTGCGTTTAAATCAGCACCATTGCTAACAGCGATTTTAATGTTTGAGGATAACAATGAAAGCGCCTTTAAGGCCAACATATCCGAGATCGGGTTTTTCAAGCGCTTACTGGTAAACGCCTCGATCGCGTGAACCATTGCGTCGATACCCGTTGCCGCTGTTGCATGAGCTGGCAGGCCTAGCGTTAGTTCTGGGTCGAGCAGAATGGTGTCGGCGAATAAAACACGGCTGACTACGCCAGCTTTGGTTGATTCGCCTGTGGTTACTATCGCAACACTGGTGGCCTCTGAGCCGGTACCTGCGGTGGTAGGAACCTGAACTAAAGGCATACGACCTGAGGTAATTTGGTCCACCCCGTATATTTCTGCCAGCGATTGCTCGCCTTTGAGCAAAACAGCCACTAGCTTAGCAACATCCATCGAACTGCCGCCACCAAAGCCAATCACTCCATCGCAGCCATTTTGTTGCGCCAGATCGACGGCAGCAAAAAGGTTAGCTTCTGGGGGGTCGGCTTGTACCTCGCTATAGACACAATAGTCAATATCAGCGCCGGACAACGATGCCAGTGCCGAATCAAGCAAATTGTGTTGCAGAATACCTTTGTCTGTTACCACCAGGGGTTTAGTCAAGCCTAACTGAATCACTACAGCGGCTATATTGGCTACGCAACCGGCAGCGAAATGAGTACTCGGTACCGCCATAAAATCAAATGTCATTGGCATAATAGTAATCTCTAGACTAGCTCTCTTAACTCTCGACGCAATATCTTACCGGCCGGAGATTTGGGTAAATCGTCCATAAACACGATTTGCTTCGGAACCTTATATGAGGTTAGCTCAATCCGGCCATATTCAATGATGTCGGCTGCAGTTAGCTGGCTATTATCGCTTACCACATAGAGCTTTATAGCCTCACCGGTACTCTCGCTCGGCACGCCGATAACCGCACATTCGACAACGTCTTTGTGGCCATAGATAACTGCCTCGACTTCGTTAGGATATACGTTAAAACCAGAGACGATGATCATATCTTTAATCCGATCGACAATCTTCAAATGGCCATTATCTTGAATAATACCGACGTCGCCGGTCTTAAACCAACCATCGCTATCAATCGATTCTGCGGTAGCCTCGGGGCGTTCCCAATAACCGCTCATAACATGCGGGCCGCGCACACAAATTTCACCGCGCTCACCGATCTCTACAGTCGCTCCCTGGGCATCGATAGTCTTAATCTCCTGGTACAGCATACTCGGCCCTACCGTTCCGAGCTCGTGGCTTTCAGGTCGGTTACAGGCCGCATTTGCCGACGTTTCAGATAAACCATAACCTTCGTAAAGCATTGTGCCTGTGCGCTGCTGCCATTCTTCGCCGATCTCCTTAACCAGCGCCGTACCACCAACAATTACACCGGTGATATTCGAAAAATCGATTGAATCAAACTCAGGATGTTTCATCAGACTACTTAGCAGGGTATTGACGCCCGCCATATTGGTAAATGGATAAGCCTTCATCGCCGCAATAATCGAATTTAAGTTACGCGGGTCAGGAATCATCACGCTTAAGGCGCCAAATAACACCGAGCCGACAACGTTCGCGGTAAAACCAAACACATGATAAACAGGCAGCACAGCGATCAAAATTTCGCGAGTACCCGGCTTATTTAAAACAACGCTTTTGCGCGACAGCGCTCTCGCGCTAAACAAGTTTCCATGGGTTAACATTGCCCCCTTTGAAGGGCCTGTGGTGCCGCCTGTGTACTGCAAGACTGCAATATCACCCATCGATACTACGACCTGGTTAAGCTCGCCGACCTCAAAATCAAGTGCATCGTTAAAAGCCAGTACAGAGCCCGTTGCCTTGAAGGCGTTTTGTGGTTCAGCCATGTCGATCGCGCTAGTGGCAATAACATGCTTAATATCGGTGTCATCAATAACCGCTTCGACTAGTGGCAATAAGCTATCTAGTACAACTAGCGCTACCGCACCTGAATCTTTAAACTGATGCTTAACTTCGCGAGCGGTATACATCGGGTTGGTGTTTACAACAATAAGCCCTGCACGCCAAGCGCCCCAAACTGCGACTGGGTATTGAGCAATATTCGGTAATTGAATAGCAATTCTATCGCCAGGCTTAAGCTTTAACTGCGACATCAAAAAACTCGAAAAGCGCTTAGTAAGCAAAGCAAACTCAGCATAGCTAATAGTTTGCCCTAAACAGGCAAATGCAGGGCTTTGCGCATGCTCGATGCAAACCTTGTCAAAAGCTTCTACCAAGCTCGAAATCCCATCAGGGTTCAATTCGGCCGCCATTCGCTGTGCGTAGCTAGTCATTCGATAACCTCCTTAATTATTTTTATAAACCCATAGTAGACAAAACTACTGAAGACAACGTCAATTCTAAACACTTTATATCAAGCTTTTGCAGATTTAACTGAATCACTAAATTCAAGTATTGGATAAATCGAGATGCTTTTTTAAAATCATTTCAAACAATTAGAAAGCTCGGCCATCTGGGCGTCAAGCTTGCTTCTTAAACCGTTCATCGACAGCAACAATAATTTCTCTTTACTTCGATCGTAAAACACGTCCGAGTGTTACCACTAAGATCTCATACAACTAAAAAAGCCTGCCTCCAATCGATGGAAACAGGCTTTTTAGTTTTACTGCACGCTAGCTAACTTTCGATCAGTTAACGCTTACACTTAGGTCAATCAGTTTAGAAGTCTTTACGAACTGTTACACCGAAAGTACGTGGCTCATTTCGGTAACCTGAAAAGCTACCTGCTTGAGCTACCGATGGGAACGCACTGATCAAGAAAGACTCATCCGCTAAGTTACGAGCCCAAAGCGTATAAGACATGCCTGACTCTGTGGTCATACCAGCTGACATGTTCAACAACTTAACTTCGCGAGTCGCAATATCAGCGCCGATACCATCAACGACTAACACTTCATCTTCATACTGATAGTCGCCACGAACATAAGCGTCGTTGCCGCCTAACATGAAGGTATACTGCGCCGAAAATGAAGCACTTATTTCAGCAATACCAGCTGGCTGTAGGCCACTTAAGTCACCGGCAGAAGCGCCCGTGAATGAATCATATAGTGGGTCTAACAGCGTTACGTTAGCGCCATAACTAAACGAATCAGTCGGTTGGTAATTAAAGCTAACCTCTGCACCTTTGACTGATTGACGTTCTGCGTTAGCAAGTACAAACGCATCACCTACGAAAATGTTTGACTGAAAGTTATCGAGTGTTTGATCAAATACCGCAATATTTAGAGTGCCTCGATCAAAACGAGCTTTTAAACCTAGTTCAATTACTTTAGCTTCTTCAGGGTCAGCAAACCGTCTGCCAGAGTTTGTATTAGCGGCCAAAAGACCTAGAGAACCAATTGCCGCAAAATCAGCTGGGCTCGGGTTTGAGTCGCGACTCAAGTTAACAGAAGACGCTTTATAACCGGTTGCGTAAGTAACATAACTATTAAAAGTATCGTTCATATCCCACGCTAGACGAGCGGTGTAGGTAACCTTGTCGTCAGCTGTTGAGTTATCTTCTACAGGATTATTAGTGTCTGTTTGAACGGGTGGAAAGATCGGTACAAAATTTAGCGGACCTAGGTTAAACATACCTCGAACCTCAGTCCGATTTGAGATAATAGAGTAATCCTTCTCATCATCGGTGTAGTTTAAACCCAGCGTAGCCGTTAACGAGTCACTCATGCGCCAATCGAATTGTCCAAATAGTGATATCGCTTTGTTATCAAGGGTTGCAACGTCCGACACACCGGAATTATTTTGATAAAACGAGCCTTGCGGAATGCCACTTAAGGCCTCTACTGTAGACAGGCCGAATGGAACGCCTGCTTGACCTAAGAGAATGTCAATAAAAGATCTAAAGCTAGGGCCAAACAAAACATCGGTTTCTTGCTCTACTGACTCATCAAAGTAAAATGCACCAACTAACCAATCAACCGCGCCATCGCCATTAGAAACAAAGCGAATTTCTTGAGTAAAAGTGTCGATATTAATATCGTTCTTATTGCTGTTGGTTAAATCAGCGCTCGAGAAGTCAATATCTTGATTGTCTAACACGTCATTATTTCGAAACGCAGTAATCGACGTTACTGAAAATTTTTCAAACTCAAAGTCACCCTGGACTGATAAGCCGAAGTTACTAATCTCATTGATCGCAGGGTCATCATAAAAACCTTCGAGT
>JBLHXJ010000073.1:0-11309 GCA_047629535.1 Arenicella sp. | reverse complement strand
TGCTCCCCAACCGTCAAGCGCAATGGTGCGCTGCGAGTGACAAGTGCTCCATTGGTGTAGACGGTGACGTCTGACACCGTTGTTTCTACTTGGGCCTCTAACTTGGTCGCGGCGGCGGGCGCGGCATACAGCGCAGATGCAATAATAGAAAACGCCGCAATTACGAACTTATTCATATCCTTATCCTATGGTTTGGCTACACTATTAAGTCTACTGCAGTTGTCACAGACTGGCTAACCAGCAAGGCGAATTCATCTAACCGTAATGTCAGCCAACGGCCTTTAGCAGCGATAGCTCTGAGCGATCACAACGGCTAGGTTATTACATCGACTTTTCACCACCTACAAAGTAAGTGCGACTGGCCTTAGACCGAATCTGGGCCATATCAAACGTCGCTTCACGCCACTTTTGCTCAACAAATAAGTCGGCTTGGTCAGCATAATGCGGTGAACCCTGATCTAAAGTGGCGCTACCAAATTGATGCAAAACCTTGGCACTTTGCTCGCCGCTCGCTTGGTCCCATGAGACTAAGGCCATCCACGAATCACCATGAGTAGCGTAGGCTTTTTGCCCGACCTCAAAGCCTATAGAGTAGACAGCTCGAAGTAAATCCGGACCGCCGGCGAGTGGCTTATTATAGTCACCACGGACTAAGCGGTTAACCTCTGACCATTTCGGCTTGAGACTGCCATAAGTGGCTTTAAGATAGCTGACAGCCTTCTCTGTAGCCTCTCTGATGGCTTTTGGCGAGCGGTCTTCGCTATCTGAACTCTGCCTGATTTGACTGAATATCTGAATCGGCAAAGCCGCATTTAGATTTTCTAAATCAGCTCGTCGGTCCCACTGTTTAATTATCTCTTGAGCCGCAAGTAAACCCGGGTTGTTAGACCAATCTTGCGCTAATGCTACTTGCAGTGCTTGCACTTGCTTAGATTGTTCTGAGTATTGAATATCAAATTTTTGTCGCAGTAATTCTTCTTCGTCTATTGGACTATCACCGCTGTTCATTTCCAGCACGCGCCATGAACGATTGGTTTGATTAGTCGCCAAACCCATTGATTGAGGAAAGTCTTCGGCACGCAAATTATCTGCGCCGTCAGTCGCTGAGAATGGCGTATTGTTAGCGTTAAAAACCATTCCTGACACTGGGTTTATTAGCATTGGCACTTGGCTAAAAGGCCGATAACCTTGCCAAATAAGATCGCTGCGGTCGCCTGGCAAACCGTCACTCCAGTTCCATGAGTCGTCTCGATTTGGATACTGTGCGTTGTGAATAAAGCCAATATTATTAGCTCGGTCAGCGTAAACATAGTTGATGCTAGGCAACGCATTCATCTGCATTGCTTGCATAAAGCCGTCGAAATCCTCGGCTTGGTTTAGCCGAACATATTGTTCTAGCTGGCGTATTTCGTCCATACCGGCGTAGCGCAATGCATAGGTTTTATCGCCCGAGTCGATAACAGGGCCATGTTTACTGCGAAGTACCGAGCGTTTCGCCGGAAACCTAAAATCACCCCACAATTTTACTAATAGAGTTACCTCACGCTTTTCGAAATCATGCCACTGACCATCCAAGCGGTATTGATTCGGGTTATCTGGGTTTCGTGTAAGTAGGTAAGCGTCGCTCAAATCAATATGGTTTACGGTATTGGCCCACCCTAAATTTTCACTAAAGCCATGCAAGATTACCGGCGTACCGGGAAATAGACCTCCTTGAATATTCCAACCATCTTCGGCGAAAATATGCGCTTCATACCAAGCCACAGGCCCGGTTAATGGTTGGTGGGAGTTTATTAATAGTCGTGTGGTCTGTTCGCCCGAACGCTCAGCCGACACCGCATAGGCGTTTGACCCACGCTCACTGCTGCCTCGTTTTACTAAACCCCAAGAAAGTTGATCACCCTTTGGTGACAGTGCAATCTCTAACTCGCTGCTCTCGTCGAACAAATCCAGCAGTGGTTTATCAAGGCCATAGAAGAAAGGCGTTTTAAAGATAAAACCAGCGACAATATCTTCAGCGGTAAACGGCGCCAAACCCTGCCATACGCTGCCTGGATATTTGGCCGCGTATAAGTTGATGCCCGCGGCATAAGCCTTGGCTATCTCTTTTACATCGTCAGGCACGTCATCTTCATAACGCGAGTTAACCGTCTGCCAAACATCTAATAATTCAACTAAGTAATCGCCTGGCGCGGCGCTCTGCCCACGATACTGCGCCAGCACTCCGCGGGTTGCGGCAACCATTTCCTGTATGGTTTCAAAGTCGTCTTCAGCATGTGCGTAAGCCAGCCCGAAGCTTGTGTCAGCGTTTCGCTTACCGAGAATGTGCGGCACACCCCATTTGTCGCGAACGATCTCAGCTTTATAGTTGGCCGCGCCTTGGCTTAAAACAGCAGCACTTGGGTTTCCCGGCAACGGGTTCCATAGCCATTGAGCGGTTACCACAACAGCAAGAAAAATCATGCCTCCTAAACCACGTTTTAAATACGACACTCGCCCACCTTGTTAATTTATTCTTATATAAATCAAAAATAACAGACTAAGCCAGTTGTAAGATGAAGGCCGAAACTGAACTTGGCATAATATACGCAATTGCCGAACCTAAGCCATGGTACCCGCATTGCTATCGCTCTTTAATTGCCTGCATAGATACAAAGGTAGATGAGCTCGCCACGTGAGGTAGGCTCGATATATGTTGACCCAGAACAGCTCGATAAGAATTAATGTCTGACGTTCTAATTTTTAATAGGTAGTCAAACGCCCCCGCGATCATGTAGCACTCTTCTACTTCTGCTATTTTACGCACCGCCGCATCAAACTCTTTTAACGCCGGATCTCTAGTGTCCGACATAGTTACCTGCGCATACGCAACTAGGTCTTGCCCCATTTTCGAATAATTAAGTAAGGCTTTGTAACCCAGTATATAGCCCTCCTCCTCTAACTTTTTAACCCGTGCCTGACAGGGTGACTTTGATATGCCAACACGGGCAGCAAGATGACTGATCGGCAGACGTCCTTCTTGTAACAAGATACTCAATATTTTTTTGTTGAATCGATCTAGCATTTTCATGAAAAGTCTAATATCCCGTTTATCTAAAATAAATGAACTTATAAGTAAATTTTCTTATTTATATAAGTATAAAAATTCTTACAGCCTTTTTTATAAGGCTAAAAAACTTCTAGTAGTGTTTTACTATACTTTACACAGAACTCTAGCCCTAGGCGAAAAAACCACTTCTTCGAATTTTATTGAGAAGAGTGCTGAACATTTACCTAGTTGAAGTGTGTTACTGCTGACGTAGGAAATGGGTGAATTGGCAACCATACAGCCAGATTCGACGCTACCAAACTTCGTCACATGAACCGCGAGAGATCTTTAGCAAGGCCGACAAAAAAGAGCCGAAAGTAATTAGTAAATTAACTAAAACCACGAAGAGAATAGAAATGAAAGCGTTCCCAAAATACCAAAAACTCCTATTGGCGATTTCGATCGCCACCGGCGGGGCAATCTCAAGCCCAGCAATGGCGCAAGACGCCCCAGCGCCATCAAGCATTGCATTAGAAGAGATCAGTGTTATCGGTAGTCGCCGAGCAGCGCCACGCTCATCGGTCGATGCGGCCGTGGCGATCGATATTATTAGCAGCGAAGAGCTAACTCGTCAGGGCGATACCAACCCCATTGATGCGCTGACCAACATCATCCCGTCGTTAAACGCGAGCCGTGAGCCAATTTCAGATGCGGCGACCCTGGTTCGCCCTGTTAACTTACGCGCACTGGCGGCTGACCAAACCTTGGTTTTGGTCAATGGTAAACGTCGCCATCGCGGCGCCGTGGTCGGTGAATTTGTATCTGGTACCAACCGCGGTGCACAAGCGGTAGACGTTACCCCATTATTCGGCGCGGCCTTGAAGCAGGTTGAGGTATTACGCGACGGCGCAGCGGCTCAATACGGCTCAGACGCGATTGCCGGCGTAATCAACTTCAGCTTACAAGACGACCCAACAATCAAAAAGGTCACAGTACAATACGGTGAAGCATTCGAAGGCGACGGCGCGCAAAAAGAAGTTTCTGGCGCAGTTGGTTTCCCGCTCGGCGATGACGGCGGTTTCGGAGTACTTTCATTTCAAGTAAAAGACTCTGAGGCAACTAGTCGCGGTATTCAAGACGGTGCAGGCACCAACAGCGGTGCAACTGCTTTGGCAGCAGCCGGCTTTCCGATCCAAGACCCGGTGGTAGTGTGGGGCGCGCCTAATGTTACTGACGACTACAAAGTGATTTTTAATGCGGCACTGCCGATTGCTGAAGACACCGAACTGTACTTCTTCGGTAACTATGCAACGCGTGACGTAGACGGCAGTTTTTTCTACCGTAACCCGACTAACCGTTCAGGCGTATTCGCCTCTGGCGGCAACGTGTTGTTTGCTGACTCGACCGGCGCTGGCTGCCCAACAGGCCCATTGCCAACCTCAAGCTTTGCTGACGCACAAACGTTCATCAATGGCGCTGGCGACAACTGCTTTGCGTTTAACTCTACGTTCCCAGGTGGTTTTACGCCAAGATTTGGCGGTAGTGTTACCGATCTAAGCGCGGCCGCCGGTATTCGTGGTGAATTTAACGGCGGTCTAACATACGATTTTAGTGTGGTGTATGGTCAAAATGATTTGGCTTATCAAATTTTCAATACCGTAAACGCCTCGCTCGGCGCGCAGTCACCATTTGATTTCAACTTAGGTTCACAAATTGAAACCGAAACAGTCATCAACGCGGATTTTTCAAAGGGCTATGAGGTTGCTGGTTTTGCGTCAGACTTAAACGTCGCGTTCGGTTTGCAATATCATGACGAAGCCTTTGAGATCAAGTCTGGGCAATTAGAGTCATATGTTGCTGGTCCTTTCACCAGTCAAGGATTCTCTGTCGGCTCTAACGGCTTTCAAGGATTTAGTCCTGCGGTTGCCGGAGATTTTGGCCGTGATTCGAGCAGTGCTTACATTGACCTAGAAGCCGATGTTACCGATAAATTATTAGTAGCTGCAGCACTACGCTACGAAGATTTCAGCGACTTCGGCAATACCTCAAACGGCAAAGTCGCGGTTCGTTATAGCCTTAACGACTACGTTAATATTCGAGGCGCTGTCAGTAGTGGCTTTCGTGCACCAAGCGTCGGCCAGCAAAACCTACAACGCGCGGCGACCAACTTTAATAATGGCCAACTCGAAGAGCTGCTAGTAGTCTCGAGCACCAACCCAATCGCGCAACGATTTGGCGGCTCTCAGTTAAAGGCAGAAGATGCCAATAACCTGAGTATCGGTTTCACCGCATCGATTGGTGCACTGGACCTGACGGTAGATTACTTTGATATCGACTTTGAAGGTCGAATCGCTCAAGTTACTCGCAGTGTAAACGCCGAAGACCGCGCGGTACTGGTCGCCAGTGGTAGCCCAGAAGCGGCCACGGTTAGCCAAATTTCATTCTTCGTTAATGACTTTGACACTAACACTAGCGGCATTGATATTGTTGCCAACTACCCCATCCAATGGGCTGGCTCTGATACAAATGTAACCTTAGCGGTTAACTTTACTGATACCGAAGTAACCAATCGTGGCAACACGGTGAGTGAAGCTCGCGCTCGTGAAGTTGAAGAGTCGGTGCCAGACTATCGTGCAACCTTGTCTGTGAACCATAATTTTGAGCCGTTCAACGCGCTACTTCGTGTTAACTACTACGACGACGCATTCGAATCTTTATTCAACGACGAGACCTTACCGGTAACAACCGACGGCCTCTTCATTGTTGATGCCGAATTAGCATGGCAGGTAACCGATGTGGTTAGTTTGGCGATAGGCGCGAAAAACCTATTTGATACCTACCCTGACGAGTGGGAAACCGGCGGCTTCACCGGTCGTGATGGCGGATTCTTAGGTGCCATTTACCCCTTGAACCACCCAGCGGGTTTAGGTGGCGGTCGTTATTACTTGAGAATGACTGCTGACTTCTAGCCAATAAAGTGCCTGCCTAATTTTTTAGGCGGGTACATTTTTTCAGGGGTCTAATTCAAGTTTAGCTTGGTTAGGCCCCTTTTTTATTTTTTCCAATGAGGCATTTCAACCATGCAATCAGGTTTATACATATCAATAGGCGCTTACTTTTTACTGATGCTTGGCATCGGTGTCTACGGTTATCTCAATACTGAGAAAGATGTCTCAGGATTTATGCTTGGTGGTCGGCGACTCGGCCCAGCCGTTACCGCGCTATCGGCCGGTGCTTCAGACATGAGTGGCTGGATGTTAATGGGCCTGCCAGGGCTTATCTATTTAACCGGCATCAGCGGCGCTTGGATAGCCATAGGCTTAACCGTTGGCGCCTATCTCAATTATCGCTTTCTGGCACCTAGGCTGCGGGTCTACACCGAGTACTTAAATGACGCGGTTACTATTCCTGAATACTTAGAGCGCCGCTTTGCTGATGACTCTCACTTGCTGCGTATTCTGTGCGCGGTAGTGATTATTTTGTTCTTCGCTATTTACACCACCTCAGGGGTGGTTGCTGGCGGCAAATTATTCGAATCTGTATTTGGCATCCAGTATGAAATTGGCCTCTATCTAACCGCCGGAGTGGTGGTTGCCTACAGCACCTTCGGTGGCTTTATGGCGGTTAGCACCACTGACTTTGTGCAAGGTTGCATCATGCTAATTGCCCTAATTCTAGTACCTTTTGTGGCGCTCACCAACACTGGCGGGCTTGGCGCGGTAAATGCTGAGCTGTCACAAATGCCGGTTGATATGCTGAGCTTCAGCAACATTTCTGTGCTGGCGGCCATCTCGGCCTTAAGCTGGGGCTTAGGTTATTTCGGCCAGCCTCATATCATTGTCCGCTTCATGGCAATTCGCAGCATTAAAGACCTAGCCACCGCCCGACGTATCGGCATGATCTGGATGATACTGTCAGTGCTCGGCGCAATCTTTGTCGGTTTGGTTGGCGCCGCCTATATGAGTGCGACAGACACGCAACTCAACGATCCCGAAACTATATTCATCGTGCTCGCTAACGCATTGTTTAATCCGCTACTAGCAGGTTTTTTGTTAGCGGCTATTTTGGCGGCGATCATGAGTACCATTTCATCGCAATTATTAGTCGCCTCTAGCTCGATCACTGAAGATGTTTATTACACTTTTGTTCGCCCAAGTGCGAGCCAAAACGAACGCTTATTGGTAGGTCGCGGCTCGGTGGTTGGTGTCGCCATTCTTGCGGTGGTCTTAGCGCATGACCGAAACAGCTCTATTTTGTCGTTGGTAAGTAATGCCTGGGCAGGTTTCGGTTCTGCCTTCGGCCCGGTAATACTGCTCAGCCTATTCTGGCCTCGAATGAGCCGCGCAGGTGCGCTGGCCGGTATGGCTGCCGGCGCATTAACCGTGCTATTTTGGCTAGTCGCACCATTGCAGATCGCCGGCCAATCGTTAAGCGTCTATGTCTACGAGCTAGTGCCTGGTTTCGTGGTGGCGACATTGGTCACAATAGTGGTGAGCTTACTAACAAAGGTTGATAAATCACTGACCGAAACGCATCGTGGAATGGAGCATGAGCTGCAGCGGCAACTGCAAGATTAGAGAATAGACAAACTGAGCCACCAACGGTTTGTCGAGAAATCTCGCCAAACCTAGCTCAGGCAGGGTAAAAAGCACTCTATAGCAATCTGAAATCGAGACATTTAGGCGTTCACAATGTAAAATCTGCTGCCTAGATCTATTCCGTGATACACACTCATTCTCTATGAAAGTACTAATTATCGGCAGCGGCGGTCGTGAACACGCGCTCGCTTGGAAGGTTGCACAATCTGATGACGTTACTAATGTGTTTGTCGCACCGGGTAATGCCGGCAGTGAAAGTGAGCCCAAGGTCTCTAATATTGCTATTAGTGGCGACGATATCCCCGGCCTAGTTGCTTACGCCACAGAAAACGATATCGAAATCACCATTGTCGGCCCTGAAGCGCCGTTAGTGATGGGCGTGGTCGATGCGTTTAGAGAAGCCGGCTTAAAGTGTTTTGGGCCAACCGCAGGGGCCGCTCAACTAGAGGGTTCTAAGGCGTTCACCAAAGACTTCTTAGCAAAATATCAAATTCCTAGTGGCTCGTATCAAGTGTTCACTGATGCTGATCAGGCGTGTAACTATATTGCCAACGTTGGCGCGCCAATCGTGATTAAAGCCGACGGCTTAGCGGCCGGTAAAGGCGTTATTGTTGCTCATACTGTCGATCAAGCGCAGAGTGCCGCACGCGATATGCTGATTGACAATAAATTTGGCGACGCCGGCGCGCGCGTCGTAGTCGAAGAATTTTTGGCCGGCGAAGAAGCCAGCTTTATCTGCATGGTAGACGGTGACAACGTCTTGCCAATGGCCACCTCGCAAGACCATAAAGCCCGCGACAATGGCGACCTTGGCCCCAACACCGGTGGCATGGGCGCGTATTCGCCAGCGCCAGTAGTGACCTCTGAGATGCATGACAAAATTATGCAAACCGTTATTTTACCAACGGTCGAGGGCATGAAGTCTGAAGGGCACCCTTACACTGGATTTTTATACGCCGGCCTAATGATTGGCAGCGATGGTATTCCTAAGGTGATTGAATTCAACTGTCGCTTTGGCGACCCTGAAACTCAGCCGATCATGATGCGATTAAAATCTGACTTAGCGCAACTATGCTTGGCCGCATTAGACAAAAAGCTTGATCAAACTACGGCAGAGTGGGACCCACGCGCTGCGCTTGGCGTGGTTCTTGCTGCCGGCGGGTATCCCGACAACTACGCCAAAGGCTTAGTCATTTCAGGCCTTGATAAATGCGATACCGATGATTGCAAAACCTTTCAGGCCGGCACCACTTTGAGCGCTGGCAAGGTAGTTACCAGTGGCGGCCGAGTTCTGTGCGTTACCGCATTGGGTGATTCAGTAACTCAAGCACAACGGCTAGCCTATGAGGCGATCGAGAAAATCTCATGGGACGGCATGTTTTGCCGCTCCGACATTGGTTATCGTGCCATCGCTCGTGAAACCAGCTGATCGCCTATTTGTCGCAAAAACACGCAATCATGAGAGATAAATGAAAGCATATCTAGACCTACTGCAAGACGTTTACGACAACGGTGTTGGTAAAGACGACCGCACCGGCACCGGCACTCGCAGCGTGTTTGGCCGACAAATACGCTGTGACCTCGCCGATGGTTTCCCGCTGTTGACCAGCAAAAAGGTCTTCTTACGCGGCATCATTCATGAGCTACTTTGGTTTGTGCGTGGCGACACCAACATTAAGTATCTAGTTGATAATAAGGTAGGCATCTGGAACCAGTGGCCGTTTCAAAGTTATTTGAATAAAAATGGTTTTGCAGGCTTAGAAAAACATTCACCCGAATGGCAAAAGAAACTAAATGAATTTGTCACTAAAATTGGCGACAGCCAAGATTTCGCCGATAAATGGGGCGAACTCGGCCCGGTTTACGGAAAACAATGGCGTAACTTCTCAGGGATTGACCAGCTCAGCTGGGTGATTAACGAGATTAAAATCAACCCAAGCTCTCGACGCTTAATAGTCTCAGCTTGGAACCCCGTCGAGGTAGAAGAGATGGCCAAAGCCGGTTTGCCGCCTTGTCATACCTTGTTTCAATTTTATGTCTCGCACGATAGAAAATTGAGCTGCCAACTATACCAACGCAGCGCCGATTTATTCTTAGGCGTGCCGTTTAACATAGCCAGTTATGCATTGTTAACAATGATGGTCGCGCAAGTCTGCGAACTCGAACTAGGCGAATTCGTACACACTTTTGGTGATGTGCACATTTACGACAATCATGAAGATCAAGTACGAGAACAACTCAGTCGAAGCCCGAGTGAGTTGCCCGGCATGAAGATCAACACTAACGTAAAAGACCTATTTGATTTCAAATTTGAAGACTTCGAATTGCTCGATTACGTTGCCCAAGCTGCAATCAAAGCACCGGTAGCCGTCTAATGGAAATTATATTAATAGCCGCCGTTGGTGAAAACGGCGAAATGGGTCGTAATAACGAATTACTCTGGCATTTGCCAGGCGACTTACCTCGATTTAAAGAACTCACTATGGGCTCACCAATCATCATGGGGCGCAAAACCTTTGACTCAATTGGCCGCGCCCTACCCGGTCGATTAAACATTGTGCTAACCGCAAATAATGACTGGCAAGCTAGCGGCGTAAGCGTCGCAAGCTCGATTGATACGGCAATGGAATTGGCTCAAAGCGCCGGCACTGAGAAAATATTCGTGATCGGCGGCGGCCAAATATACAAACTGTTTCTAGCCTATGCCACTTCACTGGAAATGACCGAAGTGTCTGATGCGCCACTAGCCGACACCTACTTTCCCAATTTTTCGGGCGGCGAATTCAAAGAAATAGCACGCCAAAGCATTGACCACACAAACCCAACATTCGACTACGTTACCTATCGACGAGTATAAAAATTATGACCCCAGAACAAGCAAAGCAACTAGTCGCCGAAGCCGCCATTGAGTACATTGAGTGGGACTGGGTTGTCGGTGTCGGCACCGGTTCTACCGCTAATTTATTCATTGACGAGTTAGCCAAAATGAAGAATAAAATTGACGGCACAGTTGCCAGCTCAGAAGCCTCCGCCGATCGCTTGCGTGCACATGGCATAAAAGTCTATGAGCTCGACCAAGTTGGCGATCTTCCGATTTACGTAGACGGCGCAGACGAGTCAACCAAGCACCTGCATTTAATCAAAGGTGGCGGCGCCGCTTTAACCCGCGAAAAGATAGTCGCCGCCGCCAGTGACAAATTTATTTGTATCGCCGATGATTCGAAATTAGTCAGCATGTTGGGCGCGTTTCCGCTGCCTGTTGAAGTCATTCCAATGTCCAAATCTTATATCGCACGTCAGCTCGTAAAGCTGGGTGGCAACCCGATTTTGCGCGATGGCGTGATCACCGATAATGGCAATTTGATCATCGACGTACATGATTTGAAAATTGAAAACCCAGTAGAACTAGAGCGCCAGATCAATCAACTTGCTGGCGTGGTTACTAATGGTTTGTTTGCCCAACGTGGCGCCGATGTGTTGTTGTTGGGCGGTGAGCAGGGTGTTGTTAAGATCGAGAAGTAGATTTGGTAGTTAAGGGATGAGATCCTTCGCTTCGCTCAGGATGACGTGAGTGGAGGGGTCATCCTGAGCCGTAGTCTCGAGCTAAACTTATTGTCATCCTGTGCTAAATTTATTGTCATCCTGTGCTAAATTTATTGTCATCCTGTGCTAAATTTATTGTC
>JBLHXJ010000072.1:0-11349 GCA_047629535.1 Arenicella sp. | reverse complement strand
ATCGAACAACGGAGTAGCCCTATGATCGCTCCAATCCCGCTTAGGGTTCGCTTAAAGGAGGTCATTGACTTTGATGTCATGGCGGTCAGTGATACTCATAATAGCTTGAGCTATAGCCAATTAATCGATCATGTTGAATCGCTCAGTCGGTGGTTAATTGGTAACGATGTTGCAACGCTTGCCTTGCATGCGGATAACAGCATCGATTGGGTCACGGTCGACCTCGCATGCCAAGAAGCCGGTATTCGTTGCATACCTTTGCCTGATTTTTTTAGTCAGAATCAGTTAGAGAACTGCCTTAAAGACACCCTAGTGGATATGTTAATGAGCAACTCGGTAGAGCTTATCGATAGCGAATTGAACAAACACTCAGCGGCAAAAGAATTGATCGATGTGCCATGTTCTATTCGAACGCTAAAATTGTCCCCACATACGAGGCACGAAGACTTAAGTGTTGGCGATCAACGATGCCCGACTCACACTCAGAAAATCACCTTTACATCGGGCTCAACAGGCGCTCCGAAAGGCGTGTGCCTTACCGCAGATCACCAATGGCTTACAGCCGATGCACTGGCGGTAAGCATTAATCTCAATTCGCCAAAACATCTTTGCTTACTGCCGTTGGCTACCTTGTTGGAAAACGTGGCCGGCCTATATGCTCCATTATTGAGTGGTGGCACTATCGTTGTTCCAAGTGCTAAAGAGCGGGGCCTAAGTGGCAGTTCAGGCTTACAACTAAGCCAGCTCCTAAATTGTATCTCTACGGTTGCTCCGGCCACTCTAATCCTATTACCTCAACTATTAACGGCTCTCGTTGCCGCCTGCCAACAAGGATGGACACCGCCCGAGGCACTCAAATTTATTGCTGTTGGTGGCGCTAAGGTTGCCCCCAAACTTCTAAAGCAAGCGCTTGATCTCGGCCTTCCAGTTTATGAAGGTTATGGATTGTCTGAATGCGGCTCCGTTGTGTCTCTTAATACGCCGAGTAATAGTCGCCCTGGAAAGGTTGGTAAGTTGTTACCTCATTGCCATCTAAGTGTTATTGGTGAAGACATAATCGTCTCAAATCCAGCCTTTCAGGGTTATTACGATGACCGAGAAAGCTGGTACCCGGTGTCGGTCTATACCGGCGATTTAGGTTCATTTGAAGACGGCTACCTAGCGGTTAACGGCCGACGAAAAAACTTGATTATTAGTAGCTTTGGCCGAAATATTAACCCCGAATGGGTCGAAAGTGAGTTGCTGGGGCAGCCTTTACTACTGCAATGCGTGGTGGTGGGTGACAACCGACCTAACTTAGTCGCATTTGTCAGCGCAGCAGATCATGTCACCGACCAGCAAGTGGACCAATGGATAATGAGGGTTAATAGCCGCCTACCAGATTACGCTCAGGTGAAGGCATGGAGTCGTCTAGAGCTTGCCGAATGGGATGGCTTATTGACCGCTAATGGCCGACCTCAGCGGCAAAAACTTAACCAACAATTTGCACTGCGTATCGAAGCGCTCTATAAAAACGATACTTTTTATGGCGCTCTTCGCGACACTAGCGGTGCCGAGATGCACACCAAACAACACATTAATAACTCCATCAAGATGACACTAGTGAGCACAACTGAAATGACATTTTTTGAACGACTGAACACTGAAACTGAACAAGCGCGTAACTATTTATTAGCATCACCGATCATGCCGCGGGCTATGCACGGCGATATAACAAAAAATGACTATGGCGCATTTTTATTGCAGGCCTACCATCATGTCAAACACACCACACCGTTATTGATGGCCGCGGGCAGTCGCATGCCCGGTTCGAAGGAATGGTTGCGTGAGGCTTTGGCTGAATATATTGAGGAAGAACTCGGTCACCAAGAGTGGATTCTGAATGATCTAGAGCATTGCGGCTATGACAAGGAAATCGCGCGCGCGAGCACCCCGAATAGTTCAACCGAAATCATGGTGTCGTATGCCTATGATGTGATTAATCGCGTTAACCCAGTTGGCTTCTTTGGCATGGTGCACGTATTGGAGGGTACTAGCGTAACGATGGCTGACGATGCGGCTGAGAGCATTCAAAATGCCTTGGGCCTACCCAAGGGTGCGTTTAGTTATTTACGTTCTCATGGCGCTATTGATATTGAGCACGTTAAGTTTTTCGAAGACCTAATGAACAGGATTGACGACCCTGACGATCAAGCACAAATTATTCATTGCGCTAAGATTTTCTATCACTTGTACGGCAACGTGTTCCGCCAGCTTGACGAAAGCCAAGTTCGTAGCATCGCGGCCTAACCCTAGACGAGGAGACATCGCCTATGAAGTTACATAATAAAAAGATTGTTCTGACCGGTGCAAGTGGCGGTATCGGTGCTAAGACGGCGGCAATACTGGCCAGTGGTGGTGCTAACTTAGTATTGGTTGGACGCAATCAGGCTAAACTCGATAAAGTTGCAGACTCTTTGCCAGCTGGCCTCAGACATCACCAAACAGTGGCCGCTGATTTGGCTTCAATAGATGGGCGCGAAGCCGTGGTCGACGCCGCTGATCAGGCAGACGTGTTGATTAATATGGCTGGAATAAACCAGTTGTCATTGTTAACGCAAATGAGTGATCAGCAAGTAAGTGACATGATCAACAGTAATTTGACTGTACCAATGTTGCTGACAAAAGCGCTGGTGCCAATTCTTAAATCGAGACCCGAAGCCGCAATTATTAATGTGGGCTCGATATTAGGCAGTATTGGAATGCCTGGCTCGGTTGCCTACTGCGCTAGTAAGTTTGGGCTAAGAGGTTTTACCGAGTCGCTGCATCGTGAACTAAGCAATACCAATATTAACGTCAGCTATATTGCGCCACGTGCGACCGAGACGGCCATGAACGATGACGTGGCTAGGGCATTGAATCTCGAGCTCGGAAACAATGTTGACGCACCAGAAATGGTGGCTAAGATAATTGTCGAGTCGCTGAAAAGCTCAAAATCAGTGCGCAAATATATCGGCTGGCCAGAAAAGTTGTTTGTACGAGTAAACGCAGTGCTGCCGAGCCTAGTTGATGGCTCCTTGATTAAGCAGCTTCCCATTATCCAGAAATACACCCAGTAAAAAACAACAGCGTAATTACTCGCTGGCTAACTCTTTATAGGCCTTACTTATGAAATTATCATTATTGAAACTGATGTCTGTCGCCACCTTACTGCTCGCTTCGGCACACATCGCAATCGCGCAAGACCGCGGGTCACTGCTAAGGGAGCTTCAATCGGGCTGGGCTGTCGCCAATTACCAATTACAAGATAAAGCACAAATCAAAGCCTTCGAAGCACTTATAGCCAAGGGAGAAGCAAATCTGAGTTCACACCCTAAAGATGCCGAGATTCATGTGTGGACGGGTATTCTGCAATCAACCTTGGCTGGTGCTAAAGGTGGTCTCGGAGCGCTGAGTTTGGCCAAATCGGCGAAAACTCATCTTGAAAGCGCAATCGAACTTGATGGCTCGGTACTGAGCGGTTCTGCGTATACAAGCCTGGGAGTGCTCTATAACAGTGTTCCAGGTTGGCCGCTTGGTTTTGGCGATAAGAAAAAATCACTAAAGAATCTAAAGCGAGCGTTAGAGATTAATCCGGCCGGAATAGATAGCAATTATTTCTATGCTGATTATTTAGTCACTAGAAAGCAATACACGGATGCAAAGATCTATTTTGAGAAGGCATTGAAAGCGGCTCCACGAGCCGGTAGAGACCTTGCTGACGCGGGTCGTCGTGAAGAAATTGAATTAGCCCTAGCGACTATCCAGAAACGTCTATAATAAAATAGAGACGGTTATTGTAGATACGTTTATGAAGCTATTATTGATTGAAGATGACAAGACGCTTGCGTCCGCTTTAAGCAGGGCACTCAGCAATGAGGGTTTTGTGGTTGAGAGCTCGCTCACGGGGCAAGGTGGTTTAGATGCTCTGAGTAACTTCGGTGCCGATATTGTTATTTTAGATTTGGGCTTGCCAGATATCGATGGAACCAGTGTATTGCGAAAACTTAGGCTGTCGCACAAAAGTCTTCCAACCTTGATTCTTACCGCTAGGCACGCGACCCAAGATAAGGTTGACGCTCTGGATTTGGGCGCTGACGATTACATGCAGAAGCCGTTTGAGATGGCTGAACTTCTTGCCCGCATTCGAGTGCTCGCGCGTCGGCTAGGCACGTCCACAACAAACATGATTAAACATCAAAATGTTAGTCTTGATGTGGCGGCTCAAACTATTTCTGTTGAGGGTAAAAGCTTGATCTTAACTCGGCGTGAGTTCATGATTTTAAAGACCTTGATGGAGAACTTAGGTCGCATTCAAACCAAGGACCAGATTGAAAGTAAGCTCTACGGTTGGGGAGAAGTTATCGGTAGTAACACCATAGAAGTGCATGTCAGCAATCTTAGAAAGAAGCTACCGGCTAATTTCATCCGTACGGTTCGCGGGCTTGGCTACACCGTCAGTAAAGCACTAAACGACGAGTCGCGATAAATCAGAAAAATGAAATCGATTCGAATCTTTTTGATTGTGGTGCTGCTTTCGACTATTTGTATTGTCAATTTTAGCGCGGCCTTGAATGGCTACAATCGCAGCACTGCGGCGGGTAATAAGCTACTGGATGACCGCCTTAAAAGTATGTCACTTATGACCGCGAAGCTGCATGAGATACATGGCAACGTTGATGCCGATACTTTTGATGATCATGTGATTTTTCAAATATGGCAAGCCGATAAGCTGCTTAGTAAGTCGCTTAACGCACCCAGTTTGGGGCTAGTGTCCGGGCGTTCTGATTACCATATCGTCAACTCGGCCGGCGTGCAGTGGCGTGTTTACTCTCTATCGCTGCCTAACTCCAGTGTGCGCGTGGTTTACGGTGAGCGTTATGACGTTTACCAACAGTTAATCGACGGTATTATATTGGCCTCGCTGTTGCCCATCGTTTGGGTTCTGCCAATCATTGCCTTGCTTATTTGGCTTATTGTTGGCTATGGGCTTAAGCCTATATCATCACTCGCGGACAAATTGCGCAAGCGTAGCGCAAACGAATTGACCGCGATTGAGGCCGACGGGCTGCCGAATGAGCTATCGCCGCTACTGGAGTCAACCAACACACTATTTGCACGACTATCGGAAGCGTTTGCGCGTGAACAGCGCTTCGCGGCAGATGCGGCGCACGAACTGAGAACGCCGCTGGCTGGACTAAAAGTCAGTCTGCATAATTTAGAGCAAGATCACTCCAAATCCGATAGCAATATCATTGACCTTAAGGTGAGTGCTAAGCGAATGGAGAACTCAATTGAACAAATTCTAGCGCTATACAAATTAACCCCGCAAACGTTTAAGCAGACATTATCAAAATGCATGCTCAAAACCCATGTTCAACAAAGCTTGATCGACTTGTTTCCTGTGCTTGAGTTGAAGCAGCAAGAAGTTGAGTTCATAGCCGACGATGTGTTTATTGAAGCGGACGAATTTGCGATATCGATGTTAATCAAAAACCTGATTGAGAATGCGAGTAAGTACACACCTAATAATGGCTCAATATTAGTCACTATTGATGAGGCTGACGAGCATACTGTTAAATTGACCATTGATGACTCCGGACCCGGAATAGCGGAACAAGACTATGACCGAGTATTTGATCGGTTCTATCGAGTAGGTGGCGACCGCCACTCATCTGATGTGATCGGCTCGGGTTTAGGCCTATCAATCGTCAGTCATGTGGTGAAACTGCATATGGGGGATATCGAGTTATCTAAATCTAGCTCCTTGGGTGGGCTCAAAGTTACGGTTTTATTTCCCAAGTCGCAATCTAAGGGGTCGCAGATATGAAGATTTTTCTAATCCTATTGCTTTTATTGAGTTTGCCTATTTCGTCGTTTGCTAAGACACCGATTATCGAGCTAAGAATTAAGGACCACTTATTCTATCCAGCCGAAGTTGTTGTGCCGGCGAATAAAAAAATAAAGCTATTGGTGATTAACCAAGATTCAACACCGGAGGAGTTCGAGAGCTATGAGCTTAATCGTGAGAAAGTCATTATCGGTAATAGTAAGGCGATTATTTTCATCGGTCCGTTAGACCCAGGAGAGTACCCGTTTTTCGGTGAATTCAACATGTCTACAGCGTTGGGCAAAATCATAGCGGAGTAGGGCGATATGTTACTCGATATTATTATCTTAGTGCTCCGTGAAACGATCGAGGCTGGCGTTCTTTTAAGCCTGCTGCTGTGCATTTCAAACCAGCATAATCTTACTTATCGTTGGCTTTGGAGCGGTATGTTGATCGGCGCAATTAGCGCATCTATTTACGCGGCTAATTTTCGTTTTGTTGGCGAATGGTTTGACTATGCCGGTCAAGAAGTGGTTAACGCGTCGATGCAGTTCGCTATCTACGCCAGTCTTTTGTTGTTGTGTTACTTGCTGATCTTTTCGAAGTTGAAGGATGGCCGCTTGCTTCAAGTAGTTTTGAGCTTGGCGATAGGCTTGGCGATTACTCGAGAGTTGGCTGAAATGATTATTTTTTACAGTGGCTTTTTTCAATCTGACGGCGACTTAGTCAAAGCCTTTACCAGTGGTTTTATAGGGCTAATGATTGGCATCAGCTTCGGTGTACTCTGTTATTACGCTATCAATGTATGGAGTCGACCAATTTCGAGAATAATTCAGATTTGTCTACTGAGCTTTATCGCTGCAGGCATGTCAGTGCAAGCAATACAACTATTGATACAAGTGGACTGGGTGAGTGCATCTAAGCCTCTTTGGAGTACTAACTGGTTACTGCAAGAATCATCAGTCTTTGGCCAAATGACCTATGCCATATTTGGCTATGAAGCTACGCCAACTCTAGCCGAGGTAAGCCTATATCTGATGACGCTAGGTTTCATTTTCGTGTTGTCTGCAATAGGCTATTTAGCAAGCTCTAAGGCCGAGCGAGAATTGAAATGATACGTATCTTATTGCTTATTCTGCTGATCGTTATTAGTGCAAAGGCAAATGCGTCGGGCAATAGTATTAGCAAAATATATAACCCCTATGTGCAACAACTTGAAAAAGAGATTGAATACGAGGTGGTGTTGCAAGATGACGACCGTACTAGGTTTGCTGACCAGCAACAACACCGACTAGCTTATGGACGTTCAATCAGTGATCGGTGGTTGCTAGAAGCCGGAATTATCGCGTCAGATCTCGTTGGCCAAAATTTAGAACTCTCCGGTTATGAGCTTGAAGCCAAGTATCAAATCAGCGAGCAGGGAGAATTTAGCAACGATTGGGGCATTTTATTCGAGGTAGAGCGAGAGTCGGATAACGATCTCTGGGAGTTTGCCACCACCTTGATTGTTCTTCATCAATGGAAGAAATGGGTTGGTACGGCTAATTTAACTCTCGCCTATGAAACAGGCCCATCAATAGTGGATGAGGTCGAGAGTGAACTTGCTGCGCAGTTAAAGTATAGAAGCAGTGCTTCATTTGAGCCTGGTATTGAGTTTTTTAAGAGTCAAAGTACTAACGCTGCGGGGCCAAGTATCTCAGGTCGAATACGCCTAGCTGGCGGCCGAAAATTATTTTGGACTACAGCTGCACTGTTTAGCTTCGATAAGTCAAAACCGGACAGTGCGATTCGATTGAATATTGAATATGAATTTCAGTAGCACAGATATTGATCTATTCGCCGATCGCTGCTCAATAATATTGAAACGTGGGCTTAGTTCGCAAGTGTGTGTCTGTGTTCAAACTTGTTCGAACGCGCGCTAGGCACAACTGTTAAAGGTTCGAAGCTCAGTGACTGGGGTCTAGTATGGAATACAATATAATCAGAAGAATTTTACAACACACTAGGAAATAGCTTTATGCATACAAAATTCTGGCATAAGCGCTGGGCGACTAACGATATACCTTGGCACGAAGACTCTGGAAATTCTTTATTGTTAGATAAGCTCAGTGCTTTATCGCTGCGTCCTTCAGACCGTATTTTTGTTCCGTTGTGCGGAAAAACACTTGATATCGGTTGGCTACTCGAGCAAGGCTTTAGTGTGGTTGCCATAGAGCTAAGCAAGATGGCGGTAGACGAGTTATTTGAACAATTGGATATAGTGCCGAAGATCTCGCAGCAGGGTTCGCTTAGTCACTATAGCGCGAGTAATTTAGATGTTTTTGTGGGCGACTTCTTTGCCCTTAGCGTTGAACTTCTAGGGCACGTTGATGCTATTTTTGATCGAGCCTGTTTAGTCGCATTGCCAATCGATATGCGACTTAAATACACTCAGTATTTGGCTAATATAACCGCCAATGCGCCGCAGTTATTGATTGTCTTCGAGTATGATCAAAACCAGATGGCAGGGCCTCCATTCTCGATCTCACTCGACGAGATTAAGCAGCATTATAGTCAAGTCTACAGTGTGTCCTTATTAGGCAGCCTAGACATGACCGGCCAACTGAGGGGCGACTTTGTGGCTGAAGAGAAAGCCTATCTATTGCAGCGATAAAGGTGGCTGTCGTAAACCGAAGGTTATGGTTACGGTGAGGTGTCTGTAGGCACCAGCTAGGAAGCTGTTTGGTCGACATTTATGCTGTGTTCCATTCTCATTTTCATCGGCTATTATAGCGATTGGGTTTAGTGGTTTAATTGATTGGGTTTTTGTTATGCCGAAAACGCTTATATGGTTTGCAATGTTTTTGCCTATTTACCTGGCAATATGTTTCTCAGCACATCTTGCACTGTATAAAACCACTCTAGAGCTTTCGTCATATGGCACCATGATCGCTTCGATATCGGGGCGTATCCATGAGCCTATGAGTCAAAATGAGATTAAACACCTGTCGTCGCAGGTCTCCAAGGTTGAGTTTGGTGGAGACCTTCGTTCTCTAGGCGTGAACTTTGATGCCAAGCCCTTGGCTTACTACTTGAAGCCGACTACGTTTGATATGAAGGCTAGCTTGGCCTTGCTTAATGACGGTAGTTTAGGTTTTGCTCAGGTAAAGTTCGATTTACTTTTCTCTAAAATTAGTATGGTCTATGCTCGTCGACTGCAGCTTTTGGGCACGCTGTCTAAAATTGCTGGAGCGGTTGGCTTATTGCTTTTGTTGATTTTTCTATGGCAATGGAAGAGGTCTAGTGGTCACTGGAGTCATGAAATTTCGTTAGCTACTGACCCTCCGCTTGAGCAAGATTTATCCAGTTTCGAAGACTATTTACAGTCGGTGGTCGCGGAGGAGGTCAAACTTTCTGGTCATGGAGCTTTACTAAGTTGCAAAGGCTTTGACGCGGATGACATTCCTATAAAGCTCAAAGAAGTGGCCGAATTGATCGCAGAACAGTTGGTGCGCAACAGCATTTTACACGGAGGTCGACCAGCCGAGCAGCGTTTGCTTGCGGGTAAGACCGATTACATTTCAATTCGAGTTACGATTGAAGATCAAGAGGCCAATTGGCTACTGTCGGTTAGGGATAATGGTGAAGGCCTAAATGGTGTTGATATTTTGACAACTGCACGAAGTCTTAAGCTAGTAAATTCAGCTACAGCAGACTCATTGGCCCCCGAGCAGCGAATTAAACTTGTATTTCTTCCCGGTTTTACCACCCGCGATAAGGCGTATCGATCGCTGAAAACGACAAGCCTTTGTCGGAACTACGAGAAATCTCTAAGCGTCTTAACGGCGCTATCTCAGTTCAAAACCAGTACAGTAACTATTGCCAATTCTCAGTGCGATTCCCAAAGTCATAAGTTGATCGGCATAGGCGCGTAAATTTTGTCGGTAAACAAAATTTTCGTTGGAAAATAATCGTTAATTCCGCATTGCTAGTGCAATTAAAGCCCTTGAAGCGCTAGTAATTAGCGGTGTTTACCCTATAATCGCGCTTTGTTTTTGGGCTAACCAACCTCTTGATATCTAATGAATTTACGTAATATTGCGATTATCGCGCACGTTGACCACGGTAAAACCACTCTTGTGGACAAACTCCTTCAGCAATCCGGCACCTTCGATGACCGTGCAGAATTGGTTGAACGTGTTATGGACAGTAACGATATCGAGAAGGAGCGCGGCATTACTATTTTAGCAAAGCCGACTGCTTTGACATGGAAAGACTACCGAATCAACATTGTTGATACACCGGGACACGCCGACTTTGGCGGCGAAGTAGAGCGTATTCTGTCAATGGTTGACTCAGTGCTTCTACTGGTTGATGCGGTTGACGGCCCAATGCCACAAACCCGCTTTGTAACACAGAAGGCGTTTGAACATGATTTGAAGCCGATCGTGGTAATCAACAAGATTGATCGTGAAGGTTCACGCCCTGATTGGGTTCTAGACCAGACTTTCGATCTATTCGATATGTTGGGCGCTACTGATGAGCAGTTAGACTTCCCAGTGATCTACGCGTCAGCGATCAATGGTTACGCCACTGATGATCACACCAATCTTACCGATAATATGGATATGTTGTTCCAAACTATTATCGATCGCGTACCCCCACCGCCGGTAGAGCTTGATGAACCGTTTCAAATGCAGATTTCTCAGTTAGATTATTCATCTTACTTAGGCGTTATTGGTATTGGTCGAATCAAGCAAGGTTCAATTAAGACCAACGGTGCTGTTACTGTTGTTAATAATGAAGGTAAGACTCGTAATGGTCGTATCGCTAAGATTTTCGGCTTCAAAGGCATTGAACGGATGGAAATCAATGAAGCCCATGCTGGCGACATCGTTGCGGTAACCGGTATGGATGAGTTATTCATCTCAGAAACGATATGTGATCGTGCATCGGTCGAAGCTCTACCTGCATTAACGGTAGACGAGCCGACAGTAACCATGACCTTTCAGGTGAATACGTCTCCATTTGCTGGCCAAGAAGGTAAGTATCTTACTTCTCGTCAAATACGTGAACGTCTACAAAAAGAATTATTGCACAACGTTGCCTTACGCGTAGAAGACACAGCAGACGCTGAAAAATTCAAAGTATCCGGTCGCGGTGAATTACATCTATCTGTTTTAATTGAAAACATGCGTCGTGAAGGCTATGAGCTAGCGGTGTCACGGCCTGAAGTTATTTTCAAAGATGTTGATGGCGAAATACATGAGCCATACGAAATTGTAACGATTGACATCGATGATGAACATCAAGGCACGATTATGAAGGCCTTGCAAGAACGTGGTGCTGATTTAGAAAACATGACGCCGGACGGCAAAGGGCGCGTACGCCTAGATTTCCTAGTTCCTTCTCGTGGTTTAATTGGTTTTCAGACTGATTTTATGACGATGACCTCAGGGGCTGGTTTGATGTATCACGTATTCGACCGTTACGCGCTTAAGAAAAACAAATCTTTTGGTCAG
>JBLHXJ010000071.1:0-11586 GCA_047629535.1 Arenicella sp. | reverse complement strand
TAATTCTTGCAGTAATTTGAAACCGTCATTCAATAGTCGGCTATCGGGCTGGTCCAGAAATTCAAACTGAGTAACGTCGCGAATGCCTAGGCGTAGCATTTTAAGAATTACCGATGCCAGACTACTGCGCAGTATCTCAGCGGCGGTGAAGTCGGACCGTTGTTCGAAATTTTGCTCTGAGTATAGTCGAATACAGACACCGTTGGCGACTCGGCCACAGCGACCTTGGCGTTGGTTCGCACTCGCTTTAGAGACCTCTTCGATTGGCAATCGTTGAACCTTCGAGCGAAAGCTATAACGCGATATGCGCGCCAAGCCGGGGTCAATTACGTAGGTGATTCCCGGCACAGTAATAGAGGTCTCGGCAACGTTAGTAGCCAGCACAACTTTGCGTCTATGCGCGGGTCTAAAGACTTTATTTTGCTCGCCAACACTTAAGCGAGAGTAGAGAGGCAATACTTCAATCGGCAATTGAGCTCGCCGCAATGCTTGTGCCGCATCTCGTATTTCACGCTCGCCGGCGCAAAACACCAAAATGTCGCCACTGGTATTGTGCTCGCCTTTGGCTTCGCTTCTAATCACTTGATCGACTGTTTCAGTGATCAGCTCTGCAAGGTTGGGGTCTTCCTTGCTCGGTTCTTGATAGAGTGTTTTGACCGGGTAAGTACGGCCTGACACTTCAATGATTGGCGCGGGCTTACCGCGTAAGGTGAAGTGCTTTGAAAATTTCTCTAAATCAATGGTTGCCGAAGTGATGATAACTTTTAGTTCAGGGCGTTTTTTACACAGCGTTTTTAAAAGGCCTAAGAGAAAATCTATGTTTAGGCTTCGCTCGTGCGCTTCGTCAATAATGATGACTTCATATTTTTTAAGCAGGCGATCGTGTTGAAACTCCGCAAGTAACACGCCGTCGGTCATTAACTTGATGCGTGTGTTTTTACCCGAATTATCAGTGAACCGAACTTGGTAGCCAACGCCTTCGCCTAAAGGTGTATTAAGCTCTGACGCAATACGGTCGGCCACGGTTCTAGCGGCGATACGCCTGGGCTGAGTGTGTCCTATCAAACCCTTCTCGCCGTAACCAAGAGACAAGCAAATCTTTGGCAGTTGAGTGGTTTTACCCGAGCCTGTTTCACCAGCCAGAATAACGATTTGGTTTTCTTTTATAGCCGACGCAATTTCTTCCTGACGCTGACTGATCGGCAGCCCCTCTGAGAAGCTGATTGGCGTAGGCCAAGGCTCTCTGATATGACGTTTTGACGGTTTCTTCGGTGCGGGCATGGTTAAAATAAGGGTGCCAAGTGTTGATATACGAGAGTATAAAACTATTTCGTCGCCGAGATGTAAATCACTGGTCGAAACCTTGGCTTGTTTGCATTATAATCATCCAACTTCGAGAAATTATATTTCGAACAGAAAAGACATGCGTCCGTAGCTCAGCTGGATAGAGTAGTTGGCTTCGAACCAATTGGTCGGGGGTTCGAATCCCTCCGGGCGCACCAAATATAAAAAACCAGCCTTGCGCTGGTTTTTTTATATTTGCTGTACTTGGCTGGAGATAAAAACCCCTGTTCGATAAGATCTTCTGGCGCGATTTTAAACGGCCGTAGACCGCCCGCTAGGGTTAGGCCTCAGGAGAGGTCGAGTAATCCCTCCGGGCGCACTAAATAAAAAAGGCCAGCATCAACTTTCATGCTGGCCTTTTTTTTAAATCTGCGTAGCTAGTTAACTTTATGCAAAGCTCGGCCATCAACGGATAGCGCCGCTTCATGCATAGCCTCAGATAGAGTAGGGTGAGCATGAATAGTTCTGGCAATGTCCTCAGTGGATGCTGAGTATTCCATCGCCAAGACCGCTTCAGAAATTAGCTCTGACGCATTCGGACCAAATATATGAACACCAAGTATGCGATCAGTGTCAGCATCAGCAATCATTTTGACTCGGCCACCTTTCTCATTCATTGCCAATGACCGACCATTAGCCGCAAATGGGAAGAAGCCAGTCTTGTAATTGATGCCGCGTTCTTTTGCTTGCTCTTCGTTAATGCCAACCCATGCAATTTCAGGGTGGGTGTAGATAACCCAAGGAATATTGTCATGATTCATGTGAGGCTTTTGGCCAGCAAGGATCTCAGCAACTAACACGCCTTCTTCTGAGCCTTTATGCGCGAGCATTGGGCCTTTGACCGCATCTCCAATCGCATACACGCCTGCGATATTGGTTTCACAGCGATCATTAACATCAACTCGGCCACGTTCGTCGAGCTTGAGGCCGGCTTCATCAGCTGCAATATCTTTAGTGCTTGCTTTGCGGCCAACAGCAACAATCAACTTATCAAAGGTTTCAGTATGCTCTTCACCTCTGAGGGTGTAGCTAACCTGTACGCTCTTTTTAGTGACTTTAGTCGCGGTAACCATAGCGCCCAGCTTAATGTCCATGCCTTGAACTTTGGTAAATGCGCGCAGTGCTTCGCGTGATAGTTGTTTATCTACTGGTGCTAAAAACGTATCCATGGCCTCAAGAATTGTTACCTCAGAGCCTAAGCGGTTCCAGACACTGCCTAGTTCCAGGCCAATTACGCCAGCGCCGATCACCCCTAGTTTCTTGGGAACGGCGTTGATGTCTAGTGCACCGGCGTTGTCCAAAATAAGTTGGTTATCGACAGTCGCTACCGGAATATCGATTGGCACCGAGCCGACCGCAAGAATGATGTTGTCGGCGGTATAAATCTTCGACTCGCCGTTTAAGCTAACTTCAACCTGCTTACCTGCTAGTAACTTGCCGTGACCGTGCAGTGATGTGATTTTATTAGCTTTGAATAAACCAGCGATACCACTGGTCAAATTTTTAACGATGTCGTCTTTACGAGCGATCATTTTTGGTACGTCGACTGATACTTTGCCTACCGAAATACCATGATGGGCGAAATCATGCGACGCTTGCTCTACTTTTTCAGAAGAATCCAGTAGTGCTTTAGATGGGATGCAGCCAACATTTAAACAGGTGCCACCTAGAGATGGGTTACCATCTGCATCAACCCATTTATCAACACATGCGGTGTTAAAGCCAAGTTGGGCGCAACGAATAGCCGCGACATACCCTGCAGGGCCGGCACCAACGACGATTACGTCGAATTTATCAGACATCTTATTTCTCGATTAAAAATTCTAATTAAAGCTGGGCCGAGGTACTCAAAAAGTGCCTGCGGCCCAAGCTGTTTACAGCTCTAACAAAAGGCGAGCAGGATCTTCTAGGCATTCCTTAATGGTACGCAAGAATAATACTGACTGGGAGCCATCGATTATGCGGTGGTCGTAAGTAAGTGCCAAGTACATCATCGGGCGAATAACGACCTCGCCATTTTCGGCTATTGGTCGATCTTCGATTCGATGCATGCCAAGGATTGCGCTCTGTGGAGGATTCACAATTGGGGTCGACATCATTGAACCAAAAGTGCCGCCATTGGATATCGTAAAAGTACCGCCAACCAAGTCGTCCATGGTTAGCTTGCCGTCTTTGGCTTTCTGACCATATTCGCCAATTGTTTTTTCAATACCGGCAAAACTCAATTGATCTACATCACGCAGAACCGGAACCACTAAACCACGAGGCGACGACGCGGCAATGCCAACATCGTAGAAGTCATGATAGACAATGTCATTGCCATCGATAGACGCGTTGACCGCTGGGAAGCGCTTAAGTGCTTCGATCGCCGCTTTCACGAAAAACGACATAAAGCCTAGGCGGGTGCCATGTTTTTTCTCGAAAAGTTCTTTGTATTGTTTGCGAAGGTCCATTACTGCCTGCATGTTGACGTCGTTAAACGTAGTCAACATAGCTTGAGTGTCTTGAGCTTCTTTTAGGCGACGGGCAATGGTGGTGCGTAAGCGTGTCATTGGCTCGCGGCGTTCGTTGCGTTCGCCGGCCTTTACTGCTTTAACCTCAGTTGCGGCGGCAGCCGATGTGGCAGGTTTGGCGTTCAGAGCGTTTTGCACGTCTTCTTTGAGCAAGCGACCGTTTTTGCCAGTGCCGTTGATGCTGCTGGCGTTTAAATTGTTTTCAGCCAACATTTTACGCACCGCGGGGCTCAATTTGTCAGCATCGTCAGTTGATGCCACTTCGCTAGAGACCGCATCAGCTACTGGGGCCGCAGCAACCTCTGCCTGTGGTGCCGCCGCGGCTGTTGCGCCTTCTTTAATAATAGCGATAACCTCTTGCTCACCAACGGTGGCGCCTTCTTCAACACGAATTTCGACTAACACACCGTCGACCGTGGAAGGTACTTCTAGCACCACTTTTTCGGTTTCGATATCGACTAAATTATCATCGATACTCACCGAGTCACCAACTTTTACGTGCCATACGGCGACAATCGCATCAGCGACAGATTCTGGAAGAATGGGAACTTTTACTTCGACTGACATAAGGTTTGCTCCTGCAAATGGTTAGTGTGCAGCTTCATTGTTTAATTTGACTATTAATGTTTTACTGTGGTTGAGATGAGGCTACTTTATCGTCTCAATATTTTGTGTGTCACTCTCATCAAGTGGCGATAAAGCGGCTTGAATAAGGGTGGCTTGTTGCTCTCGGTGAACCGCTAAATATCCAGCCGCGGGCGATGCTGAAGCATCACGGCCAGCATAAAGGACCTTCTGATTATCTGCGACACAGGCTTTAAAGTGGTGCAATATCTGATACCAAGCGCCTTGATTTTTTGGCTCTTCTTGACACCATACTACCTCATTCGCATTCGGGTAACGCTTTAACTCTTTGACTGCCGAATCACGAGGAAACGGGTAGAGTTGCTCTACTCGACAAATAGCGATGTCTTTAATTTTTTCTTCACGGCGTTGCTCGAGCAAATCAAAATAGACTTTACCAGTACAGAAGACGACGCGTTTGACATCTTTGTTGGTAAGTTTATCCAGCTCGGGAATCACCGTTTGGAATTCGCCACTGTGTAAATCTTCAAGTGAGGAGGTCGATAATTTATGTCGCAGTAAGCTCTTCGGTGTCATCACGATTAACGGCTTTCGAAAAGGACGAACCATTTGCCTACGAATCATGTGAAACATCTGTGCTGGTGTGCTTGGGTAGCAAACTTGCATGTTGTGTTGAGCACAGAGTTGCAAGTAGCGCTCCAAGCGCGCCGACGAATGTTCTGGGCCTTGGCCTTCATAGCCATGCGGTAAGAACATGGTTAAGCCACTCATGCGCCCCCACTTATCTTCACCACTGGAAATAAATTGGTCTAGCACTACTTGAGCGCCGTTAGCAAAGTCGCCAAATTGTGCTTCCCAGATGACCATGGTCTTAGGGTCAGAGCAGGCATAGCCATACTCAAATGCCAATACCGCTTCTTCCGATAGCAGCGAGTTGATAACTAAGAACTCCGACTGATTATCCTTGATGTTGCGCAGCGGAATGTGGACCTCACGGTTAACCGTATTATGCAGCGTCGCATGACGGTGGAAAAACGTACCACGACCCGAGTCTTGGCCAGATAGACGTACCGCAAAATTCTCGTCTATCAAGGTGGCGTAAGCTAAATTCTCAGCCATTCCCCAGTCTAAGGCTAGGTCGCCGTCCTTCATTTTCTTGCGATCTTGCATGATCTTGCTGGTTCGAGCATGTAGCTGAAAGCCTTCAGGTACGTCGAGTAAGCGTTCGGCCAAGAAATCTAGGCGTTTGGCATTGAAGGTGGTTTTTGTTGGGTGATCCCATTTGATATTGAAGTAGGGCGACCAATCAATTGTATGGTCTCCTTGTTGCACTTCAACGAACTCAGGTACAACACGCTCGCCAGCTACCATTGCGGCGCGGTAGTCGGCGTTCATTTTCTTTTCTTGGTCGGCGGAAATCAGGCCTTCATCAATTAACCGTTGAGCATAGAGTCGGCGAGTTGTCTCTAGGGCCTTGATGTTTTTGTACATCACTGGCTGAGTAACCGATGGCTCATCTGACTCGTTGTGACCATGACGTCGGTAGCAAACCAGGTCGAGAACCACGTCTTTACGGAATTTTTGTCGGAATTCGAAAGCCAACTTCGTAGCGAATACTACGGCTTCAGGGTCATCGCCATTGACATGAAAGATCGGCGCGCCGACCATTTTTGCAATCTCTGTGCAATAAGGTGTCGATCGAGTGTCATCAGGGTGGCTAGTGGTGAAACCAATCTGGTTGTTGATAACGATGTGTACTGTGCCACCGGTATGATAGCCACGACAGCCAGACATTTGGAAGGTCTCCATGACCACACCTTGGCCAGCAAATGCCGCATCGCCATGAATCGAGATAGGTAATACGGAGCTACCAGTAGAATCGTCACGGCGTTCTTGTCTAGCGCGAACTGAGCCCGAGACAACTGGGCTAACGATCTCTAAATGAGACGGGTTAAACGCCAGTGACAAATGTACCGTACCGCCTTTAGTTTGAATATCAGACGAGAAACCTTGGTGGTATTTAACATCGCCGCTATCGGCTAACTCATTGACATCGAACTTGCCTTCGAACTCAGAGAACAAGTTACTAGGGGTTTTGCCCAGGGTGTTGACCAATACGTTTAAGCGCCCACGATGAGCCATGCCTATAACAATCTCTTTAATGCCTTCTATACCACCTTGCTGAATGATGTGGTCAAGCATTGGAATAAGACTTTCACCGCCTTCTAAAGAGAATCTTTTTTGACCAACATACTTGTTATGCAGGTAACGTTCCATGCCTTCAGCAGCGGTAACGCGATTCAAAATGTGTACACGCTGAGCTTGGCTAAATGGCTGATGACCAATTGGTTGCTCGATGCTGGTACGCAACCAACGACGTTGCTCTGCACTGGCCATATGGCCGTATTCGTAACCGATTGTGCCGCAATAACTGTTCTTTAGAATAGCAACTATGTCACGCAGTGGTAAGCGGTCAGCGGCACGCAGTGGGCCGGTGTCAAACACAGTGTCTAAGTCCGCACCGGATAGGCCGTGATACTCGAGTTCGAGCTCTTTCGCATCCTGCGGCTCCATCTCGTTAATTGGGTCTATCTTGGCGCGCTTATGGCCCATCGCACGATAGGTACTGATTAAGCGTGATACTGAACCTTGCTTTGTAGCAGCCACCGCATCAAGCCCCGATCCCGATGATGAACCGGCGCTGGTGGTGCTAGCGGATGAGGTCGCTAAGTTGGCAAAATATTGTTGCCACTCCGACGAGACCGAGTTTGGATCTTCTTGATATTGTTCATAAACATCTTCTAAGAAAGCAATATTTTGTCCATTCAGCATGCTGAGTGGGTCGAGAGATGGCGTTGAATTATTCGACATTATTCGTGCTCGCGATTTACGCGTTTGGTTAGGCCAATTTCACGGCTTAGATGATACCCAAAACTTCTCTAACTAGGGAGAAATAAAACCAATTATCGGCCTTGTTAGGATGCTTTTACTTAGTTGCGAGACAATTTGCTCAACAATTGATGGTGCTACATCTTGCAAGCCACTTGAACCGGCTTATTTTGTGCTCGGCTTAATCATAATAGGTGCTTGAGTAGACTGAGTTTACCTGAAATTAAGATCACCAGATTAACTCAAATTCAGACATAAAAAAAGCGGCTATTAATACTATTAATAGCCGCTTTTGAAACATCAGATTCGCTTTGCAATTAGCTGCGATAATCACCTGGTATATGGCGTTCGACTGAACCTTGATAATTCTGGCGTGGACGGGTGATACGAAATTCTGGATCTTCCATGAGCTCCATCCATTGTGCTAGCCAACCGGCTGTTCGTGGAATTGCGAACAGTACCGTGAAAGCTTCCATTGGAAAGCCCATTGCCTCGTAAATCAAACCGGAGTAGAAATCTACGTTGGGGTACAAGTTACGTTTAACAAAGTAGTCGTCTTCAAGTGCAATGCGCTCAAGCTCCATGGCAACGTCAATAAGTGGGTTGCGGCCGGTTACCTCAAATACTTCATCGGCGATGTCTTTTACAATGCGGGCGCGAGGGTCGTAGTTTTTATAAACGCGATGACCAAAGCCCATAAGACGTAGCTCGCCACCTTTACAACGCTTCACATAGTCGGCGACCTTATCTTTAGTGCCGATCTCCCGAAGCATATTTAATACTGCTTCGTTGGCGCCACCGTGAGATGGGCCATATAGAGCTGCCGCGGCACCTGCTACGGCAACAAAAGGGTCGGACTTTGAGCTGGCAATATTGCGCATCGCACTGGTTGAGCAGTTTTGCTCGTGGTCGGCGTGCAAAATGAACAAAACGTCCAAGGCTCTTTCTAATACTGGGTGAGCTTGGTAGCGCGGCTCGACCATACGGTACATCATGTTCAAGAAGTTGCCAGTGTAGCTCAACTCATTATCTGGGTAGATGTAAGGCAAGCCTTTGCTATTGCGGTATGCATAAGAAGCAATGGTCGGTGTTTTACCAATCAAGCGACAAGCTTGCAGCATGCGAATCTCTTTATTATCGACTTCCTTAGCGTCTGGGTAGAAAGTGGAAAGCGCAGCGACGGTTGAGATAAATACACCCATTGGGTGAGCGTCATAGTTAAAGCCGCCCATCATACCCTTGGTTTTCTCATGCAGCATGGTGTGGTGCGTGATTCGCTCTTCCCAATCGCCCGACTCTTGTTGGTTTGGTAACTCGCCATTGAATAGCAAATAAACCACGTCTAAGAAGGTGCTCTTCTCGGCAAGTTGCTCAATTGGGTAACCGCGGTATCGTAAGATCCCTTTATCGCCATCAAGGTCGGTGATACGGCTAGTACAGCTGGCGGTATTCAGGTAGCCAGGGTCGTAGCTCATCATGCCGAAATCGCCTTCGTTTTCTTTTATCTGACGAAGTTGTGCGGCACTAATATTGCCGTCTACGATTTCTATCTGGTACTCTTTTCCGGTTCGGTTGTCTTTTATTGACAGGGTATCTGACATGATTTCCTCAAAAACTTAGTTGTTTGCTTGCGTTAACTTGCTTTGAGACACGGCAGGAAAGCTGTGTTCTCATCTACTTCGGCGCTCTAAATTGATGCGCGCATAGCGCAAGCATTCTGGAATTGCGATGCGGAGTATAGCAAAGCCGTGTATAAAAATTAATACGACCTAGGGCTGATAATGCAAATGTCAGCTATCGAGCCCACGAATAGTGTGATTGTAACGGCTATTTAACGCCGGTATGGCCAAAACCACCACCCGCTCGGTCGGATTGTCGGAATTCATCGACTATTTCAAATTTTGCTTGGACAATGGGTACGAATACCATTTGCGCGATTCGATCGCCGGCTTGCACTGTGAACTCGCTAGTGCTTCGGTTCCACAGTGAGACCATTAGCGGGCCTTGGTAGTCAGAGTCGATTAGCCCGGTAAGATTGCCGAGTACAATGCCGTGTTTATGGCCTAAGCCTGAGCGAGGCAATAGCACCGCGGCAAGCGCGGGGTCGGCAATATATATCGACATTCCGGTTGGGATTAATACGGTTTGTCCGGCGGCTATAATAGTGTCTTGTGCAACACAGGCGCGCAGGTCGATGCCAGCAGAGCCATCGGTTGCGTAGTCTGGGATATCAAACTCGGAACCAATACGAGGGTCTAGAATTTTTAATTGGATAGCTGTTTTCATTTGTTTGTGTACGCTTTGGCTATTTCGGCCATCAGGGTTCGGGCAAGGGCGCTTTTATTCTGTTTTGGTAACTCGATAAGGCTGTTTTCGCTTATCAGTGTTATTGCATTGTCAGGAGTACCAAAACCTGTTTCAGAGCCACCAACGTGGTTGGCGGCGATCAAGTCTAATTTTTTACGTTGGAGTTTACCTCGAGCATAGTCGACCACATCATTTGTTTCGGCGGCAAAGCCTACACAAAAAGGCGGGTTTTTCCGGCTAGCAACATCAGCCAATATATCCGGATTTCTGACCATCGTGATGGTTATTTGGTCGGCGTTCTTTTTGATTTTTTGACCGGCCGCATCAATTGGACGGTAATCGGCCACGGCCGCGACGCCTATAAATATGTCTTGATCGTCAATAGTGCTGATAACCGCGGCATGCATATCCAAGGCAGATACTACGTCAATGATGGTCGCGCGTGCAGGTTGTTCGATGTGGGTCGGTCCGCTTACCAAGGTTACCTCTGCTCCCGCTTCGATAGCGGCTTGGGCAAGCGCATAACCCATCAGGCCCGAACTGTGGTTAGTAATTCCCCTGACTGGGTCTAATGCTTCCCATGTCGGGCCGGCGGTAATCATCACTCGTTTACCAGTCAGCTCTGTATTTTGAAATAAAGCGCCAACCCGCTCGGCGATATCTTCTGGTTGTAGCATGCGACCGGGGCCGACTTCTCCACAGGCTTGTTGTCCCGTGTCTGGGCCGAGGATATGCATGCCCCTAGAAGCTAGGGTGGCCAGGTTTGCTACAGAGGCTGGATTCTGCCACATCTGTTGATTCATGGCCGGCGCTATGGCGATTGGCGCTTCAGTAGCGACACACACGGTGGTCAAAAGCTCATCGGCGTTACCTTGACAAAGGCGCGCCATAAGGTTGGCCGTAGCCGGCGCAATCAAAACAATGTCAGCCCAACGTGCCAAGTCAATATGGCCCATGCCTGATTCGCTTTCGGCGGTCATTGCATGGCTATGCACAGCCTGGCCGCTAACCGCCTGAAGTGATAGTGGTGACACGAACTGATCGGCATTTTTACTTAATATTACTTGTACTTCAGCACCTAACTCGCCGAGTTTACGGACTAAATCTGGAGTTTTATAGGCTGCGATACCGGCGCTCACGCCTAGTAATACTCGCTTATTAGTTAAAATTTTCAATGTGTTGGCGCCGTTTTTAGTAATCGTTGATTAGTTGTTAGCAACTTACAGGAACGAGATTATCCCTGATTGCTCGCGTATTTGTCATATATTTATTTACACTCATGGGTAAATTACTTGGGTTAACGATATGTGCGGTGCTTTGTACCAGCGATAATCTTATGTTCTAATTGCGATGAGGTGTTAAGTTTAAAGGCTAGGGAATGGCTTGTGCTGGCACAGCGACAATTAAATGATTAAATCAAGGAGAGTGATCATGTTTTTTCAGAAAAATATTCAAAATTTGCCAATTAAAGAATGGCCAGAATCAGAACGTCCACGAGAAAAACTACTAAATAATGGCCCCGATTCACTGGCTGATGCTGAATTATTGGCCATTTTTATCCGCACCGGCCTACCGGGAAAAACAGCCTTAGACCTAGCCAGGGACGCGTTATTAGAAGCAGGTAGTTTGCGAGCCTTGCTAAACTTGTCGTCAAAAGAACTATGCCAGCTGAAGGGCATCGGTACCGCAAAATATGCTCAGTTTCAAGCTGGCCTCGAATTAGGTCGTCGTTATTTGATGGAGCAAATGGAGAGAGGCGACGCGATCTCTAGCCCACAGGTGAGTCGTGACTATTTAACCTTGCAGCTACGCGATAAACCTTATGAATCGTTCTTTGCTATGTTTCTTGACAGCAAGCATCGTGTTATCCATCATCAAGAACTGTTTAGGGGCACTATCGACAGCGCTTCTGTTCCGGTCAGAGAAGTTGTTAAAGAAGCACTAAAAC
>JBLHXJ010000070.1:0-11666 GCA_047629535.1 Arenicella sp. | reverse complement strand
TTTCGAATTTTGCTACTCTTTATTGTTGAGTCAGTGCCATTTCCGGTGTCGCTTAACTCGAGAACTAAAAGCGCCTCATAGGTGTGCGCGCGCAGCCGAATGCGACCACCGTTTTCGCTTTTGGCAATAGCATATTTCATCGAATTCTCGATCAGCGGTTGCAGCAGCAAGCTTGGAATCAATGCCACTTTAGTGTCGTCATCGATACTGAAATCCAGTTCTAGACGCTCAGCAAAGCGGGTCTTTTCAATTTCCAAATAAAGCATTAATGCTTCTATTTCACGTTCCAACGGTATCTTCATCTCTGGATTATTATCCAACGAGTAGCGTAAAAACTGACTAAGCTGGACAATCATTTTCTGTGCCCGTTTGGGTTCTTCTGTTCCAACCAAAGAATTCACGGCATTCAGAGTATTGAATAGAAAATGCGGATTCAGTTGATAGCGCAACATTTTTAATTGCGCATCTTTGGCTTCTGTTTCGGCGACTAAGCGTTTGAATTTTTCGTCGCTTGCAGAGGACTCAGCATCTAGCTTCATTACGCTTTCAGCTTGTAGTAATTGATAGTAGCGAATGCCGTGATAGAGTGCCGTCCAGCATAAGAAAACAAAAATAGCGCCAAAATACCAACCACCGAAATCGGACCAAATTTCATCTTCACCGGTCAACCAAACAAATAAAATCATTCGGTTTATATTCCACAAGCCGGCGACAACAGCAACGGCGACAAGGCTAATGGGTATGCGCAATTTGAGTGATGCGTTCCAAATACGGCTAAACCCTAGATGCAGTGGTTGAGTAAGTAGTAAGCCGAGCACTCCTTGCAATGCGGTGTGAGTAAGGTGCTGCCAGCCGATATGACCGTACCAAACGGTTAAGGTCAGGAACGTAATCAGGCACAGGCCGGACCAGAAGGCTAACTGTAAAGGCCAAAACTGTTTAAAATCTCTTGAGAGTGTGATGCTGTCTAAATCTTCATTCACAGGAATCGCCGCTGGTTAGGACTCCATACTACACCAGCGAATGTCACACGTTTAACAATAAAAAGCCCTGTTCATCGCGATATAAGACCCATTCGTCGCATCGGCTAGAGAAATATGATCATCCAAGCTTGGCTATTTCGATAGCTGGTTCTTTTGCTTGACCTGCTTTACCAGTGCGACTCAAAGCCCGCCAAGCAAAAGCGACAGCCGATTTAGCTATTGTGTGCGACTGCTTGCTTAGATTTTTTGTACTGAGTGGGTGTCATCCCGACTGTTTTTTTGAAGATCGCGTTAAACGTAGCTTTACTATTAAAACCTGAGTCGCCATGAATTTCGATCATGGTTCTATTCGGATTTTCCTTATCCTCTAATAAGCGTATTGCTTCCTTGGTTCTAAACGAATTGATAAATTCATAGAAGTTTGCCTGAAAATTATTTTTAATCGCCACTGACAGTGCACGAGGGTGCATAGATAGTTGTTTGGCAAGTTCTTCCAAATTGAGATAATGGTCTAAGTATGGCTTGTGATCTAGCATGTGTTGTTTAATGCGTTTGGCTAATTCGGGGTCGGCATCAACTTCATCATTGTGCGTAGTATGGATATGTTTTTTTGAAATCTTTCCAGTAATAACAGCGGAGCGAGTCATGCTAAAAAAGATCAACAGGTTAATTAGCCCGAACATTAAATAATTACCGGTTAAACCCATCGTGTTAAAGGTATCGACACCGAGGTTTGGTTTTAGAAAAGCCACACCCACAACTAAAAGCGACCATGCGCGCAACGCCATGAAAATTGCGACCAATGAGGCTAGCCAGACGAAATCGACCTTTTCGATATTCGAGTAGCGGTGGTGAATTTGTTGCCTTGCATGGCGTATTTCTATCAGGCACATGAAGCCGAAGGCGACGAAAATAATCTCTCTCGCAGCCTCGATTAGGTGCGGCACTGACGGTGCCCGTAATTCCGGGGTTTGCTGGATGTAGGCGATTTTCTCAGCGCCATCCCAGCTATAGAAAGTAAGCAATGAATAAACAATATAGATAGCCGTTGGGAGCAAGAACAAGATGTCGATTCTAGTTAAGCGGAATTCCTTAAATAATAGCGAACGCGTGTACCAAAGCATCAACGGGCCTTCAACCCAATAGGCAAAATCAAATATGCGAAATAGGTTGGGAGATACACCAAGTGCAACTTCTCTAAAAACCTCACCATAACTAACCAGCAAGTGAATCGGTATGGCGGCTTGAGCCAGAAAGAAGCCAATCAAAAAGAAATCGCTTAGATGCAGATCACGCTTGATGCTAATAAGCAGCAAGACAAATAGTAGACTCTGAAAAGAGGTTGCTAATAGTAAGGTATCGTGAAAATTGAAGGTCGCGTCTGACACGTTGTCTCGTTTGTTTAACTCTGCTTGTGATAAATATTATCACCTTTCGAAAAATCACATGGGCGCTTTATCGTATCACATGCCCGCTTGGTCGAATCACCAGTCTATTGAGTTAAAATTCCTTAATAAATTCGACCAAATTACGGAATTTTCGATTACTTGGTCGAGGCGTGATAGTGTTTTTAAATATATTAATCCTGCAAAACCACATAGATAGAATTTGCTCCGAGGTTAAGTTAATGCCGCGGAATTATCAAATCAATAATGCAGCACATAGGAGGAGAGACCATATGAGTCCTAAGATAATGAATAACAAAACCAGGATCGCGCAGGCGATTTCTGCCGCGACAGTTGCGAACACTAAAGGGCGAACAGCGATGTTAGGCTTGGTACTCGGTGGTGCGATGATGGCTCCCGCCGGTGTATACGCGCAACAATCGAGTGCATCAGCCGCTCCCTTGGAAGAAGTTGTTGTCACTGGTATTCGCAGCAGCCTGAAGCGAGCAGTAGACCAGAAGCGTAACGCTAGCGGCGTAGTTGACGCAATTTCGGCCACCGATATTGGTGCATTCCCAGATACCAACCTAGCAGAATCGTTGCAACGTGTAACCGGTGTCTCTATTGACCGTACGCGCGGCGAAGGCAGCAGAGTAACTGTCCGGGGTTTTGGTCCGTCGTTTAATCTGGTAACTTTAAACGGGCGCCAAATGCCTACGGCTAATGGCGATAATAATAACAAAGCCTTTGATCGATCCTTTGATTTTGCGGATATCGCTTCTGAAGGAATATCCGGCGTACAAATTTATAAATCTGGTCAGGCTGACGTACCATCTGGTGGCATCGGTGCAACTATTAATATCCAAACTGCAAAGCCGTTGGATTCGCCAGGCTTGAAGTCGGTTGTTCAGGCTAAGGCGGTGTTTGATACCTCCACTGAAACCGGCGAAGATGTGACGCCTGAGATATCGGGTATCTACAGCAATACCTTTGCCAACGACACCATTGGTATTGCCATTAGCGGCAGTTATCAAGAACGTGACAGTGGTGTGAATCAGGCTATCGTTGGTGACTGGGCCAATTTCCCAGGCACCACAGGCGATTGGGGCTCAGCGGCACCAGTACAGGCATGGGGCGGATTACCCACCAACGACCTACAAACAAATCGACCTGGCTCGGGCGATATCTATGCGGTTCCGCAAAGCATTGCCTATGAGCTTGCTGAATTTCATCGTGAACGCATCAACGGACAGGTGACCTTACAGTGGGATGCGAGCGAAAACCTGCGTGCCACCGTTGACTACACTTTCTCTGAAGTTGATTTTGAGCGTACTTATAGCAATTATTCTGGTTGGTTTAACTTTGGTGCTCAAGTTACTGAATATGCCGACGGGCCGATTGCATCGCCTATTTTGTATCAAGAAAATGGCGCCGCAACCGATTTTGCTATGGGCGCTGGCCGCGATGGCACTATCACAGAAAACAATTCACTTGGCTTCAATCTTGATTGGCAGGTTAATGATCGTTTGAATATGGAATTTGATTACCATAATTCAGAAGCCGAACTTGGCGCCAGTGGTGACAATGGTACTTCTTCACAGCTAGCTATCGCCAGTTTTACGCGTGACGTTACGCGTGGCTTCTTCGGTGGCGATTTACCAATCCTTAATCTCGATCTAGCCAATCCGCTTAATGCTAACGACTTGATTGTTACTGGCAGCGTGTTCGATAATATAGCCGTTAAAATGGAAATTGAGCAGACGTCGTTAAAAGGTAAGTATGAGCTTAATGATGTAAGCAGTATCGATTTTGGTATTCAGTTAACCGAAACCAATAATCGTTCACAATTTGCAAACGTACAGCGCAACACTTGGGGCGGCACTACACAACCTGGCGATATTGCTGACTTGTTAACACCGGCATCGGCTGCTGGTGCTTTCGATCAAATATCCAACGGTAACGACCCGCGTCTGCAAACCGACTTCTTTACCTTTGATATCGATGAAGTTGCCGCTAGAACGGTGGCTTTGGGTGCAACCCAGTCTACTGGAGGTGATTGTGGCAATGGTCTATGCCCGAGCACCGTATTTACCCAAGATCGGATTACGGTAGAAGAAACCGATGCGCTGTATGCACAATACAACCTTGATGGTGATATGGGTAATATACCATTCAACATTAAGTTTGGTTTGCGTTACGAAGAGACTACGATTAATTCGCAGGCTCTGGTACCAACCTATGCCAATATTGTGCAAACGGGTGGTAACGAATTTGATGCTATTCCATCGGGCGAACAAGAATTTACTAGCTTAAGCGGTAAATACGATTACGTGTTGCCGAATTTGGATATTAAATTTGACCTTACTGATGATTTAGTTATTCGTGTCTCTTATAGTGAAACACTGACTCGACCAAGCTTTACCGATCTTCAAGGTGGATTGACCATCAACTCATTATTACGAGTCGATGGTGGTGATGGTAGTCGCGGTAACCCTGCGTTGCTGCCGTTCGAGTCCGAGAACATTGATCTGTCTTTAGAGTACTATTTTGGCGATGCTGATTACGCCTCAATTGGTTATTTCACCAAGGACGTGGCCAACTTTATCGGTACCAGCATTTTGCAGGACGAGGTTCTGTTTCCAGGATTGATTCATCCAGCAACGGGTGTTGACGCTACCTTTGATGTGACAGCGCCTGTGAACGAAGAAGAAGCGACCATTGACGGCTGGGAAGTTGCGGTGCAAAAATCCTTCGGTGACAGTGGCTTTGGCGTTATTGCTAATGCAACCTTTGTCGATGGCACCGCCGTGTATGATCCTAACAGTCTTGATACGCAGTTTGCGTTGACGGGTTTGAGTGACTCGGCTAACTTTATTGTTTTTTATGAAAATGAAAAGCTTCAAGCAAGAGTCGCCTATAACTGGCGTGATGATTTCTTCAACGGCGAAGCTGGCGGTGCCGGTATACCTGGACCGGTTATTATTGAGTCTTTTGGTCAATGGGATATGAGTGCGAGTTATGACGTTAGTGATCAACTCACAGTATTTGTTGAGGGCATCAACCTGACCGAAGAAACCACTAGATCATCGGGTCGCAACACGCTCCAGACTATTCGTGCCGGACAATCTGGTGCACGTTATAACGTAGGTGTTCGCTACGCCTTCTAGTAGTGTTAATGTGGACGATTTGGGGCCTGTTTAAAGCTCCAAAAAATCCAATCGCGTGAACCTTAAGGATCTTCCTTGAGTCCTAGGATGATTGAAGGTCAGGTAGGTTAAGCTATCTGACCTTTTTTCATTTTTGCTTAATTAGATAGAGTAAATTGTTAGAGATCTGAGCATAAGTCAGAGGCGAAATAAAAATAGGATGAACTGCTTCGAGTTGAGGCGAAAAACCACCAGTAACCGGCTATTGGCTGGTTTTTCAATCAAAAGTGCGGGTATTCCAGTCATTTTAATTCGCGCATCGAGTTATGCTGAGGTCTCTGTTAAATAGAGTAAATTAAGAGTATGCACAGAGCTGTAAAGAGAGTGGTTATCGTGGGTGGAGGTTCAGCCGGTTGGTTGACCGCCGGAGTGCTCGCCAGTCGCTTCAATACGCAAGCAAAAAATGGCCTGAAAGTTATTCTGGTTGAGTCACCTGACGTAGCTACCATTGGCGTGGGTGAAGGTACCTGGCCGTCGATGCGCACCACGCTGCAAAAAATGGGAATCTCTGAAACCGACTTTATGCGTGAATGTGATGTCAGCCTCAAGCAAGGGTCGCGATTTGACAATTGGGTGACGGGTGAGACCGATCATTATTATCATCCATTTTCTTTACCCCAGGGCTTCGGCGAGGTTAATCTTGCCAACTACTGGCAAAAGGTGCGTGACAAGATCAGTTTTGCCGATGCGGTGTGTCAGCAAAGCCAGATATGTGATCGAGGCCTGGCCGCTAAAAGCATCTCCACTCCTGAGTACGCCTTCAATGCTAACTATGGTTATCATCTTGATGCCGGTAAGTTTGCCGGTTTCTTGCAGCGCCATTGTGTTGAAAAATTGGGTGTAGAACATGTGCTTGACCATGTCATAAAAGTAAACTCTAGACCTAATGGTGACATTGAATCACTGACCACTAAAGACAGTGGCGCTATTCACGGTGATCTATTTATCGATTGCACCGGTTTTGCATCCATCCTTATCGGCCAGCACTACGGCGTGCCGTTTAAAAGCGTAAGCGATGTGTTGTTTAACGATTCGGCGCTGGCGGTGCATGTTCCGTATAAAGATGAGAATGACCCGATTGCATCGCACACCCTTTCTACCGCGCAAAGCGCGGGTTGGATTTGGAATATCGGCCTGCCGTCACGGCGCGGTGTAGGCCACGTTTATTCGAGTAAATATATCAGCGATGAAAATGCCGAACGAGAACTGCGCAACTATATTGAGCCTATTGTCGGGCGGCGCCAAGCCGAAGAACTATCGGTGCGTAAGATTGCGATTGACCCCGGTTATCGTTCTCAATTCTGGCATCGGAACTGCGTTGCGGTTGGTTTGTCGGCGGGCTTTGTTGAGCCACTTGAAGCCTCGGCCTTGGTGATGGTTGAGTTTGCTGCGAAGATGATTGCTGAGCAGCTGCCGGCAAACCGTGAACTGATGGCAATATCTGCTAAGCGTTTTAATCAAAAATTCAGTTATCGCTGGGAGAAAATAATTGACTTCCTGAAGCTACACTATGTGCTTAATCGACGGGATGACAATGGCTATTGGGCCGCAAGTAGAATGATTGATAGCGTTCCCGAAAGTCTTCAGGAATCATTGAGACTATGGCAACACCAAGCTCCTTGGCTTGAAGATGCGCCGAATTTCGATGAATTGTTCCCGTCAGCCAGTTTTCAATTCGTACTTTATGGCATGGGTTTTTCTACGCAACAAAACTCGCTTCCATTAAGAGACGAAGATGCTAGCCTAGCGATGGCCAATAAACTATTCAGTGACAACGCCAGAAAGACCGCGCAGATGGTAAGCTCATTGCCAAGCAATCGGCAATTGATCAACAAAGTGATGGAATTCGGTTTCCAGAAACTATAAGCACATTTATACAAATAGAGGATGGGTTGCACCGCCGCAACGCCGATAAAAATATGACTAATTTCGTTTTACTCGACCCCAAAAAACACGCTAATTTAAGAGTCATCACCGAGCGTTCGGCGCGGTATGGTGATAACGTAAAATATTCGATGATTTTCCCTTTTGAGTTTAGGAATATTCAATCGAGTTACCCGATATTTTTTCAGAAGGACGCGAATAGTGGCAAGTTCTTTCCGCTAGCCTTATTCGGTTTTGACAACGATGAAAATTTGTTTTTGTCGGATTCGGGTTGGAATGCCCCGTATGTCCCTCTAATGATAAAAAGGCAGCCATTTTTAATTGGTTTCCAACAAGACCCAGAAAATCCTGAGCTTAAGAATGCCATGGTATCAATTGACCTGGATAACCCTAGGGTCAGCGAAACTGAGGGGCAAGCTCTATTCGAAGAGCATGGAGGCACCAGCGAATTACTACAGAAAAACACAGCTAACTTAGAGCTAATTCATCAGGCTAGTGAACACAGCGAAAAATTTATTAACGCTCTAATTGAACATGACTTACTGGAATCATTTAGCCTAAATGTCGAATTAATCGATGGCAGCGCTAACGAATTGTTAGGGTTCTATACCATCAATGAAGATTCTCTCAGGCAACTAAGTGCTGAGGCTTTCGGGAGCCTCAACGAACAGGGCTTTCTGCAAGCGATTTTTATGGCGGTAGCTTCTCATTCGAGTATACGGTCTTTAGTCGATTTGAAAAACGCTAGCCTATAACAACCAATCGTCTTTGTGCCTCAATCAAACAACATAATCAAGCAGCTGAAAAGCTGTTCGGCCGATGCAATTCCGGCTGAGGTGCTAACCTCAACTGAGCCTCTTTTGTTAAAAGGCCTGGTTGCTGAGTGGCCGATAGTGCAAGCAGGAAAACAGTCGGCTAGAGCGGCGGCTGACTATATTCAGGGTTTTGACCGAGACGTACCGCTGACGGCCTATGAAGGTTCGGCCGATATTAACGGGCGCATTTTTTATAATGAAGAATTCACCGGTTTCAATTTTTCTAGGACCCGACAGACACTAAAGCAAGTGCTGCAGAAACTGTTTGAGGTTATCGATAAAACACCGGCACCTAGCTATTATATTGGTTCCACCATGATTGATCATTGGCTACCAGGGTTCCGTGCTGAGAATGATATCGATCTAGGTGGTCGCGATCATCTAAGCAGTATCTGGTTAGGCAATAGAAGTCGCATTGCAGCGCACTACGACTTTCCGAAGAACATAGCCTGTTCGGTAGTTGGCCGACGTCGCTTCACTTTGTTTCCACCGGAGCAGGGTGAAAACCTTTACGTTGGTCCGCTGGAGTTGACGCCCTCAGGTCAGCCGATTAGCTTAGTAGATACTTGCCAGCCAGATTTGCTTAAGTACCCAAAATATGAACAGGCCCAGGCCGCCTCCTATGTGGTGGAGTTGGAACCGGGTGACGCACTATTTATTCCCAGTATGTGGTGGCACCATGTTGAATCACTGGAGGCGTTTAACGTACTGGTTAATTATTGGTGGCGGACTACGCCGGTTTACCAGGGTTCACCGTTGAATGCCCTGCATCATTCGATAATGAGTTTGCGCGACTTACCGGTTGAGCAGCGCCGGGTCTGGAAAGACCTGTTTGATCATTATGTGTTTAATGAAGATGAGCATGCATTTGATTACATTCCAGAGCATGCCAGAGGTGTGTTAGCAGGAGTTGACGAAGCTGCGGCCAAGGCACTCAAGGCGCAACTAGTGAAATTTCTCAAGTAAACTTTCATCACATAGTGGTGATAATGAGAGCCTGAAAAAAATCAAGGTTCTGTAGCAAGTAGAGGCTAAAAGTGGACAATAGTAAAATACAAAAAGTGGTTATTGCGGGTGGCGGTACAGCTGGCTGGATGGCGGCAGCGTCACTGGCTAAGCTGTTGGGCAAGACCTTGGACATTACGTTGATTGAATCTGACGACATACCCACTGTCGGCGTTGGTGAAGCAACCATCCCTACATTGCTTACCTTGCATGAAATGCTGGGTATTGACGAGCGCGAATTTATGGCCGAAGTTAACGGCACCTTTAAGCTGGGAATCTCGTTTGAGAACTGGCGAGATGTAAATGAGGATTATATTCACTCTTTTGGTTTTACCGGCAAGGATTGTTGGGCAGCTGGTTTTCAGCATTTTTGGCTAAAGGGTAAAAGCTTGGGTATTGCCAAAGATTTCGGCGATTACTGTGGTGAACTGGTTGCGGCCAAGCAGAATAAATTCGCGGTTGTGCCGAACAATAGACTTAATTACGCTTATCACATCGACGCCGGCCTTTACGCCAAATATTTGCGTAAATTAGCTGAAAAAAACGGCGCTAAACGTGTTGAAGGGAAAATTGTAGACGTTAGTCAGAATAACGAAAGCGGCTTTATTGAGACGCTAACGCTGGCATCCGGTAAAGTGATCGCGGGCGATCTATTTATCGATTGCAGTGGCTTCCGCGGGTTGTTGATAGAGCAAACTTTGCACACGGGCTACGATGACTGGTCTCATTGGTTGCCTATGAACAGCGCGATTGCAGTTCAAACTGAGACGGTGAGAGACCCTATCCCCTATACGCGCTCGATGGCTCGAGAGGCTGGTTGGCAATGGCGAATCCCTCTGCAGTCACGGGTTGGTAATGGGCTGGTATTTTGCGACCGCTATCTGAGCGACGATAAAGCTACGCAAAGCTTATTAGATAATATTGAAGGCAAGCCAACTAATGATCCGCGTGTAATTAAATTTAAAACCGGCATGCGCCGTAAGCATTGGAATAAAAACTGTATCGCCATAGGCTTGTCTAGCGGATTTATAGAACCCTTGGAGTCCACCAGCATTCATTTGATTCAACGTAGTATCACGCGTCTAATGCAGATGTTTCCCTATGACGGAATCCGCCAGCCTGATGTAAATGAATTCAATTCGCAGATGGAATTTGAAATTCTTAATATTCGAGACTTTATTATCTTGCACTACAACGTCACTAACCGCGATGACACCCCGTTTTGGCGTTTCTGCAAATCCATGGAAGTGCCAGAATCTCTCAAGCATCGTATCGAGTTGTTTAAGCAGACTGGCCGAGTTTTTCATGTGCCGACTGAGTTGTTCGCCGAAAATTCATGGACTCAAGTGATGCTTGGGCAAGGCCTGATGCCCGAGCAATATCATCCGATTGTTAATATGATGAGTGATGAAGAGTTGAAAACATTCTTAAGTGGCATTGACCAAACCGTCACTAATCTGGTTGGTCAGCTACCCAGTCATCTAGATTTTATTAATCATTACTGTAAGTCGAGTGCAGTCTAGTTATTTTTAGCTTGCTCAGGCTCTACTCGCCTAAGTGAGCTTTCAAAAACTCATAGACATGCTTTCTCTGTGTCGGACTGAGGGTAGTAACGATATCGTTCAGATCATCCGGTAGATGTGCGCTCGGATCGGCGTTAGTTTGAAACACAAAGTAGTCAAAGAAATGTCGCCATGATTGACGTTGCGCAGGACTTAGTTTGGCGATCGTCAGCATGCTGTGCATTAGGCTCTGACTAGGAGATAGCGAGCTAGAATCTAAACCGCCCCACCAATAGTTTACCAACATATTTATATCTTCTAATGATTCAACCGCATGCCACCAGGGTGTTGGGATAAAGATAGCGTCACCGGGGCTGAGTGTAGCTTCACTCGCCGACTTTGCCGCCTCGGTGAACATTGGAAAGCGCTCTAAATCAGGCTTGCTAAGATCGACCATGCTTATCGGTACGCCACCAGGCGCACCCAGTGTTGGGCCAACGTATAAGTTGGCGATTTGATCAGGAGGGAAAACGGTGAATTTACGCCTACCCGACACCACACAAGCGATATTGTCATGCACATCGTAATGCGGTGCCACAATCGCTCTATTACCCAGCCAAAGCGTGGGCTCTACGTTTTCACTGAGAATTGGGTTCTTATTGGCTAACTCAAAGCCAGGTAAAACATCGGCAATTACGGCCGCTTGTACCGCAACCGCATGCGGATTTGGGTTGCCTCGAAGGGCTAATAATTGTTCAAGAATTGCCGTGATAGCGCCTTGTGTTCGTTGGAAATTCAAGCCTTTCAAATCATCAGAGTAGAAAAACCGTCGGTCAATATCTGGTTCGCCTACAACTGTGTATGCAGGAGTATGATTATCAAAAGA
>JBLHXJ010000069.1:0-11877 GCA_047629535.1 Arenicella sp. | reverse complement strand
AACATTCAGCAGACGGAAAGCTTAGTTGCCTCAATCTTAGAAGAACGCGAGTGTGATTCAGTACTAGCAGAGCCCCCTTATAATCAACGCCTCGAGCCTAAATTCCAATCGTTAGGCAGCATCTTTAACGAGGGTGATCAACAAGAAATCGAAATGGTGATGTTCGATGCGATGGATGGTGAGACGCTGATTGCCGAAGATCTATGGCTCAAGGCATCTTGGTTATCATTTCATGACGAAGATGTATCACTGCGCTTTCGCTTCTCATTTGGTATCGACCACCAGCAAGACGTCGCTGCCGACCCAAAACGTCAACAGCTTGCCGCTGAACTTACCGAAGCTGTGTTTCCAGAGTCAAGCATCATTACCGCCAATGCTGAGCTGACAGACAAGCTTAAAAAAATCTTAGCCAGTGACAAAGTTAACTTTGTTGAGCGCATCATCTACTTCAATGGCCCAAATGGTGGCGCCTACTTACATCATGATTTGGAGCGAGGACATGCGGGCGTTGTATTCGCTCAATTGACTGGGCACACGTTTTGGCTAGCACTACCACGACAGGCACTAGTCGAAGAAATTATTCGCTTTTCAAGGTCACATCCATGGCCCGAGTCCTTAACCCTTGAAATGCGTAATGACATGAGCGACCTAATTGGTGATCGTAGCTACCTGGCTGAACAGCTAGAGTCATTCGCCAACGCCAGTCTAATTCACCTAATAAACGAAACTGAAGAGTTCGTTCAGTTCTTAATTGCTCGCGGTCACAGCGCACAGTTAGCACCGGGTGATGTATTGCTATTGCCGCAGGCGACTGCCGATACCTGCTGCTGGCACTCGGTCTTTAGTTTAGGGGATGAAATAGGGCAAGCGCTGTCATTCGCGATACGGGCAGGGTAAAGGGGTCTGAGTACATGGCTATACTAGAGTAGCCTACAAGCTTTACGAGGTAAAAGCCTGGCTTAACTCTGCTTAGCCAATCAAGTCAATTTTCGAATTAACGGCCCGAGAGTCAAACCCTGCACAACAATAGAAAACACCACAATAACGTAGGTAATAAACAACACCAGATCGCGTGACTCACCTAGAGGCAAACTAAGCGCTAAGGCTACCGAGATACCACCGCGCAAACCACCCCAAGTAAGAATTTTCACCAGGTGAGGAGCGACCTCTTGCTTCAAACCGATTAGACGAATCGGAATGCCAACGCTCACCACCCGAACCAGAATAACCACCACTATCAACATCAATCCAGCCATCAACCATTGCATTTCAAATGGAATAATCAGTACTTCTAAGCCAATCAAAGCAAACAATATGACGTTTAGAATTTCATCAATCAACTCCCAAAAATCATCTACGCTCTGACGGGTGCGATCCGACATCGCATGCTCTCTAAGCACGCTACCGGTGATTAAGCCGGCAACCACCACGGCGATTGGTCCCGAGGTATGCAGGGTCATTGCAAGCCCGTAACCGCCCATTACTAAGGCCAGTGTTATCAACACCTCAACTTTATAGTTATCAATGGTATTGAGTAGATAATAGCCAAGGCCACCCAACACCAAGCCAAACAAAATGCCGCCTAGCGCCTCTTCAGCAAACAATATGGCTACATACTCGACACTAATCTGTTCAGGACTTTGCAACAATATTAATAACACCATGAAAACCACCACGCCGACCCCATCATTAAATAATGACTCGCCGGCGATCGTGGTCTCCAGCTCCTTGCTAACACCCAGCCGTTTGACTGTTGCCATCACCGCAATTGGATCCGTTGGTGAAATCAATGCGCCAAATAACAGGCAGTAAATGTAGGGGAGATGACAGCTAAACACGGCGAGCAAGTAATATGCCGCGGTAGCAACCAAGAAGGTTGAGATACAAACGCCGACCGTAGCCAAACTAAGGATTATCAATTTTTGTTTGCGCAAATGATGTAAATTCACATGCAAGGCTCCAGCAAACAACAAAAAACTCAACATCCCGTGCAATAGCGCTTCGTTAAAGTCGACGCCTTGTAATAGTCGTGTCGCGTGGCCGTGCAAGTCGCCAAAACCCAACAGGCTACTTACATAAGCGAGCAGCGACATCAACAGAGCGATAATCATCACCCCAATAGTGGTCGGCAAACCGATAAAGCGGTGATTAATGTAGGCAAACAGGGCTGATATGCTGATTATAATGGCGGCGATATCGATGATGCTATTCATTATTTATTCAAACTTTAGCGATTATAGTAACTTTAGAATATCGGCCTTGATGCTTTCAGGCTTATCGTTGGGTGCGTATCGTTCGACCACTTCGCCGTCACGGTTAACCAAAAACTTAGTAAAATTCCACTTGATATTCTTCGAGCCTAACAAGCCTCTTGCTTCTTTCTTGATGTATGCGTAAAGCGGATGCTCGTCGCCACCATTGACATCGATCTTAGAGAACATCGGAAACGATACTCCGTAATTGAGTTGGCAAAACTCTTCAATTTGGCCGTCGCCACCAGGATCTTGACTGCCGAATTGATTACATGGGAAACCCAAAATAACCAAACCCTGCTGTTCAAGCTCTTGATACAAATTCTCTAAGCCTTCAAACTGCGGCGTAAAACCACACTTACTAGCGGTATTGACGATTAACAATACTTTATCTTGATAGTCAGACAGACTTACTTCTTGGCCTTTAATATTGGTGGCGCTGAATTCATAAATAGACACTAAGTGCCTCCTTGGTAGTTGGGGTATAGATGTTACGGCAAAAATTCAGTGCAAAGCCAGTGCCGAAGAATACCTTAGGTGGTCCCGTATAGACCGCGATCAAGCCATTTATTTCGACCTTCTAACCGCAGTATGACGAATACAATTAATACCATACTGGCGCTCGCTACAAAATAATAGGCTAGCGTATTGGTTTGATCAATATCGAATCCTTTTAGGATAAACATTGGCAACATATGCCATAAATAAATAGGCAATGAGTTACGCCCTATGTTGGCCGCCACTGATGCTTTTGTAGAGGTGTTCGAGGTCGCTGAATCTATCAACAACGTCAACAACGCTAGGTTCAAGATCAACCAGACAACGGCTTTAAGCAATGACTTATCGGCGCCAATATTAATCAAATAAAGGCCTGCACAAGCGGTTATCAGAACCATCGGCAATATTTTAAATTGACCGAACAGAGTTCTAAGTTTTCTACTACCCCTAGTCCTCAGCCAAGCCCCGAATAGAAAGAAGCTAAAGAAGTAGATAACCTTTTTACTCATTGCCGGCGCTAAAAACTCCCATTGCGCAGACTTAGGTAGGGCCGCCCACAGCAGCGAAAGCAGCAAGAAAAACACCAATGCATATACGATTGGAAACCGTAGCTTTACTAGTGTGCCAAACGCCAGAACCCAAAGCACCAGTGTCGGAATAAACCACAGATGGTAGTACGGGGTGTGAATAAACGACAGCAGGAGTTTTGCGCTAATGCGCCCTTCTTCATATGCGTGAAACGCTAGAATTCCAGTGAAAAACACATAGGCGAACGCAAACGGCAAGAGTACTCGCCACCAGTAGCGCATCAAAGTCGCGAAGAAAGAACTCTTGCGCAGCGAATCGGGGTTAATCAAATACCCGGTCAAGCCGATAAACAGCGGCATGTGAAAGGCGTAGATACTGTAGCGAATGATATTTTCATGTACCGAACCGAGTACCAGATGCCCAAGCATCACCAATACAATTAGCCAGCCGCGCAGACTGTCGATGCTAGCATAGCGAATTTTTTCTTCATGATTGCTCAAAATAGTTAGCTCGTTATGTGTAAGTCGATAACAGTATAGATCATAGCGGGGTCAAGAAATCCGGCGATGTTGCCGAATTCCATAACTAATATAGTGCTCAATCGCCGCCGCTTCGGTCGCAATACCCTCAGCTTCGAGGTCGGTATTTAAGTCCAAATAGCGCTGCCAATCAAAGCCCAGGGGCGCCTTAATCTTGTAAGCTCGAGGCATTGCTTCGAATTGCCCGAACTCTAGATAATGTCGAATCACTGAGCGTTGATTAGAAATACCTGCCAGCGGCAAATCAGGGTTTAAGCGCAGGTACATTTGCCAATCGAAATCATCAGGAACTAGGCGTATCTCTTTTGACGCCGACTTGTGCGGTATTTCACCCTTGGTATAGCCGAATAAAAAGAAATCGTCTTGATAAATTTGATCAACCAGTTCAATCGCACGAGGTTCGGCATAAAAATCCTTCGGTTTTGGTGCAAGCACCATACTATCTAGTTGAGGCAAGCTTAAGCTCGCGGCCGTGGGGAAAACGGTCTTGCTATAGAAAGATGAATTCTTACGTTTTATATTCTTAAGCTGGTCCAGTGCTTGCTTATGCTTAGACTTGTCATTTCTAAATAGTTGCTTAAATACCTTGCGAGTAAGCGTGTTAAACGTTGCTATATCACCAACTAGATTAATGCCGAATGCATGCGCTGGCTTCTGCCCTAATAGTCGATAGCGGATGCTCATCTTTGGAGTGACGACCATATCGGCATAAGGAAAGTAACTTTGAGTCTGAAAATGAGTATCTCGCTTAGCATCAGGTACCGATGCTAAATACTCTAAAAACTCTATGAAATTTTGTGGTTTAGCTATTGGCGGGCAGCAATCCATCATCGCTTCAACACCGGCATTGCAGGCGTAGGCATATTGATCTAAGAAGGCACTGACCACTCGACTATACGGGTTACGCGTGACGCAATAAACGTAATAGTCTGAATAGTCAGCGCTGCTATCAAATGGTTGCACTTCATTTAAATTGTGATACCAGTCTAGCGAAGCAAGCTGAGTCTCGCTCATCTCATCATGATGCACCGATAAATACAGTGAGCGCAGTGAGGTGCAACCCGCCTTAGCCGAATACAGCAGGATATATTTATACTTTTGGTTTACCAGCGGTATCACGTTAGCCGCCAGTAGCACTCATATGACGAGTAATGGTGATATCTTTGGGGTCGAAGTAATGTCGTTCAGGCTTTCGTTGCATAGAAGCAATAATCGCCTCTTTCAAACGCGCAGGGTCGTCTCTGACTATCTCTCTAAGATCTAACGAGTGCTCATTGCCGAGGCATAATAGAAGTAAGCCCTCTGCGGTAACTCGTACACGATTACAACTGCCGCAGAAGTTATCGCTCATCGGCGAAATGAAGCCAACCTTGGAGTCACTACTAGCAATCTTCAGATAACGTGACGGGCCACTGGCAATATCATTGAAATCTGAAGGCTCTAAAGTGAACTTGTCTTCTAATTGCTCACGAATCGAGCGGTTATCAATAGCCGTATCAACTCGATCATGGCCATCTATTACGCCCAATGGCATTTCTTCGATAAACGAAATATCCAAGCCTTTATCAACCGCAAATTGGGTTAAGTCGATAACCTCATCATCATTGGTGCCCTTTAACACCACGGCGTTAAGTTTGATTTTATCGAAGCCTGCATCGCGAGCCGCGTCAATCCCTCTTAGCACATCTTCTAAATTGCCAAAGCGAGTCAGCGTTTTAAAACGATCGGCTCGCAGAGTATCAATACTAATATTGATACGAGACATACCAGCATCGCGTAATGGCTGAGCAAATTTATCTAGCAACACACCATTAGAGGTCATAACCAGTTCTCGCAAGCCATCGAGCTTACCTAACTGTTGGGCCAACTCAACGACACCATTGCGAACCAATGGCTCGCCTCCAGTTAAGCGAATTTTCTCAACGCCTAAATCGACAAATGCTTTGCCCACCATTGTCATTTCTTCTAGGCTCAAGACCTTAGATTTCGGCAAGAATGTCATGTCTTCGGCCATGCAATAAGTGCACCGCAGATTGCAACGATCCGTTACCGATAATCGCAGGTAACGAATATGACGATCAAAAGAATCGACTAATTGTGATTCAGAGGGTGGCGCTAAGCTGGTACTTGGGTTTGATTTATCTAAGCTCATAACATGGCATCTCTTAAGGGTAGAAAGGCGAGCTTTTGGCCAACCTCAATCGCGCTATCAATATCTTGACGTAGTAAACCATCCGCCCATGACAGCGACGACATAACACCGCTGCTCAAATTAGCGAAACGATTCGCATGCAAGTCGCCGTTGGCGTCTCGTTCAATCTTGACTCGAATATACTCTTCGCGCGAGCTAATTGGTTTACTAAATGCGGCCGCAACTGGGTATGTGATTTGCTCAACTGGATGCTGACCTTGTAAGCTATTCAACAACGGAACGCCGAGCAACTGAAATACCGTAAACGATGACACAGGATTGCCCGGCAAACCTAAAAACGGGACGCCAGAAATACTACCAAAAGCGACCGGCTTGCCTGGTTTCATCTGCACTTTCCACAACGCCAACTCGCCAAGCGCTTCAACCGCCGGCTTTACATGGTCTTCTTCACCAACCGAGACGCCGCCACTTGAAATAATAACATCGGCATTTTTGGAAGCATCGACAAGGGCAGACTTGGTCGCCTCAAGGGTATCTTCAACAATGCCGCAATCGTAGGTCAAGAACCCCATTTGCTCACACAAGGCCATCAGTAATGGGCGATTAGAATTGTAAATCTGCCCCACCTTAAGCGCTTGCCCTGGCTCAACCAGTTCGTCGCCCGTAGAAAATAAGGCAACCTTAAGCGGCCGGTATACCTCAACCGAAGCATGGCCAATAGATGCCAGCAAACTGATGTCGATCGCGCTCAGCTTTTGCCCGGCACTAACAACTTTGGCAGCATGGCTAATGTCTTGGCCTTTTGGGCGAACATTGGCGCCGCTCGAAACTGTTTTTAGCAGCGTAACACTGATCTCATCGTAGTCACAATTTTCCTGAATCACTACCGCGTCAGCGCCAAGCGGCATAACACCACCGGTAAAAATGCGCGCCGCCGTACCCGCGACTAAGGGTTCGGGCGCTAACCCTGCTGGTATTCTTTGAGAGATAGGCAGCGTGCTGCACTGACCGTTTAAATCTGCAGCGCGAACAGCAAAACCATCCATCGCACTGTTGTCTGTAGGAGGGATAGCCAACGACGAAATAGCGTCGCCACTCGCCACGCGACCTAGCGCGCTAGCTATCGGCACACTTTCGCTATCAAGCTCAGCCTGCAGCAGCTGAAGTTGCAGACGAGCTTGCGCAAGCGTGATCATTTGCCAGCGTCTGTATGTGAAACAAAATTACACGGTCGATGACGACTATCAAGTTGTTCTTTTAAGATGCCCTGCCAGCCGCTGCGGCAGGCCCCGGTTGAACCCGGCAAGCAAAAGATAACTGTTTTATTAGCCATGCCGCCAAGCGCTCGCGACTGCACTGTCGAGGTACCAATATCGCCAAGCGATAAGTGCCTGAATAGTTCACCGAAGCCATCTATTGGCTTATCGAATAAAGGGCCCAAGGCTTCGGGGGTACTATCGCGGCCAGTAAAACCAGTGCCACCAGTACTAATGATCGCGTGTATCTTGGGGTCTGCAATCCATTCAGAAACTCTTGCGCGAAGCAGATAAATATCGTCTATAACTATTTCTCGAGCCGACAACTGGTGTCCCAAGTCTACAATTTGATCGGCTAGGTACTGACCCGAGGTGTCGTTTTCGAGTGAGCGTGTATCGGAGACGGTCAGCACTGCGATATTCATCGGAATAAATTTTACATCGGTGGTCATTGATTGGTAATCCCGCTCATGGCTGTTTTGGCTCAGGCTGTTGCAGCTCAGGCTGTTTTAGCTCAGGCTGTTGCAGCTCAAGGCTGTTGCTTTCCCAGCGCTCGGTAGCGCTTAGATCTTTATCTTTTCGGCCGAGCCACTGCTCACCTTTAACGCCAACTTCCTTCTTCCAAAAGGTGGCACGTGTTTTTAGGTAGTCCATTATAAATTGAGCCGCCTGAAAGGCGTTATCACGATGTCGACTAGCAACCGCTACCATCACTATTTGCTCGCTCGCATGAATTCTACCAACACGATGAATCACGCGAGCAACGTCAAACGGAAAACGCTGCCGAGCTTGATCAATAATTTCTTGGCACAACGACTCTGTCATGCCTGGGTAATGCTCAAGCTCCAAGAAATCAATTGTCTCAGATGCATTTTGAGGCTCATATAAATCACGCACCAAACCGACAAAAAACACCACTGCACCAGCCTTTGGTGCCAGCGCGCAAACCTTCGCATACTGCTCACCAACATCGAAATTTTGCTCACATATAACTACTTCGCTCATCTCAATCACTCACTATCCGCCGGAGACCGGAGGTAGAATGCCTACCTCGGCTCCATCGATCAGCTCAGCATCCCAACCGGCATATTTTTGATTCACCGAGACCATAGCGGTTTGATCTTCCAATGCTTCAATCAGTTCGATTGGCACATGTGGCAACAAACCTCGCAGTAGATCGCGCACATGAGTCATATCACCGATAGATAAATCAACTTGATTAGCCCCCGCGATATCGCGCAAATGTGCAAAAAACAAAACCTTAATCATTGCGCACCCAGTCTCCGGATTTACCACCACGCTTTTCTAACAGCATGGTTGATTCAATAACGATACCTTTATCAAGCGCTTTGCACATATCATAGATTGTTAGGGCCGCCACCGAAGCAGCGGTCAGCGCCTCCATTTCAACACCGGTTTTACCAGTAGTAGTGCAGCTGGCAACAATCACCAAACCTTGGGTATCACCATCGACATATTGGTTAATATCAACGGTCGCCTTGCTAAGCGGCAAAGGGTGACAAAGGGGGATTAAATCTGAGCATTTTTTTGCCGCTTGAATACCCGCAATTCGAGCCGTAGCAAGAAGGTCACCCTTGGCAATACTCTGCTCACGGATTCTCGATAATACATCGTCACTGAGCCTTACTTTAGACTGGGCCACGGCAACACGTATGCTGTCAGACTTGGCCGATATGTCGACCATATTGGCTTCGCCTGAGGTATTTAAATGGCTAAATTTGTTTGTACTTTGATTCATATTTAGATGCTACTTAAAAGCCTGAAAACAAACAACCAAAGCCGTTCGTTTAGACTGCATTGATCAACCAGATATCGTATTTACAATATCTCTGAAAAAATTATAACAAGCTGCGATTTATACTCTTTTCACTTATAACAAAAACACCTGTGAATAGTGAAAACTATTCTAAATATTTTAGAGCCTTTGGTTTACAAGTTGGCACTACGTCTATAACCTTTGCGGCTGATTTGGTAAACTTATATAAGACTTACTAGAGCCAGTACAACAGCACGTAATAGAGACATACCATGGCAGCAAATATCCGCGAAGAAGAAGTGTTATCGGTTCATCACTGGAACGATACCCTATTCAGCTTTACGACCACTCGTGACCCTGGTTTTCGTTTCGAAAACGGCCAATTTATTATGATTGGCATGGAGATCAACGGAAAGCCATTAATGCGAGCATACAGCATCGCTAGCGCCAACTATGAAGAGCACATGGAATTCTTCAGTATTAAGGTGCAAGACGGCCCGTTAACTCAGCACTTACAGAAGATTAAGCCTGGCGATAAGCTGCTGATGAGTAAAAAGCCAACAGGCACTCTATTAGTAGAGGCGCTAAAACCCGCAAAGCACTTATATTTACTCGCTACGGGTACTGGCTTAGCGCCGTTTATGAGCGTCATCAAAGACCCAGAAGTCTACGAGCGCTTTGACAAAGTTATTCTGACTCACGGTGTGCGCGAAGTGTCTGAACTCGCCTATCAAGATGTGATCAAGGAATTGCCTGAAAATGAATTCTTCGGCGACATGGTCAAAGGTAAGTTGCTCTATTATCCAACGGTTACTCGTGAAGAGTTTCATACAAAGGGGCGCTTAACCGACGCATTAACCTCAGGGAAAATGTCCGAGTCTTTAGGCTTGCCACCGATCAACCTCGAAGACGATCGTTTCATGCTCTGCGGCAGCCCGTCTATGTTAAAAGATTTTTGTGTAATTCTAGACGCCATGGGGTTCAAAGAAACCATTCGTGGCAATATCGCCGAATACGTAATTGAGCGCGCATTTGTTGAGAGTTAAGTTGCTTTGCTATTAGATACTTAGAAACGGATAATATGAAAGTCGCGATTAATTAATATCCGGCTTTCAGTAAAGCCGAAGTATTAGCGTTACAGCAAGATAACTCAGTCGCTCCATTTCGACCTCTTGAACTCGGCCAAACACTGGCTTTGTAATAACTGAGGTTTACAAGACTCTCCGGCAATAGAAAGAGTCAGTAGTGCGGTTTCCTCAAACCTGTTGAGAAATTCAGCCTCCGCTCAACCGTCGAGAATTACAACGCCTGAACTTTGGTCATCTGCAAGCGCCGTCTGCGTATTCGCAACATTCTAAAAACTGAATAATAAAATACTAGGGTGATCATCGCTTAACGCTTTGATTGATAGTTCACCTTGGGTTTATCACAGCGGTGAAACTTCTGAGCTACTCTGATCGAGACTATCTGTCGCTGCAAACACATTCCTTGGACTAGCCTCGGCGGTTGAATGTTATAAGCCTGTGCAAAAACGCGGAGATCAATTTAAATAACACTCTGCCATGGCCTATGCTCAAAAAACAGCAACAAAAAGCACAATTAGTATGCCTCAATATTCTGATTTTCAGAGCAAAATAAAACCCGCGTCAAGACGAACTTGACGCGGGCTCCAGATAAAAAATCTGCTTTAAAGCTATCGACTATCGACTATCGATGATCATTTATAGAAATGCAAAGTGTTCAGCGTCGATCTCCATTATGCTTTCCATGCCATTTTTAATCGCCGCTTCGTGCGCTAAGGTACGTGGCATGATGCGTTGGAAGTAAAAATCAGCTGTGGCTATTTTGGTCTTGTAGAACTCAGGCTCCGAGGCCCCATTACTCAACGCCTTCTCAGCAGCAACGGCTGCTTCAGCCCAGAAGTAAGCAACGGTTACATAGCCTGCAAACATTAAGTAGTCAACCGCAGCCGCGTTGACTTCATCCGTATCACGCATGGCCGAGAAGCCCACTGAACGAGTCAAGGACTCCCAACTACTAACGTAAGCTTTAAGTTGCTTAGCAAATTTGTTGCGTTTGTTGTCTTTGATGAATTTTTCAACCTTATCCATCATCGGCTTAAGCACTTTACCGCGGGTACCAAGGATTTTGCGACCTAGTAAATCAAGGCCTTGGATGCCTGTAGTACCCTCATAGAGTTGCGATATGCGCGCATCACGTACTTCTTGCTCCATACCCCACTCGCTAATAAAACCATGGCCGCCTAACACTTGGATACCGTAGTTAGTAGTTTCCATTGAGGTTTCAGATAAGAAACCTTTGGCGATTGGTGTTAACACCGCAAGCATTGCCTCAGCTTCTTCATGCTCTTCTTTTGAGAAGTCGGGAGACTGCTCAATATCGACCATCTGACCACAGAACATGTTCAACATACGGCCACCTTCAGCAAAGGCCTTTTGCGTTAGCAGCATACGGCGCACATCTGGATGACAAATAATTGGATCAGCATTTTTTTCTGGCGTGACACGCGGCTTAACGCGGAACTGAACTCGATCTTTAGCATATGCTAGCGCTTTTTGAAATGATACTTCTGAGTGAGCTTGGCCATGCATCGCAACACCTAAGCGCGACTCGTTAATGAAGGTAAACATTGCACGCATGCCTTTGTGTGGCTCGCTGATCAAGTAACCTTTAGCGCCATCGAAGTTGATCACACACGTAGAGTTACCATGAATACCCATTTTTTCTTCAATCGAACCACATGTAACAGTATTGCGATCACCTAAGGTGCCGTCTTGATTAACGTTGAACTTAGGCACTACGAATAGAGAAATTCCCTTGATGCCAACGGGCGCATCTGGAAGACGAGCTAAAA
>JBLHXJ010000068.1:0-12308 GCA_047629535.1 Arenicella sp. | reverse complement strand
AGGCATAATGAATGCTGTTCTCACTGACCTCTACAAAATGAAAATTAATATTGCCATCAAGCGCCGCCGAACGCTCATATGGTTGGGCTAAGACGTCAACGCTGGAAATCAGCATAGCCATCATCACCATGCAGCGAGCGAAGGCTATACAGTATCGTCTAGTTCGAAGTTTTGGCATAATTTTCTATAGCACTCGATGTGACAAATAGTTGTAAGGTTTCGCTATCAGCATGCTCAGGGTTCTAGTTGTGTCAGCACCTGCGGGTCGACATAGGCATTGTTAATTACGGTTTGCCAAACCAGTGTTCTATCGGCTGATGACGGATCATCTTGAGTGCCTTGTCTGAGCGCTGCTAGTTTGCCTATGACCGCGCCGGCAACGATACCATTGCCAGGCTCTATGGTTATATCACTTAGCCCTGATAAAATGCTGTATAGCCCTCGCCCGTGATCGAGGTATACCGTAGAAGTGCCGTTTTCAGAGGTATCGATTTTCGAGACAATAGCGGTTTGAGGCGCAACAACTGTGCTGAGTTTGCTCGCGCTAATAGCTATAGCGTTGGGGGTATGTAAAATTTCACGTTTTGAATCGTACAACTTATGACCAAAATTATTTGACCAATTACCTTCAAGCGGCCAAGCTAGCGGCAGCGAGGGTTGTTGAGTATTGCTAAAGTCGATATCACTAAATGTATCGTCAATTTTACGTACAGCTTGCCTACCAATTTCACCCTTCAGGCTCGAGTATTCACGGAACGGATAATTATGCTGTTCAACGATGATTTTTTTATACTGCCCTGATGAACCTTTAAGACCTGATTTAATATACGCCACATATTCACCTGGTAGCGTCTCTAAGCTGAGCCCTATTAGTACCCTCCAATGATCTGAGTATTCGATGATCACCGGTTCGTTAAGACCAAACTGTACCTCTGGAATATCAGTCGAATCTTTAGTGATTATCAGCTGCGCGACTCCACCAGGGTGGCTAAATCTATCGTCTGCTAAACAGTCCAGTGCAACGCTTACGCCGATCATCAAGGTCAATACACGTGTCGCTAGGCCGTGCATCATTTTCTAATCTCAACAACATCACAGTCGAGTTGACCGTCGCTGAGTTGAATACTAATTTTGTCGCTCGTGGAGACCTGTTGAACGCTGCGCAGAATTATTTTTTTACTGTCACGCGCTATCGCAAAACCACGATCAAGGGTTGCTAGAGGGCTGACTAGGTGTAATTGTCCTGCTAAGTTTTGGGTAGACTGCTGCACCAAATTTAGTTTGTTATTAGTTGAGCGTTGCAGTCGCTGACTTATCATCTGCATTGATGACTTTTTATCAGCAACAACCTTCTGTGGATTTTGGAAACTCAGACGTTTACATAAGTTGTCGGCGGCTATGCTCGGTTTGGATACCGATGAGTTGATACTCATGAGCAAGCGTGCTGCCACTTGATCGAGCTTATCGCTACTTCGTTTGAGCTGTTGTCTTGGGTGAGCTAGTTGGCGGCCAGTGAAATCGACTTGCTGGGCGCGTCTTTGAATAAATCGCTCAAAGCTGCGAGGTAAGCGAAACTTTATACTTTCTAATTGATTGATTAGTTGCTCTGTATTGGGGCTAACCAACTCGGCTGCGGCGGTTGGGGTTGGCGCTCTTAGATCAGCCACAAGGTCGGCGATGGTCACGTCTACTTCGTGGCCAACCCCACTGACGATCGGGATAGGGCAGGCGTAAATTTCGCGTGCGACATCCTCGTGATTAAAGCACCATAGATCTTCGAGGGAGCCACCGCCTCGACTCACCAACAGCACATCACAAGTTTGATGAGCAACCGCTTGCCTAATCGCATTGATAATTGACTTTGCACCACCATCTCCTTGCACAACCGCTGGGTAAATTGTTATTGGTATCCCAGGGCAGCGACGCTTTAAGGTGCTAATAATGTCGCGCACCGCGGCTCCTGAAGGAGACGTGACAATGCCAATGTGCTTAGCAAACACAGGTAACGGTTTCTTGTGACTTTGATCAAATAAACCTTGTTGATTTAGAGATTCTTTTAGTTCTTCGAACCGCCGCTGCAATAGGCCTTCACCGGCTTCTTCAATATGCTGCACTATGCATTGCAAATCGCCACGAGCGCTGTAGACCGATATCTTGGCTCTTACTCTAACTAAATCGCCTGCTTTTGGTCGGTAGCGATTAATGCTTGCGCGGCCTTTAAACATTGCACAACGTAACTGTGAGCGCTCATCTTTAAGGCTGAAGTAAAGGTGTCCTGATGCAGGCGTGCTGAGCGACGAAAGTTCGCCTTCAATCCAAATTTCAGGATAGCTGACTTCCATTAATCGACGCATCTCGTCTGTAAGTTGGCTAACTTGATATACGTTGGTATTTCGGCTCATTGACTCGTAGCTAGTTAAATGTGGTTTGCGTGTTGCACTATGCCTTGATAATAGACCAAAATCGAAACTTGCAAAAAAAAAGTGTCTTTTTTTGAACGAAAATTGGTCTCGTGTATAGGCGTAGCCATCAGGCTTCGCTATAATCGCCGCTCGGTGGTGGTTAGTCTCCATAGTGGCGATAAGTTGTGAACTCGGTCAGACCTGGAAGGGAGCAGCCGCAGCAACTGATTCGGGTGCTGTGATCAGGTTAGCCACCACTTTTTTAGTTTTTGCTCGCACGCTTGCAAAAAAGCTCAGGACTGGCTATTTAGTTTTTACTCGCACGCTTATTAAAGTGGTCAGAGCTGGTGGCTATTTAGTTTTTGAAAGCAGGGCTTTCAAAAAGAGCTAGAGACACGTATTCTTTGATCTAGTTTTTGCGCGCTGTAATATTTGCTGAATACTGAATTCACGAAGTCAGTATGTGCATATGCTGCGCTAAAATCGATGCGGTTACTTCATCGTATCTAACACCCATTTAATCCTAGTCTGGTATTGAACTTCTATGGCATATCTCGCGTTAGCACGAAAATGGCGACCCAAGGCTTTTTCTGAAGTTGTTGGGCAGAGTCATGTGGTGCAAGCACTATCTAACGCCTTGGATAGTGGCCGAGTTCATCATGCATTCTTGTTTACCGGTACCCGCGGTGTTGGTAAAACTACCTTAGCGAGAATCTTCGCCAAATCACTTAATTGCGAACAAGGGACCAGTGCTGAGCCATGCCAGCAATGTGGCACCTGTACCTCAATTGACGAAGGGCGGTATGTTGACCTAATTGAAGTTGATGCGGCGTCGCGTACTAAGGTTGACGACACCCGCGAGTTGCTCGAGAACATTCATTACGCGCCAAGTGTCGGTAAATTTAAGGTATTCCTGATCGACGAAGTGCACATGCTGTCAACGCATAGCTTTAACGCAATGTTAAAGACATTAGAAGAGCCCCCTGAACACGTTAAGTTCTTGTTTGCTACGACTGACCCGCAGAAGTTGCCGGTAACTATATTGTCTCGTTGTTTGCAGTTTAATTTACGAGCGATGCGCCCTGATCAAGTAGAGAATCAATTAGTTAAGATTGTTGGTAGCGAAAACATAGAGTTCGATCAAACCGCTTTGCATGCTATTGCTAAGGCCGCTGACGGCAGTATGCGCGATGGCCTCAGCCTGCTAGATCAAGCAATCGCGCAAGGTGGTGGCAGTGTTAAGCTGGTCGATGTTGAAAGCATGCTAGGTACCATAAAATCGGCTCAAACTGAAGCTATTTTGCGAGCTCTGGCAGATCAAAATGTTGATCAAGCGTTGTCCGTAGTAGCTGAAATGGCTGATTCAGCGGTGGATTTTTCGGTCGCTCTAGACGATGTATTGATGCAGTTATACTACGTATCTTTAGCTCAATTGGCGCCTAATGCTTTATCGGCGACAGACGCTAATACGGCATTGATAACCAGTGTTGCACAGGCTATACCGGTTGAAACTTTGCAGCTTTATTACCAGATAGGGCTAATTAGTAAACGAGATATCCCGCTTGCACCGAGTCTGCGTGTTGGTTTTGAAATGGCCCTGCTTAGAATGTTAGCCTTTGAACCAAGCGATGCTCCGTCAGCACTAGCTGCTCCGACAATACTGGCCGCTCCGGCTGCACAAGCTGCGCCAGCACCGCAAGCCGCTCCAGTACCACAAGCTGCGCCAGCACCACAAGCTGCGCCAGTACCACAAGCCGCGCCAGTACCACAAGCCGCGCCAGTACCACAAGCCGCGCCAGTACCACAAGCCGCTCCAGCGCCGCAAGCTGCGCCAGCACCACAAGCGGTTTCGCAGCCGAGCGCCATCGCGGTCACTTTATCGGGTAATAACGAATGGGGAGAGTTAGTTGAGCAAACTAGCCTGACCGGCTTTCCGAAGGAACTGGCAATGAACTGCGCTTGTGAAAAGCTTGGTGACGATAAAATTGTATTATCTCTCTCGCCTTTACAAGAGCACCTTCTGCGTCCTGGCCGTTTAGAAAATATTGAAGAAGCCATTCGGCAAATCACCAATAAGGCGACTGTGGTGACTTTAGATATTGAAGAATCAGAGCGCGAAACGCCGGCCGATTGCTTGGCTAGATTGGGTTATGAGCAGTTCGAGCAGACTAAACAAAATTTTAAGAGTGACCCAGGTGTGAAAGCCTTTATCGACGAGTTTGGTGCCACTCTTAATGAACAATCAATAAAGCCGGCTTAGATAGCGGTCTAATCAAATAATTAGCAATTAAGTATTTTATTACTAACCAGTTAAGAGAACTAGCATTATGAAAGGCGGCTTAGGAAATATAATGAAGCAGGCGCAAGCCATGCAAGAAAACATGCAGAAAGCACAGCAAGAGCTTGCCAATATTGAGGTTACCGGGGAGTCGGGTGGCGGCATGGTCAAGTTAGTGATGAATTGTCGTCACGATGTTAAAAGCGTCAGCATCGATCCTGAATTACTCGGTGATGTTGAGGATAGAGAAATTTTAGAAGATCTTGTCGCGGCGGCTATGAACGATGCCGTGCGGAAAGTAGAAAAAACCTCACAGGAAAAAATGGCCGGCTTAACCGGTGGTTTGAATATTCCTGGCATGAAGATGCCCTTCTAAGGGGGTTACTCTAATGGCAATTTCGTCTGCAATTGAAGCACTTAAAGATGCATTGAAGGCCCTGCCTGGAGTCGGGCCCAAGAATGCCCAGCGCATGGCTTTTCATTTAATGGAGCGTAATCGAGAAGGGGCAAAGGCCATAGCCGATGCGCTTAATGATGCGCTCGAGAGGGTTACTACGTGTCAACGCTGTAATACCTTTTGTGAGGCGCTAATCTGTGATATTTGCTCATCGGAGAAACGCGATAAGCACTTATTATGCGTTGTTGAGACTCCCGCCGACCTACAGGCGCTGGAGCAGGTAGGTGCCTATCAGGGATTATACTTCGTATTGATGGGTAAACTCTCGCCGCTCGAAGGCATTGGTCCTGAGAAGTTGGCATTCAGACGGCTCAACACCTTAGTCGCGGAAAATGATATTCACGAAGTTGTTATCGCCACTAACATCACTGCTGAAGGCGAAACTACGGCCGATTATACGCAACAAATGTTGGCACCCTACGATGTCAAAATTACTCGCTTAGCCAGAGGTGTGCCGGTTGGTGGTGAATTGGAATACATGGACCAAAGGACATTGGCAGCGGCGTTTAAGGATCGTCGAACGGCAAACTAATTCTCGCTAGAGTCGCTGATTCTAACGTGCAGCGTGTTAGACAACGATTTCAGCTCGACTAGACGAATGTGTACCGCTGATTGGTGTGGTGGAATCTGCATGGTAGGTGAATACCATCGAGAATTTTGGCTGCGTCGAGGTGTTCTTGCCTGCTGCATGAAAGCAGTGTGCGCTGAATAGTAATACATCGCCTCTATTTAGTGTCACTAAGCGCTGAGTTGCCAAGCGATATTGGTTATCAGGGTGATCTAAGGTTAAGAACTGAGCCTCATCGAGTGCCTGTTCTTGTACCTCCCAGCGATGCGAGCCCGGCAATATTTTCATAGCCCCATTTTCTAATAGCTCGTCACCCAGTGCAAACCAAGCATTAACAAGGTATTTGTCGCTGAAATTCCAATATCGAGTATCTCTATGCCAAAGCGTTTCTGAACTGTATGCTGGCTGCTTGGTCATTATGCAGTTGTGATGGTTCGGGTTTAGCCGTAACTTCTGGGTGTCTAGAATTTGTTTTATACCACCAACAATGTCGCTCCGACTTGCCTGCTGAGCAAATGCCACATCACGCTGATAAGCCATAAGTAAGCGACGAATAGTCTCGCCGCCGACTGAATTAGTGCTGCTGGGCGCGCCAGGGTAGTTAAGCTGTGCTTCTAGCTCAAATGGTCCGATTCTCGCCTCTGAATGGTATTCGGCGAGTTTTCGTAAGGCGCTAACCTCGTCGCTTTCAAGCAGCGACGGTAAGACTAAATACCCGTCTATTTTAAACTGTTGAATCTGAGCAAATGTTAGTGGCATATTAATGGACATTTATCTACGCATTAGGCAGCTTGGAAAGGCATATGGGTGATTGCAAGGCTATCGTCGGCAGCTTTGCTTCGAAAAAGCTCGAATTGCTTAAATCAGTGGTTTTATCGGAGGCCATTTTAACTTAATCTTAAGGAATAAACTTATTATAACGAAAAGCACCTTCCTCTAACTCAGTATGCCACCCATTGCCTAGCTGTTCAGTCACGTAATAGTGACAACTAATGAGGCGGTATGGGGGACGTCCTCATTACTACTATGTCATAAGTGGTAATGTGTTGCATGCTATAAGGTAGCTTTACAATCAATGGCTTACGAGCCAAACCGGGGATGGTTAAGGACCATTAATGCGCTTAAAACACATTAAATTATCTGGCTTTAAGTCATTTGTAGACACAACTAAAGTTACCGTGCCGAATAACCTTATTGGTATTGTCGGTCCGAATGGCTGTGGTAAGTCAAACGTGATCGACGCGATAAGATGGGTAATGGGCGAATCATCGGCTAAAACCCTCCGTGGCGACAGTATGGAAGATGTTATTTTCAACGGTTCGGCCGCGCGTAAACCTGTCAATCGAGCTTATGTCGAGCTGGTGTTTGACACTAAAGATGGCTCAGCACCTGGCGCTTACGCCAAATTCGCAGAAATTGGTATTCGTCGAGAATTAATGCGCGAGGGTGGTTCCAAGTACTTCATAAATAAAACCCGCTGTCGGCGTAAAGATATTCAAGATATATTTCTTGGCACCGGCCTTGGCCCTCGTTCTTATTCGATTATCGAACAGGGGATGGTTGGGCGCATTGTCGAATCCAAACCAGAAGATTTGCGAGTCCTGATTGAAGAAGCTGCTGGTATTTCTAAATATAAAGAGCGACGGCGCGAAACTGAAAATAGAATTCGGCATACTCGCGACAACCTCAGCAGAGTAGAAGACATCGTCGGCGAATTAGAGACTCAGTTGCGAAGACTTAAGCGTCAGGCCAATGAAGCGGAGCGTTATAAGAGCTTTAAAGAGCAGCAGCGGGAATTGGACGGCCAACTTAAGACAATGCGCTGGTCGGTCTTACACGAGCAGGTTAAATCTAAAGATGTTGAACTTGAGCGACTACAAACCGAATTCGAAGGACAAGTTTCTGAGCAGCGTGATGTTGAGTCTCAAATCGAGGCGATGCGCCAAGAGCAGGTAGAACTAACTGAAATATTGAATAAAGTTCAGGCCGACTACTACGGTATTGGCGGTGAAATAGCGGCCTTGGAACAATCGATTGAACACACTCGAATAACGCGAAAACAGCAACAAGATGAATTCGATCGATTAGCCGAATCTGACCGAGAGGCATCCAAAAATCTAGAAATTGATCAAACACGTTTGGCTGAGGCCGAGAGCTTGCAGATAGAGCTCGAGCCAATGGTCGAGGTGCTGGCCGAAATATATGAATCTGCCAACAGTAAGTTTCAGGTCGCCAATGAAGAATTTCAAGCGTGGCAACAAGAGTGGGAACAATTGAATCGCGACGCAGCTGATCCTGAAAAAGAACGCGAGGTTCAGTCGGCCCGTATCGAACAGCAAGACCGCCAGATTCACCATTTCACTGTTCGTAGTACCCAGGTAGCCACTAATTTGAGCGAGATTGATAGCAAACTCAATATCGTCGAAATTAATCAGCTAAAAGAATCGGTTGCTATGATCGATGAAGACTGTTCGCAGCTTGAAGAATCACTGCAACAGCGCGATCAAAAAATAATTGGCTTGAGGTCTGAGCTTGAAGAGCGTCGTGAGCGATACAATTTAGTTCGACACAAACTTCAAGACGATTCGGCGCAATTGAATTCACTTAAAGCCCTGCAAGCAGCGGCGCTAGGCGAAGATAATAAGCAGGTCAATAAGTGGCTTCAGATGCGAGGTATCAAAGATAATCAGCGAATTGCGTCTAAATTGAACGTGAAAAGTGGCTGGGAACTGGCTGTAGACACGGTACTTAGTCGTCAGTTAAATGCAATATCGGTACAAAAACTCGAACAGTTTTCGGCCGATTTGAGTGAGTTCAAAGACGGCCGAGTTTGGCTGGTCGACGAGAGCTCAGCACCGGTCGAACCAGATGCAACAAAGTTAGATCGTTTAGCCGATAAAGTTACCGCATCAGGAGTGCAAATTGACGGCTGGTTTCAAGGCGTCTACGTGGCAGACACGGTAGCTGACGCGTTGCAGAATAGGCACAAGCTATCGGCTCATGAGTCAATTGTTACGCGTGAAGGTTGCTGGGTTGGTACTAACTGGGCATCGTTCGGTACCGATCATGCCGAAGGCGGCATCTTGCAGCGCGAAGCACAGATCGAAAAGTTAACCGGCAGTGTTGATCTTGCAAGTCACGATTTACAAAAGATTCAATCGCAGGCTGAGAGTGATCAGGCGGCGATAAAATCATTAGAGTCTGGTCGTGAGCAAGCCCGCAATGACTTTAGAAATAAATCTCATCAACGTACTGACTTACACAACCAGCTTGGTGCGGTCGAGGCTCGTAGTGTCGAGCTTCTGGCACAGCGAGATTCGTTATTGCTAGAGCAGCAAGAACTGAATGATCAGTTGGCTAAAGCAAAAGATGAAGTCAATGCTGCGCATAAATTGATGCAGAACGCCAAAGAATTAGCGATTAATTTCGATCAAAGACGGCAACAATTGACTGGTCAGAGAGCGTCTTTAAGTGAAGATTTAGAGCAAGCAAGAATGCAAGAGCGTCATGCTCGTGATGAGCGTCAAGCAAAGCAAATGGAGCTAGAGCGTTCGAAATCAAGTTTATCCGGTTTGCTTGAAAGCATCGCTCGATTGACTCAGCAACTACAAGGTCAAGCTGCTCGACGGGCCGAGTTAGCGGCGATTATCGACCACAGTGATGACCCGACCGAAGCGTTGCGCGAGCAACTTCAAGCTTTATTGGAAAGCCGGCTGAGCGTTGAGCGAGACCTGTCGAAAGCACGAAATGATTTGAGTGGTTTCGAAAACCAAATGCAGAATGCAGATCAAAGCAGGTTGAGTTTTGATCGTAAGTCTAGAACCGTTCGAGATAGCCTTGAGCAGGTAAGAATGGGCCGCCAAGAGGTTTTGGTTAGACGCAATACCATTTCGGAAGACCTTGAGAAAGATCAAGAGCAAATGCTTTTAGCTCAGCAGGCGCTGCCTGAAGACCTCAAGTTAAATCAAGTTGAGCAGCAATTGGCCGATGTGATTACTAAAATTGAGCGAATCGGCGCGGTCAATTTAATGGCGATTGACGAGTATGAAGAGTGCTCGGAGCGCAAAGTGTATCTAGACAAACAACACGCTGACCTGACCGAAGCAATGGCTACTCTTGAAGCGGCTATTGCAAAGATTGACAAAGAAACACGAAGCCGATTTAAAGAAACCTTCGACGCCCTAAATGAGGGCTTTAAGGACTTCTTCCCGAAATTATTTGGTGGTGGTAGTGCTTACTTGGAATTGACAGGCAACGATATGCTAAACACTGGCGTTGGTGTAATGGCGCGTCCGCCAGGTAAGCGCAACAGCACTATCGCGCTATTATCGGGCGGCGAAAAAGCATTAACAGCGGTATCTCTACTATTCGCTTTTTTCGAACTAAACCCCGCGCCTTTTTGTGTGTTGGACGAAGTTGATGCGCCAATGGATGATGCCAACGTTGAACGTTATGCTGGTGTGTTAAAGAAATTAGGCGAAAAGACCCAGCTGTTATTCATTACCCATAACAAAATTACGATGGAAGTGGCTGACGTTTTAGTCGGTGTAACCATGGCCGAACCGGGCGTGTCTAGACTGGTGTCGGTAGATGTAGCTGAAGCAGAAAAAATGGCGGCAATGTAGCGTGGGCGATTTATACCTTATATTTTTCGTTTCGGGATTGCTCATTTTTGTGGCAATCGTGGCTTACTCTATGCTGCAAAAGCGTCAATTCAAGCCGACTGAAAAGAAGGATTATGTAGACCCATTATTTGCTGAGTTAGAAGAGCATAAAAATAAGGCAGCGCAAGCCGCGGATGAGCTCCCACCGGCCGGTCAGCCGTTGGCTGGGCCGCAGGCGACTGAGGCGGCACCAAAATCGATCGCGCTTAACAGTGCTACGGCGCAAGGCCAGTCTGTCAAAAGTGCTGGTAGCGGAGCGCCAGCTGATGATCGTGATTCGCGACCGTCCACAGCGACATCGGATAAGGTTAATCAGCAATCCTCGATAAGTGATGCTGCTAGAGAAGAAAACAGTTCGGCTAAATCAGCAACAATTCATCAAGCCGAACTGGCACCTAAGCCGAAGATCGATAAAGACTCTTCCAGTGTTGTAACCGAGCTCGTCGCGAGAATAAAGAACCCAGAGCCAATCGAGCAACAAGGCCTATTGTCCTTGTTTCGTAAACACGATTTCAAATTTCATCGCAAAGTTCATATCTACGGCCTAAATCAATTAACTGATATGTGGCGTGATATCGAGTTCGAACTGCCGTCAGCACGCTTTACTGAATTGGGTGTGTCAATTCAGTTGGCTGATCGTGAAGGCGCAATGTCGCAGAAAGAGTTACATGACTTCCAGCAAATGGTGTTGGAGTTTACCAATTCCTATGATGCTCCTTTTGAATTTTCTATGGATATCGACGAGGCTCTTAAGCAAGCGCTGGCGTTGGACCAAATCGGTCGTCGTTATGATTCGATGGCGGTTCTCAATGTGGTGCCAAAGTCAAAAGCTGGCTTTCGCATGGCCGACATTGAGAGTTGTGCCCGTGATCTAATGATGTCGACCGACAAGAATGGCATCTTCATGAAAACCTTAGGTACAAAAAATAATATATCGGTACTTTTTCGCTTAGCATGCACTGATGGGTCTGGCCAGTTCGGAATATCCAGTGGCACTGCGACCCCGGTACACGATTTAGTTGTGTATATGAGTGTGCCGTCGACCAAGGACCCCGAAATGGTCTTTCAAGAAATGGTTAAGGACGCTAACAGTCTTGCTACTTGGCTCGAGGGCAAAGTGGTAGACCGCAATGGACGAGTGATGACACAACGCTCATATTCAATGCTAATGCAGCAGGTTTCTGATATCGCGTTTAGCATGCAGCAAGATGGTTTCACTCCAGGTGACGCGGTTGCCAAAAAAATATTTTAGTAGGGTCGTTATGTCAGATTTAAGCACCGCTGGCAGCCGTCACGCTATCCTCAGCTCCGAAATAGAACACCATAATCGTTTGTATTATAGGCAAGATGCTCCGAGCATTTCAGACTACGAGTATGACCAGTTGATGCAAGAACTGCTAACTCTGGAGTTGCAATTTCCTCAGTTGATGAGCGCTGATTCTCCATCCCAACGAGTCGGTTCAATGCCACTGGACGTGTTTACGCAGATTCGGCATGAGAGGCCAATGCTGTCGCTGAGTAATGGCTTTAGCGATGAAGATATTCGTGAGTTCGACCGCCGTTTACATAAACAACTTGGCCAGCCTAAAGACGCTATATTCAGCTACGTGGCCGAGCCAAAGCTCGACGGTTTGGCGGTTAGTATTTATTATGAAAACGGGCTATTCAAGCATGCGGCGACACGCGGAGACGGTAAAATTGGTGAGGATATAACGAACAATGTTAAGACCATTCGCAGCATTCCTTTACGATTGCCTGAAGGGGCACCAAGCCGATTGGAAGTGCGCGGTGAAGTATTTATATCGCACGCTGGTTTTGCTGCTTTAAACCAAGCCCAAGCAAACTTAGATAAGAAGCCATTTGTTAATCCGCGCAACGCGGCAGCGGGCAGTTTACGACAACTTGATAGTAAGGTCACGGCCGACCGGCCGCTGGATAT
>JBLHXJ010000067.1:0-12360 GCA_047629535.1 Arenicella sp. | reverse complement strand
GCACACGCGACTCTTACTCGCTGAATCACCTCGGCGCGCTTGCTTTGTGCGGGTATGACAACGGTTTCGACAACCTTTCTACCGGGCGGCAACTCATCTATACTAGATACATCCAAGTCAGCATAAAATGTCATCGCTAAGGTTCTAGGGATTGGCGTAGCGGTCATCACTAACTGATGTGGAACTTGGCCTGCGGGGGTTTTAGATCGAAGAGCAAGACGTTGTTCAACTCCAAAACGATGCTGCTCGTCGATTACCACCAAGCCTAAGTGCTTATAGTTTACCGCCTCTTGGATTAAAGCGTGGGTTCCGACTGCGACCAATAACTCACCGCTTGCTAAGCGCTCTAACGTTTCTCTCTTTTGCTTTACCGGCGTTTTACTGGCCAACCAACCAACGTCTATGCCAAGATCACCAAACCATTTACCGAGAGTTCGAAAATGCTGCTCGGCTAATAGTTCTGTCGGCGCCATCAACACGCATTGAACGCCTGAGCACACCGCTTGCAGCATTGCTGCAGCGGCAATTACAGTTTTGCCTGAGCCAACATCACCCTGAATTAAACGCATAGCCGGTGATGACTGCGATAGGTCCGCCTCGACTTCGGCACAGACTCTACTTTGTGCTCCAGTTAACCTGAACCCGAGGTTATTCATGAACGACTGAGCTTTCGCCTGATCCTTTTCGAGTACTGGTGCCAATTCATGTTCTCGAGCATCTCTTGATTTTCGTAAACTGAAATGGTGTGCGATCAACTCTTCCATTATCAGACGTTGATGAGCAGTACTGGCCGCCTGCTGCATATTGCTTAAGTCAACTCCGGCGCGTGGGCGGTGTAGCGCTTGAATAGCATGCTGCAAGCTCGACGCTTGGTACACTCCTTGCATCTCATTGGGCAAACAATCGATATCGATTAGCTCTTGCAACTTGGGCAATTCGCTCTGCAATGCTTGGTCGGTAATTTTGCGCCACAACGCCTGGCTAACACCTTCTGTCGTCGGATAGACTGGTGTAAGGGTTGTATCTAGGCCACCCTCAGGCTCGCTTTGAGTTATACGATATTCAGGGTGAATCATTTCGTAACCCTTAGCACCGGGCCTGACCTCGCCGAAACACTTAACCCACAACCCTCGCTGAAAGCTTTTTTCTTGCGAGCGATTGAAGTAGAACATACGAATACTTAACCAACCGGTACCATCACTAATGCGCACCAATAAACTACGCCGTCGGCCAAACACAACCTGGGCCAGGTCAATTTGACCGATCACCACGGTTGATAGATTCGGCAACAACGCGCCGAGGTCAGTAACATGGGTTCGATCTTGATAGCGATGCGGCAAGTGAAATAGCACGTCTTCAACCGTATACACGTGTACCTTTGCCAGCTTTAGTGCCATTTGAGGGCCAACCCCCTTAAGGCTGGTTACCGCTGTATCGCCAGGCTGCTTGATTTTCTCTTTACTCATTGGCATACAGATTTGCGACTAACGGTATTAGCCCCAAAACGACAGTCTCGTTGCAAGGTTCGGAATTTAGGATAAACACAATACCGCGTCGATCTCGAGCAGAGCGCCCAGTGGCAATGCCGCAACCTGCACCGTTGCTCGCGCCGGAAACGGCGCTTGCAAGTACTCAGACATAACCTCATTAAGTATCGGGAAATTAGCCAAATCAGTAACATAAACAGTCAGCTTGACCGCATCACTTAAATCGCCGCCAGCCGCTTCCGAAACGGCATTCAAATTAGCGAATACCTGATGCGCCTGATCGACAAATAGATCGCAGACAATGACTTTTTTTATTGGGTCTATCGGTATTTGGCCTGAGATATAAACAGTGTCTCGAACTTTAACCGCCTGAGAGTAAGCTCCTATGGCTGCAGGAGCTTTATCGGTATTAATGATTTCTTTTGTCATGCCATCATTTTGGCATTGCTTCACTGTTTAAACAATATTTGATTTCATGCCAAGGGTAGATCAAATAGGACGTTTAAGCAGGCTAACCTTTTTGACGCATAACCTTACTAACCGAGGGCAAGCGGTAGATTGCGCGAATAATTGTTGATAAATGCAGCCGATTTTTAACATCGACCACAAAATCAATCTGCCGCACGCTGTCAGACCCCTCATGCAGATCAACATGATTGATGTTTGAGCTATTGGCCGCAATTGCCGTCGCTACGCCGGCGAACGCACCCGTAATATGGTGCAACTTAACGTGTAATCGGGCCTGAAAGTTTTGATCAATTTCTTGATCCCAATCCACCAGTAAAAAATTCTCTGGCTGTTTACGTAACTCAGACAGATTAGGGCAATCAAAAACATGCACCGCTAAGCCATGACCGGCGGTTAGGATACCAACAATTGAATCTCCAGGCACTGGACTACAACACTTTGAATAGGTTACTAATATTCCTTCAGAACCTCTGATAACCAAGGCTTCTTGGCCAATAACCTTGCCGTCAAGATCCTCATCGGTTAACTGCGCAACTTGCCTCGCGACCAAATCTGGAATGCGTTTACCAAAGCCGATATCAATCAACAATTCGGACCAGGTATCTAACTGAAACTGTTCTAGCAATGCAGCCCTTACTTTAGCCGGAATTTTACGCCGCCCAAACAATCGCTGCTTAATAGCTCCAGCCAGTAAGCGCTTCCCCAATCGCAACGCGTCTTCTTCGGTTTGCGCCTTCAAATGATTACGAATTTGTGTACGCGCTTTGGCCGTCACTACATAATTTAACCATGAAGTAGTTGGCCATGAATTTTCCGATGTGATTATTTCAACGCTATCGCCGTTATGCAGCACCGTTGGTAAAGACGCGAGTGCCTTATTGATTCGTGCGCCGGTGCAGTGTGTTCCTACCCCAGTGTGTACGGCATAAGCAAAATCTAATGCGGTCGAACCGCGAGGCATCTTTTTGATATCGCCTCGGGGCGTGAAAACATATACCTCATCGGGGTATAGATCCATTTTCAGGTGTTCAAGAAATTCGACTGCGTTCTCGGTCTGATGCGCGGGGTCAAGTAAATCCAATAGCCATTGCCGGGCTAAATGGTTAGAGCTTTCTTGGCCCGACTGATCTGACTTATAGATCCAATGAGCAGCAACCCCGGCTTCGGCAATTTGATCCATTTGCTGAGTTCGAATTTGCACCTCAATATTATCGCCTAAGGGGCCAAACACAACGGTGTGCAAACTCTGGTAACCATTGGCCTTGGGTATAGCAATGTAATCGGCAAAGCGCCCAGGAATCGGTTTATAAGCGTTATGAATAATTCCCAGTACTCGATAGCACTCATCGACCGACTGAACAATAATTCTAAATCCGTAAATATCAAATAGCTCATCAAATGAGCGCCTCTTTTTCTGCATTTTCTTATAAATGCTGAAGACGCTCTTTTGCCGACCTTTGACCTTAAATTCTTTTACATTAGAACCACTTAGAGTCTGGTCTAATGAACCTTTAAGCTTCTCGACCACTAATTTTCGATTACCTTGGCGCTGTTCGATAGCCTGACTAATCGCCCGGTGCCGCTGCGGGTGCAGATATAAAAAACACAAATCTTGCAGCTCACGAGCCCAGTGGTAAAGGCCAAGACGCTCAGCAATCGGAGCATAAATTTCAAGCGTTTGTTTTGATATCCGCTTTTGCTTGCTAACCGGCATGCTGTCCAGGGTTCGCATATTATGCAGTCGATCGGCCAATTTAATGATCATGACGCGCACATCTTCCGACATCGCCATCAACATTTTTCTGAAATTTTCGGCTTCGGCCTGCTCTTTGGTGTCGAAGCTTATTTGTCCAATCTTACTGACACCGTCAACCAAAAGCGCCACATCTTCACCAAAGGTATCAATGATCTCTTTCTTGGTGGCCGCAGTGTCCTCAATAACATCATGCAATAATGCTGCCATTAAGGTGCGCGAATCCATTTGCAGCTCGGCTAGCGTGTCGGCAACTTCTATCGGGTGGTGTATGTATTGCTCGCCAGATTGACGAGTTTGGCCGCGGTGGCCTTGTTCGGCAAAGCGGAAAGCTCGATAGACGTCTTCAATCGCTTCAGGCGACAAATAGGCCGCCAACCGTCCTTTACAGACGGTTCGAATGGCTTTTTCAGGCGATGGTGAAAAAAACCTGCGCCTATGTGGTGTAGTGGTACTCATCACCAAAGACCTAGCATAGTATGCGTATGAACAGAATGGATTGCTTTTGAACAGCGACGTTGATCTTATTCAGCATGCGCTTGTTCATAAGGCTTAGAAACAAAAAGCTGAGCCTATTTGCATTTATATGCAACGGTCTCAGCTTTTCTCCTCGCGGTAAACCGCCAGAAATTACTCTGATGCTTCGCTGCTGCTAGCAAGCTCCGCTTGTAGAGCCGCGGTCAAAGCATCGAGCTCTGAAGTTTCACTCTCACCTTCAGCTACCTCTTCTGAGCCTTCGACGTCTAAAACCTCAAAAATCTCTTCTTCTACAATCGTATCATCCAAGATGTCACGCGTAACCAAGCCATCGGCTATTTCACGCAAAGCCAGAACAGTTGGTTTGTCATTTTCTTGTTCAATAAAAGCTTCAGCACCTAAAGAAATCTGACGCGCACGTTTAGTGGCGACCAAGACAAGTTGAAAGCGGTTATCTACGTTAGTTAAGCAGTCTTCGACCGTTACTCGAGCCATTACTAACTCCTCAATATGTTCAATTAATTAAAAGGCGGTTGCCGCGCAGCTATAATAATCGCCACTAAAAAAGACAAATGTCTAATTTTAATCTAACGCGCCTGTCAATAGACTTGCTAGATTAACGGTAAGGGCGCGCAGTTTATCACTTTCGCCACTAAGTATCAGCGTTAAATCGTTTAAAGCTAGGTTAAAATCGTCGTTTAGAACACGAAAATCAGCTTCGTCGCTATGACGCATCTCATCATAAGCTTGGTGCATGCGGCTTTTAATGACGTCCTCGGCATCACTGCCGCGGTTGCGCAAACGACGTTCTAATTCGGCGATAGACGGCGGTAGAATAGAAATACTGATAGCTTCAGGCATTTGCACTCGGACGAGGCGTGCGCCTTGCCAGTCAATGTCCAATAAAACGTTGACTCCTTTCGCCAACATATTCTCTACTGCATTTCGAGAGGTACCGTAGTAATTACCATAAACTTCGGCATATTCGAGAAAAGTTCCCTCGTCGGCCATGCTTAAGAACTCAGACTGACTGACGAAAAAGTAATCCACTCCATCAACCTCACTAGCACGGCGTGGCCGCGTAGTATGTGAGACCGACATCTTTGCATCAGGCGCGCTGGCGATGAGTGCTCGAGCTAGGCTGGTTTTGCCTGCGCCAGAGGGCGCTGAAATAATAAAAAGTTTACCTGTCACGGGAGATACAGTCGCCAGAATTGGTTAAAAATAATGTTGAGTATTCTACTCGAAAGCCATTCCATGATTAAAGTGCAGAGCGTCGAATCTCTAACATTGTTAACAAATTATTAGGTATTTAGCTCTATTAGCAGAATATTTGGCGATGCTTGAGGAAACAAACATCGCAAACTCATATTCGAGTTCTACTACACCGTTAATATAGTCGCCAATTCGAATGCCTCACTTAGGCATATAGCATGCTGAAAACACAGCCCCTAGGGCGCGCAAAATATTAACCGTCGAATGCCAATATTGTGCTTGACCAGCTCCATCAAGCAAGGCCTTAACATTATTGCCAACCGACTGTTAATGCCGAACAACCGGTCTGCATTGTCGGCTACTGAGGTTCGTCGTACACGATATGAGCGCTTAAAGAGGGCGGCTATTGGTTCTTTTTGCGGTTCTAAGACCCACTGCAATCAATGCAGTTTTCGGCCATACTCGCAATTCGCAACAAACCCGCAAAGCACGCTAAACGCTGATCATGAAAAACACGCTTCTATACATCGCTACCGTTTTGATATGGGGCTCGACTTGGTTGGCTATTGAATTCCAATTAGGTGAGGTTGACGTGCCCGCGTCAGTCGCTTATCGATTTATGATTGCGGCGGTATTAATGTGGGGGTACTGCTTTTGGGCTAAAGTTCCGATGACTTTTTCAGTAGCAAATCATTTCTTTATTCTAGTGCTAGCAATATTTAATTTCAGCATCAACTACGCGGTAGTCTATTCAAGCCAGCAGTACTTGAGCTCAGCCATGGCCTCAATCGCATTCTCAACAATGCTATTGATGAATATTGTCAATACACGCATTTTTTTCGGCACCAAGATCACCGCAAAAACCTATATCGGGGCACTTTTGGGAATTTTCGGCATCACTGCACTTTTCTGGGACGACCTTTCAGTTGCGGTCGCCGGCTCGGAATCCTTACTAGGCTTAAGCTTGGTGATTAGCGCAGCATTGATTGCCTCATTGGGCAATATGGCCAGTGTGCGAAACTCGCGAGCCAAGATGAATATTTTTGCCGTCAATGCATGGGGCATGCTGTACGGGGCAATAATATTAACGCTTATAGTGATAGTCAGTGACGCTCAATTTGGATTTTCAATGCAACCATCCTATATTGGCTCACTTTTATACCTAGCTATTTTTGGCACCGTCATTGCCTTCGCAACCTACTATGACTTACTCAATGACATGGGCCCAGAAAAAGCCAGTTATGTAATCGTACTGTTTCCAGTTGTGGCGGTGGTGTTGAGCAGCATTTTTGAAGACTTTATATGGACGACCAATACCTTTATTGGTTTCGCATTAGTTTTGCTCGGCAATGCAATTATACTTGCACCGAGCGAGACACTAAGACGATTTAGCTTAAAACCTCGTGTTGGCCGGAATTCGCGGTAAAGATTGCTTGCTACTAGTAAGCTACTCAACATCGGCAGAAACAACTTCAAGTGTCGCGATTAAATCAAAATCGGCGCCCAGAACCGATGACCGATGAAAAGTCAGATCAAAGTCTATACCGACGAAATCAGCACCGCCTTGCTGATATTGCCGCGCAGGAAGGTCATGTTCAATACCCGGGTGTGAGTCTAATACATAAAATCATCAAACTGAGTCGCGTAAATGATCTTATTTATGGTGGCATGAGTACTGAAACTTAAGCCCACGGCAGACTCTGTATAGTCTAGCAAAGTCAACCATCAAAGAGCTTCCAAGGTCGGCATTACCGCCTCCAAAGAACTTGGCACAGCTCTGTCGCGTACTACCATACATGGCCTAATTCATATAGCGCAAACGCGGCTTGCCACCAAAGCAACAACGTGATGAGACAGCGCTGTGTAAAAAGTGAGTGGCAGGACATAAATATCACTGAGAATTAAATGCTCCGCGCGATTGAATGCTTGCAGCTGAATTCATTTCGAGCAGCAACAGGCGTTTTATATCGAGCCCTAACGGGTCTTTTCGCACGCGAAAATATCTATGTGTACGACTTTTTTGTAGATCAATATTGCTCGTTAGTATTTTTTTGTAGGCTTTTTTTTGTATGTTTTTTTATTAGACCTTGGTTTAAATCCGGTCTTACTTCCCAGGCCTTTAAGCCCTTGCGGGATAATATCGCGACTCTCATCAACCATTGACTTCAACTGAACTTCCAGCGGCGCCATTAATTCCTGATAGCTACTTCGTCCATCATGAATCGCTGACAATTGAGACTCCCATAACGCGGTTAAATCAGGGTGAGTGGCAATCTCAGGCAAGGCATTTATCAGAGCTTGCCCGGTAACGGTTGAAAACATACTCTTACCTTGTCTGCGCAGATAACCACGCTTAAATAGCAGCTCAATAATACCTGCGCGGGTTGCCTCAGTGCCGAGACCATCTGTCTCGCGCAGTATCTTTTTGAGTTTTGGGTCAGACACATGAGCGCTAATGCCTGTCATTGCCGATAATAAAGTAGCATCGGTATACGGCTTCGGTGGTGAGGTAACCTTATCGACCACCTCAGCCTGTATCGATTTTAAATGTTGACCAAGCTTTAAGCTCGGGATCTTTTGCTGTAGTTCATCATTGTCATCCTGTTTAGCTTTTTGACCTTGAAATATAATTTTCCAGCCTGAGGCTATAGGCTCTTTGGCCTTTGCAATAAATATTCCAGTGCCGATACTGATCTCTGCTTCAACAGCATAGAACTCGTGTGCCGGTAAAAATTGAGCGATGTAGTTACGGCAAATAAGGCGGTAAATTTTCTCTTCATCAGCTTTTAAAGTTGCTGCCACTTTATCAGCGGCTAACTGTTTTTGAGTTGGTACGATTGCATGATGCGCACTAACCTTGGAATCATTCCAAGCACGGCTCTTATGCTTAAAGTCGATCAGCTCGGCGACCGCACTGCTGGGGCCCAATAGATTTGAACAAGCCTTACTAACTTGTGAGTTTGCCTGAATCGCAGTTACCACCGATTTAGCATCAGCAAAATGTTCTTTAGGAAGGTATCGGCTATCTGAGCGCGGGTAGGTGATGAGTTTGTGTCGCTCATATAACCCTTGGCAGACGTCAAGTACTTGTTGCGCACTCAAAGCAAAGGCTTTGCTCGCTTCTATCTGCAAGCTTGAGAGGTTGAACGGTAACGGTGCTGCTAGTTTTTTGTGTTCTCGTTTGAGTGTCTCAACGGTCGCCGTTTGGTTGCTGATGCGCCCAGCCACATTATCGGCAAGAAGCTTCGACAGGTTTCGACCATGTTGGTCTAAATACCGCTGACACTCGCTACTCGGACGCCACTTTGCCTTGAAACTTTGCTTCTTTTCAGTTTCTAGGGTGGCCCAGACTTCATAGAACGGTTGGCTAACAAAGCATGCAATCGATTGATCGCGCCGAACCACTAAACCAAGTAGCGGAGTTTGCACACGACCAACCGATAGGACACCGCTGTAGCCGCCTTTTTGTCCTTGCAAGGTGTAAGCGCGAGTTAAGTTAATACCGTACAACCAGTCAGCTCGAGACCTAGCTAACGCAGACGTAGATAAAGGAATAAAATCACGATTATCGCGAAGCTTAGATATTGCGCGCCTGACCGCTTTGGCATTTAGATCGCTAATTAAACAACGCTGTACAGCCGCGGTTTTAGTTCGGCTAACGCCGAGAAAGTTAATTACCTCATCAACCAAAAGCTGACCCTCACGGTCCGGATCGCCGGCGTGCACTAATTGATCGGCTTGCTTAACTAACTTGCGCAATACGCCTAACTGCTTTGATGTCTTCTTCTTTGCGGTAAGTTGCCATTTATCCGGCACTATTGGCAAATGTTCATGCGACCATTTTTTAAAGGCCGGATTGTACACTTCGGGCTCTACTTGTTCGAGTAGATGCCCAATACACCAGCTTACCGTGTCGCCGTTCGCGGCCACAATAAAACCATCGGCCTTACGTAAAGGCTTGGGTAGCACATCAGCAATAGCACGCCCAAGACTGGGCTTTTCAGCAATAAATAAACGCATAAATAGAGTAACTGTTTTTTTATACAGTATTTTACTTTTCCCACAAAGGCAAGTAGGCAGCCGATTATTTTTTCAATCTCTGAACTTCAATGTCATTCCAAATTCAAAGTGTATTGGATTCAAAGCCGACCTAAATTCAATGATGCACAGAGATAGTTTTTCACATCGCATCTTAGATTAAGTCGGTATTCATACAGAAGCACAACGCCCCGGCTTTCAAGCTGATGACTAAACCTCGCGTGAGGTCAGCTTCACTGTCGTGAGCACGACTCTCACTAAGATCAATTAATGGTAATTGAAACTGCACATCGTTAGCACTGACAGGTTGCTAGTGTGGACACTCAAATCAATCAAGAGAGCAATTCACCATGAAAATCCTTGCGACACGAAGCAATCTAATCGCGGCCTTACTAATCATTTCGGCCAGTCTATTTTCAACCCAAAGCATCGCTGCACACCATGGCGATAAAGACGCGAAGAAAGATATCATTGATACCGCCGTAGCGGCAGGATCATTTAATACCCTAGCGACGGCATTAACGGAAGCAGGCCTAATCGAGACATTAAAGGGCGACGGCCCATTCACTGTGTTCGCACCTACTGATGAAGCTTTTGCTAAGATTCCAGCGGATCAATTAAAAGCAATTTTAGCGGACAAAGCACTGTTAACTTCAATTCTGACTTACCATGTTGTTGCTGGAAAAGTAATCGCGGCTGATGTGGTCAAGCTAGAATCAGCGACTAGCTTACAAGGTTCTGAATTGGCTATTTCAACTACTGACGGCGTAAAAGTTAATAATGCCAATGTAGTCAAAACTGATATCCAAACCAGCAATGGCGTAATTCACGTAATCGATACTGTATTAGTACCAGCGCAGTAAGTAGCTGACAAGTCGAGCCGTGAACTAGCAAAAAATAGCGACTCAATGACTTGCTCCAGAAAAGCTGACACAGTTCAACTGAGTCAGCTTTTTTTGTTCCTCCAGCCAGCTATGATTCGAGAATTTTCGATTATTTAAAGGATAGGCTATAAAATTTTCGAATTACCACTCAAAGTAAAGACCTAGCAATCAGCAATTTCAACATCGACTTGTAGTACCGTCAGCTAGTAGTCCATGCTGAAATTTTCTAGCCATCAGCGTATTTTTATCTTGCCAAACGTCGATCAAATCACAATCTAGCGGCATAAGTTGTGGATCATAACTAACGTCACCTGGATGCATAGTTTAGGCGACCCCATTGATTAATTGCAGGTCGCCAGAGCCTAATACATGGCCGCTCACATACCAACCATAGTATTCAAATTGGATGACCAAAAAGGCGTTGAAAAATACAGAGCTTCTTTTGAAAAACAAGATGCTTGCATCAACCAGCGCTGACTATTTTCGATGTTGATGGTTACTTTTGACATACTCAAGAGTGAAGTTTGAGAGCACGTTTTGTAGATAAAGGTTAATGGCCTGCGATGATGCTTCAGTTAGTATTTTCTTTCACTCGTCGACAACACTTATTTGGGCAATGATAAAAGCTACCTACAATAGACTTAAGGTATGGCTCCGCCTAAGACTTAAACTTAAAATTTGGTTTTGGCGACTATTTGTTTTTGATACCGGTGATATCCCAAGCAAGCTACGTTCGAGCAAAGCACAGCACAGCAAGCGGAATCGGCAACAAATATAGACTCAGCAGTATTGCCGACCAACTTAGATAGCGCCTTAGGCTCTAAACAATTGGTGTTTCCTCCGGTTTGGATACACCGACTACCGAATGCTATATTAACTGGGCTATACGCGGTTCCTATTTCGTCAAACCGTAAAATAGTCACCGAGCACTATGGAGGATTGTCTCCTTGGGCTTTTTCGGCACTAAACGGCTCGACCCTTTTGCGTGCTTTGCTACGGCCTTGCTGGCATGACCTAAACCGCAAAAAGGCAACTACTTCTCGATTAATAGCCCCTTTTCGTTTAACTATTACCATTGGGTAACTGCCTGCCTGCCTGCCTGCCGCTGCTAAAATTTTACGAAACGATAGAGCAAACAACTATTTTACTTGTTCCTGAAGGTTTAAATCGCTGGCAAATACGGCACTTGGAATTACTCGGTTATACACCAGAACACTACTCATTATATTTATCAGAAACCCTCTGCTGCGAGAACCTACTAATACCAAGTTGGCACAAAGATGTTATAGATATAACCAGCGCCGAACAAGATATTTACAGCAGGCCTCCAGCGCCATCGGTGATCGAATGGATGAACAAGCGGGCTTTAAAAAACTTAACTCATCAGCAAAAGTACAGCATTGACTCTAAAAGCACAGCTAAGAAAATTTTTATCAGCCGCCGTGACAGTAATAAAATTCGAGTTTCAAATGAATCGGCTAGTCAGCATCTAGTCGAAACTGAATTTGGAGTAATCGTTGTAACGCTTAGCGAACTGACAGTCGACCAACAGATTGCGGTCTTTCATAATGCCGAGGTCGTCATTGGCATTCATGGCGCTGGATTTACTAATTTACTCTATTCCAATGCTCCGCGTGTATTAGAAATATTTGAACCTGACCATGAGCTAAAGTTCTTCTCTACACTGACCAATGTTGTAGGAGGCAAGCATTATTCATTCTTCGCCGAGGATTCAGATTCCGATGGCTCGGTCACTGTCAATATTGAAATTTTAAACTGGTCCTAAATGACTTTTTTGACCTCGATTAAAATAGTGAACGCGCACCGCAGTATCTCGAGCTTTTCTTTCTCCAATCTGCATCTCTAGCTTGGCAGTGGCCATAAGCTAAGCGCCACCGTCGAATCGGCACTGGCTTTCTTCCCGCCCTGATTGATGGTATTCACCACCAAAACTTCGGATCTCATCGGCCTTACCTGATTTGGTCGAGGCTTAACATTCAAGCCTCTAGAGCGGCTAGTTAATGATTGACCCTCAAGA
>JBLHXJ010000066.1:0-12362 GCA_047629535.1 Arenicella sp. | reverse complement strand
ACACTACCGTTGAGTGCATTGCCGAACATATACTATCAGTGCTCGAGCAAGAAATGCCAAAAGCAAGATTCAAAGTGCGCGCCTTCGAAGGTATTAACAAGGGCGCGATTGCACAATCTGGCGAGACAAAATAGATACCAACACTAGCTCAAAAGCCGAACTATATCTCGCGAGTCTGTCGAAATTCAACATCAGGCCAACGCTCCATGGTGAGCTGAAGATTGACCATATTAGGAGCGACATAAGTTAGAAACCCAGCGCCATCGAGGGCAATATTTGATTCATTCTTGCGTCGAAATTCGGTCTCAGTTTTGTCGTCCGGAAAGTGCAACCAGCGAGCTGTAGCGACTTGAACCGCTTCAAACGCACAGTCGACGTTGTATTCCGCTTTTAATCGGTAGGCCACCACATCAAACTGCAATATACCTACTGCGCCAAGAATCATATCGTTGTTAATCAGTGGACGAAAAACCTGTGTCGCGCCCTCTTCCGATAACTGAATCAAGCCTTTTTGCAAAGCCTTAGCGCGCAACGGGTCTTGCAGACGAACACGTCTGAACAACTCCGGAGCAAAGTTCGGAATGCCCGTAAACTTAAGCTCCTCTCCTTCGGTGAAGGTGTCACCAATTTGAATCGTCCCATGATTGTGTATGCCGATGATGTCGCCAGCATAAGCCTCTTCAGTGGCATCTCGTTTTGAGGCCATGAATGAGCTGGCATTATTAATCGCCATATCTCTTTTTAAACGCACATGCTTAAGCTTTTTACCTTTAGTAAACTTGCCAGAGGTGATGCGCATAAAAGCAATGCGGTCATGATGTGACGGATCCATATTGGCTTGAATCTTGAACACAAATCCAGTGAATTTTTCTTCATCAGATTTAACTTCACGAGTTTCGGTCATTCGGCCTTGGGGGGCTGGGGCAAGCTCAGCAAAGCTCGACATTAACTCTTCAACACCCAAATTGGAGATTGCTGAGCCAAAGAAAACCGGTGTCAGATCGCCACTCTCGTAAAACTCTTTATCGAACTCATTACTAGCGCCTTGCACCAATTCCAATTCCTCACGAAGCTCTTTCGCCATCGAGCCAAGAACCTCGTCCAGCTCAGGGTTATCGAGGCCTTTAATAAATTGGTCTTGCTCTTGATTGTTGCCCGGACGTCCAGCAAATAAATGAACCGTGTCATCGTAGATTCGATATATACCGCGAAATAGCTTGCCAATCCCGATCGGCCAGGTCATTGGCGCACACAAAATATCGAGCACCGACTCAATTTCGTCCATTACCTCGATAGGATCACGGCCTTCGCGATCCATCTTATTAACAAAGGTAATGATCGGCGTGGTGCGCAAGCGACAAACCTCCATCAGCTTGATGGTGCGCTCTTCTACCCCTTTAGCAATGTCTATCACCATTAGCGCCGAATCTACAGCGGTCAAGGTTCGATAGGTATCTTCAGAGAAGTCAGCATGGCCAGGCGTATCAAGTAGATTAATAACCTTATCATGGTACTCATACTGCATTACCGATGACGTCACGGAGATACCGCGCTGCTTCTCAAGCTCCATCCAATCTGAAGTTGCGTGGCGCCCGCTCTTGCGGCCTTTAACGTTACCGGCCATTTGAATCGCGCCACCAGACAATAGCAAACGCTCAGTCAAGGTCGTTTTACCCGCATCTGGGTGCGAGATAATCGCAAAGGTACGTCGCTTGGCGACTTCAACAGGCAAACTCATGATAATTAAACTTTGAGGTGAGATAAAAAGGCGATAAGCCAAAGCGCGGATTATAGCGAAAGCCTAAGATCGATGCGCTATGCTTTTGCACGGTAGCTTATGCTTTTATGGTTTTCAGTTAGCTGTGCTTGCTTGGTGAGCGCTACTGGTGACAGCAGCTGATCAGCGGCTCAGGGCTTACGGACTGCGAGTGATTTTTGTGCCGCGCAAGTTAAACACTACCGCATCTGAGAGTATCTCTTCGACCTTCAAGCCGGGCTCAACAAACTCACCTTCACGAATCATTTTACCATTCACCATGGCAAAGCGAAGCGCAGGGTCGGCCGAGTAAGACACTACGTTAACTAACATAACATCCTCTACCTGCCCCGCTGCACTTGATGCGGCGAGCGTCGCTTGGATAGAATCGAGTGCATCGACCGCTTGCGCTACTGGGGGTTTACGGTTACTACTCTGCACGTCTATTACTTCGGGTTTAGCGCTCCAGATAACATACGCTAAGATCACCAGCGCGGTTGCAAGCAGGACTAAGGCGAAGCCGACATAGAGAGGCCAGCCCGAGGCTTCTTGTGGTGCTACCATATCGGTCAGGGTCGGCAACTTATTCAGCTTTCGTTCCTGCTCAGATTTTCTCAAAGCATCTAATATAGTCGACATGGCAAGCCCCTACTGTACGCGCTGACGCAGCACCGGCGTCTGCTCTGCCAGCAAAATCTCGTTTAACAGCAAGTATGTTTCACTGCCAATTTTGCTATCAGCCAACAGTGAGTAACGTGCCTGCAAGGCAAAAATCACTTGCGCTAACGACAGGTCAAAATTAGCTGAGGTTAGATTCTCTAGCGCTGGCATATTTAGCTTTAACAAGGCCTGATCAATCACTGCGCGTAATTCCGGAAGCCTATTTGAGGTATCGCCTTGTTGCAGAAACTCACCACCGGCACTTGAGGGTCGCCAAAAAGTAATGCCATTGTTGGTCCAGCGCGACTGCAGCTCGCTGGTGCTAACGTTGACAACATTTCGCCCCACAAGCACTTGCGCTAAGTCTTGCTCGAGCTTAAACACAATCACTCGATGCAAACTGTCGTTCTGATCCAGCACTAATATCGTCGGGCGATTATAACGTTGTAACTGAGCCCAGCTAGTAACGCCAAGACAGTCAATCCCGCTCTCTTTCAAAGTATCGCAAGCCGGTTGAATCAGCTGGCCTGGCAAATCTACATCCCAAGCGGCCGCTAAAGCGCGAAACGCCGCTATACGCCCAGTTAAATCTGCCGAGGCGTCTAAGGCTTGGCCTAGCTCTGAACCAGCGTCGTAGCTAAAGACTCGGACCGGCGGCTGAATGATCGATTCGGGCTGCTGTGCAATTAGCTCAGAGGCATCCAGTGGTTGCTCGGCAATTACTACCGAACCAGGCGCGATGTCACCCGATCTAATAATCGTTGTTAGTCCGTTTGTAGCCGCGACCGACGGCGACAGCGGCTTTTCAGCAACAACCGATTTGCTCCCTTGCACGCTCGTATCCGCGATAGGCCCCAGAGACTCACGGGCCAATGAACTGCTGCTCACTATAGGTGTTTGATTGCTATGCTGATACGAGGGCGTGGCAAACCACCACCAAAGCAGCATATTAATTAGCACTAAAACGCCTAAAGCCCCGCCCCACTTAAACCAAATAGCTACACCAATGTTTGACTTGCGGCTTTGTATGAACACTTCTTTAGTCGCCGCCTTGACGCTCTTAGCGTCAACAACTGCATCATTTTTAGAATACGCAGATAGTAAAGCGTGGTCAGCCAAAACATTAATTCTACGTGGTATTCCGTCAGTGGAGCGATGTAGCTGATTCAATGCTTGTCGAGTAAAAATAGGCTTTCGGCAGCCAGCAACAGCCAGCCGAAAGTTAACATAGTCTTCGATTTCGCCTCGTTGCAGTGCCCCAAGGTGGTATCTAGCAGTAACTCTTTGAGCCAATTGACGCAAGTCGTTTCGACTGAGCAGGTCGTTTAATTCAGGCTGACCTATTAAAATGATTTGTAGCAGTTTTGACTTGGTAGTTTCAAGATTGGTAAGCAGTCGAATTTGCTCAAGCACGTCTCGACTTAATAACTGAGCTTCATCGATAATTAAAACCGTTTGACGGTTATCTGCAAAACTGGCCAATAGATGAGTATTTATTTTATCAAGCAACTGCTTTTGTGAATCCGCCATTTGATAGGCGATTTTCAGCTCATCACACACCGTTTGCAGCAGTTCTTGTTCGTTTATATTGGCATTGAGTATCAGCGCAACATCTACGTCATCTGGTAAATCGCCCAGCAAGTTACGGCACAGTGTCGTTTTGCCCGTGCCAACTTCACCGGTCAGCACTATAAAGCAACCGCCTTGTGACAATCCGTAGGTAAGGTGAGCCATCGCCTCTTTGTGGCGCGCGCTCATGTACAAATAGTGTGGGTCTGGTGCGATAGAGAACGGTCGCTCCGTTAACCCGAAATACTCTAGGTACACACTTAGCCTCGGCTATCGATTGATGGTAGTTAAATTTGTCGCGAAATAATTACAGATGCGCATAGCATAAGCAAGCCTATTAACAAAAGCGTAAAGCTAGCTAACCTGCTTGCACTAACTTAGAAGAGTGAATTAGGCGTTCAAACAAGCCGTCGCCTCGCCCGCCCATAATTTGACCAATTTCTTGCAGCAGGCTGACTTCGGCTGATTGTCGCAATAACTTACTAGCGTTGGTATCAATCGGAGCATCATAAGCCACCGTGGCTAACTCTTTAGACAAAAATGCTTTTTCCTTATGCTCAGCCAATTTAGCGCCGAGGGTCTTTGCGCCACGCACCTTGAGTGACGCAATTGCCCCTAGGTTGTCATATACGCCTTCGACTGTCTTATATTCTTGTAATAAAGCAGTAGCGGTTTTGGGGCCAATCCCAGGTACACCAGGAATATTATCGACGGCGTCGCCACATAGACCTAAAAAGTCTTGAATCGCTTCGGGTGGCACACCAAATTTCTCAAGTATCTGCGGCGCTCGTAGCTGACGATCACGCGCATAGTCCCACCAGAAATCATCGCCTCGAATTAATTGAGCCAGGTCTTTATCGCCACTAACGATGATATTTCGGAAGCCTTGTTGACGCATAGACAACGACAATGTCGCTATCAAGTCATCCGCCTCGTAGCGATCATGCCCTACACAGTAAAAGCCTGCCGCCTCGGCCAACCTGCGACAATATTTGAATTGATTCTTCAGGTCTTCAGGCGGCAACTCCCGGTTCATTTTGTACTCAGGATAGATATCGTTACGAAACGACTGGGTCAGATTTTCGTCAAATGCGATGCCAACATGCTGCGCACCACTTCGCTCAACAAATTCAGTTAAAAAGCGACAAAAACCATACATTGCGTTAACCGGCATGCCGTTTTCACCACGCATAGAGTCAGGCACTGAAAACCAAGCCCTGAAAATATAGATACTGGCGTCGACCAAATAGACTGTTGGTTGATTTAAATGATTCATGATATTTTTATTGTTATTGCTGTAAACGCCGCGCTATTGGCAGACCTCATTGTCAGGATCAGTCACCCGACTCGACTAATGGCATTTTCACAACTCGAATCAAATGCAAACGACGAGAATCAGCATGCACTATCTCGAATCTTATTTGGTCTATTTGTATACTTTCATCGCGCTGCGGGATATGACCTAGTGTTTGAGATATAAGGCCGCCAATGGTATCGCTACCACTCTCATTAAAATAGGTCTCAAAGTGCTCATTAAACTCGTCGATTGGCAGCACTGCTTTAACGATAATTTCGCCGCCATCAAGCTCTCGAATCATACTCTCATCGTCTTCAATGTCATGCTCGTCTTCGATGTCGCCAACGATTTGCTCAAGCACATCCTCAATAGTGACCAAGCCCGCCACCGCGCCAAATTCGTCAACCACCACCGCCATATGATTTCGGTTTTCTCGGAATTCGGCCAGCAACACATTCAGGCGCTTACTTTCTGGAACAAACACAGCTGGGCGCATCAAATCTCGTAAATTAAAGCGCTGCTTATTATCGTCGTCAAAATAGCGTAACAAATCTTTAGCTAATAAAATTCCGCTTATCTGATCTTTTTCATTATCAACCACTGGGAAGCGCGAATGAGCACTTTCGACCATAATATCCAAGCACTCATCAAGACCATGGTCGCGCTCGACGTGAACCATGTTGCTGCGTGGAATCATAATGTCTCGAACCTTAAGATCTGAGACAAACATCACGCGTTGCATCATGTCGTAAGCATCACGCGATAAGATGCCGTCTTGCTCAGCTTGGCTCAGATTTTCGAGTACGTCTTCTCGCGTCGTAGCTCGCTGATACGGAAGCCAAGACAAAACCGTTGAGACAAACTTGGCGTTAAGGCCGGCTAAAAACGACGACGGAGGTTGGTCAGGATTATTCATTAGATTAATTATAGGGGTTTTCGATACTACTGGCAGATAAAATACTCACTTCTAAGGTTTCCATTTCTTCAGCCGACTGATCATCTAAATGGTCGTAGCCATGAAGATGTAGTACGCCGTGAGTCACCATGTGAGCATAGTGACTTACGATTGTTTTGTTTTGCTCAGCCGCTTCACGACTTATAACTTTGTGACAAATCACAATATCACCAATTAGACTGGGGCCCAGCTCTGCTGAAAGACCAAACTCGTCATCTACTGGGAAAGATAAAACGTTGGTCGAGCCAGTCTTGCCACGATAGTCTTGATTTAAGGCGATCATTTCGGCTTCATCAACCAGCCTAAGAGTGACTTCACATGCCCTATGGTCGACCGCTTGGTGCGCCAACTGCGCCCACAACGCTAGCACCGAGGGGCTCGGAGGTTTGTCGTCTCCATCAACATCTTGCTCGAGAGCGTCTTGCACATCGACCAACAAAGTAGCCTCGTTAGTCATTGCGGTCATGCTTCTCATAGGCTTCTACGATACGCTGCACCAATGGGTGCCTTACAATATCTTTGCCGGTAAATTTATTCACATCGATACCCTTAACACCCTTAAGAATGGTCAGTGCATGCTTCAGGCCGGAATAAGTACCCTTAGGTAAATCGACCTGTGACAAATCACCTGTCAACACCACCTTAGAACCAAAACCGGTTCGAGTCAGCAGCATTTTCATTTGTGCGACCGTGGTATTTTGCGCTTCGTCCATAATAACGAAGGCGTCAGATAAGGTGCGCCCACGCATGTAGGCCAAGGGGGCAAGCTCAATCGTCTTGGCTTCAAGCAGCTTCTCGACTCGCTCGACACCGAGCAATTCGTACAAGGCATCATAAAGCGGCCGCAAGTAAGGATCTATTTTTTGACCAATGTCGCCAGGCAAAAAGCCCAAACTTTCGCCAGCTTCAACCACTGGTCGAACCAATACGATGCGCTTAACATCATCGCTTAAAAGCGCCTCAACGGCCTTAGTCACTGCCAAATATGTTTTACCCGTACCCGCTGGGCCAATACCAAACACCACATCGTGCTTATCAATCGACTGCATGTAGGCACTCTGCGCCTTGGACTTAGCGAGAACTTGTCTAAATGGAGTTTGAACGCGCTCGAACGGGCTATCTTCGGGAGTAGCCTCAGATGCATTATTGATTACTTGATAGACCTTTGATTCTTCCAAACCAGACCTCTTGGCGGTTAATTTATAGAGTTGCAGCAATGCACGCTTGGCAATTTCAACATCACTGGCTTTGCCCTGCAGCACAAAATCTGAGCCCTGTTGGTAGCATTTAACCAACAGTACCTCTTCAATGATCTTAATATTACGATGACATTCGCCGCAGAGGATAGATAATCGTGCGTTTTCGACGGGCGACTCATTGCTCCCTAAGGATAGAGTCTTTGCGGGTAAGGCCTGATTCAATGAACATCACCTAAAACAGCTGGTTGTGACATGAATTAAGTCAACCTCGCTTTTGTCAGGAGTAGTGTATTGAACACCGAGGAGATAATTTGCATAACCTATTTATAGAGCAAGCCAAATCAGAAAACAAGACGATTTTTAAAACTTAGTCAATCACTTGTTAGCTTACATGGCCAGGCCATTAATAATTACTTAAATAAGCCCTCTAACAGCTGGCGCGTACGTTCATCTCTTAGCTCTTTTTTAGTTTTCTCGCGTACCGGCTCAGTTGAACCTTGGCCACCTTCGGGCGTGAGCTCGGCGTCACGCTCACCAATAGGAATCTCACCAGACTGTTGATTTTCGTCGTCTTTAATTACCTCTTTCAAAATTAGCTGCTTAAAAATATCTCTTGTTCTCAATCGTTGACCGTCTTCAGTTTTAAGACCCAGTTTTTGTTCTAGTAACTCAGACTTCTTGTCGTTAAGTTTACTGCTCAAATAAAACGAATAGAGCGCTTTCACATCGGGCAAACAGACGGGGCTTGCAAACGCACCGCTGCATTGAATAGGTATTTTTTTACCACCTAACCAGCTGAGCTTAGGGCCGAGTAGTTGCTGCAGGCCGGCGCCATCAGCGCTGGCAATGCTTTCCTCTATCATCAGTTGCAGACGATAATCTAGCGTCTCTTTTTGCAGGTCAAATTTTCCTGCGCCGGTTATTTCAAAACCAGGACCTTTGAACTTAAGGTCATCATTGGTCATCAAAAAGTCCTTCAAGTAGAAAGTCCCCAATAGCTCAGAAAACTCAGTATTGTCAGTTTTCTTACCTTGTACTTGCGCATCCTCAGGTTTTGGCTGCTGATCTTTAGAAAAACTACTGTAGAGATCCGCTGCGTTATTCAATTTGCCAACGATGTTGTAAATATCGATACCTGACAATGCACCGTCTTTAGCACGCAATTGAATTGTTCCCTCGTTGCTTTGTACTCCATTGACCTCGGTCACTACTAAATCCAGCAGCAAGGTACCGATGCCGCGCAGCATATCTGAATCTATCGCGTCGCTGAGCAGCGGACTCAGCTGCACTAAGTCAATTTGATTGTTAACGCTTAAACTCCTTTTGTCATCAGCGTCGGTAAACACAATTGCACCGTCGAGCTTACCGTCATAGAGGGTTGCTCGCGGGGTAATCGAAACAGTACCAGGTGATGACTTCACAAGCACATCGATATCGGTTAAAGCGACACCGGCCGAAATCAGCTTACTCACTTTGAAGGAGCCATTAGCGTCGAACTCGTTAAATAGAGCCATCGGCACAACCAGAGCTTGACCGCCACTTACTTGCTCTTCACCTTCAATTGCGTCGGCTAAATAACGATCGAGATTAAGATCGCTAAGGCTTAAATCAAACTTAGCCTTTGGCTTCTCGAAATTCACTACGGATGCTGAACCAGTTAGTCTTGTGCTATCTACGTCAAGCAGCAGGTTCTGCACTAGCGCGGCGTCTAAACTAGCCGCAAAGTCGGCGCTTAACGCGACTGACTTCAAGGCCTCAGGGTCGCTCGACTTGAAGTCTATCTGCAATCGTTTAATAAGCTCTCTGGCATCAAACACGGCAACGGCAATATGGCCTGTGGCACTAGGCTGGTCAATCAATTGCTTGACGCTAAGATTGTCAATCACGGCCTTAATGTTTTGATAATTAACTTCAAGAGAGTCAATCGACGCTGTCTGGGCATCAATATCTGCGCGCAACTTAGGTATCGACGCTTGAATTGCTTGGACACCTTTGACTGCGACGCGCAAACCTGCAGCAGCAAGTAACGAAGACTGCTTAAATGTCATAGCATCGATCAGCAATTCTATATCGAATTCGCCTTGCTGGATTTGGGCTATCAAATCACTCGCCTGAAGCTCGAACGTATCAGTATTAATAAGCGCCTTAGCGGTTAAATCAAATTTGGTAACCTCCGCTGATCCCGAATCTCTGACCTGCCCCGCGGCGTTGATATCGGCAAGCGACAGCCCGATTAAGTTGCCGGTATGCAGATTCAAACTAGTAACTTCTACGACACTATTTGCTTGCCGATCATCAATAATAATGGTGCCATCGGTAAGCTCTATGCCTTGAACCGCCAACGCTACCGCGGTCGTAGCGGTGTCTTTTTCAAGCTCTTCGGACGCCGAACCACTAGTCAAACCTGAAAAGCTATCGAGTCCACCTTTCAAGGTCACCAATTTAATCACCGGTCGCTCAAGCACCACGGTATCGACCTCTATTACCCGATTCAATAGTGGCATCAACTTAACTCGTAATTGGGCGGTCTCAACTGACACCATATCGCCATCGATGCCATTCGGCTGTGATAATCTCAGGCCTTGAGTTTTGACGCCTAACCAAGGAAACACCGATACTGTCAAATCACCAGACAAGCTGAGATCTCGGCCAGTCTTATCTTTCACCAATGTAGCCAGCTGATCGCGATAGTCATTCGGGTCGATGACATTAGGGAGAATAATAATAGCCAATAAAAGCAGCAAAGCGATAGTGAGGATGAAGCCGCCAAGCCATCTTACGAATTTTAACATGGAGTTACCAAAAAGGTGATTAGAGCGTAATGCTAACAGTAAAGGCTAGTGTACTTAATCAATATGAACCAAAACTTAACCACTCAATTTTTTCTTCAAAATTACTCGGTAATTGACGTTTTGAGATCGAGGAACTTAACTTTTAATAGGGCTTGAAAGAGGCCTGAGATCGATGCTTTTGACTTATGCAATACCGCGATAGACAATTGGCTCTATAGTAATAGACTAAGTCTCATCAAAACAAAAAGTGATCTAATAAACCTTTATAATAGACATTCTAGCTCGAGGTTCAGATAAGAAATTTACCATGAACGCATTTGTAACTCCTTACGCACTACAACCTGTGAACGTCGTTCAAGTCTTGTTTTTCGCCTTGTGCCTCTATGGCGTTTTGCTGTTATTGCATACGCCCCGCTTTAAAGCACTGTGCTTACTATTGGCACTAGAAATGCTGTTAATGGCGTTCAACTTCTCTGAAGAAACCAGATTCTTCGAACAGGTGTTTTTAGTGACTCCGATTTTCACTTTATGCACTGGGCCCGCATTTTACCTATTCGTAAAGCATTTAGTGTACGCCGATGCGCGGTGGCGACGCTTTGACCTGTTTCATTTTCTGCCAGCACTACTGGCATTGCCCTTTACCAACTTTACCCAAAGCGTAATTGCGGCAGGGTCGCTGAGCCTACTCGCTTACGGTGTGATTTCTTATCGTTTGCTTGGCAAATACTTAAGAGCGTCTTGGCAAATGAGCTCGGCCGCTTTGGACATGCGATTGAACTGGCTAAGAACCATCATGTGGTTTTTTGTAGTTCTCGGAGTAACCGATACGATACGACTTAACCTACAAACAGAACTTGATTACGAAATAATCAATACATGGTACTTGGCACACCAGTTCAGCATACTTTTGCTTAATGCCTGCCTGATAGGCTTGGCGCTAAGACAGCCCCTTTTATTTGACGGCCTGGCTAGCTTTGACGATTCAGGCTCGAATCAAAAAGAACACGATCTAAGCATTATATTATTCCAGCAAATAAACCAACAAATACTTGATGCCGAGCTTTTCAAGCAAGCAAGATTGTCTTTAAATGATGTCGCCAGCCACTTAAACATCGGTATCAAGGACGTTTCGAATGCGGTAAATGTCGGATCGGGGCTGAACTTTTGTGAATATGTAAATAGCTTACGGGTAGCCGAGGTAAAACGTAAAATCGACCAAGATACCGACGACGTATTAACATTGCTTGAGATCGCATTTGAGTCGGGTTTCAATTCAAAGTCGAGCTTCAACACGTCTTTTAAAAACGCCACCCACTTAACACCTACTCAGTATCAACGGCAAAAACGTCATCAACTTACATAACGAGACTTCAACATAGCAATCAAATTTCTATAGAGTTTTAGTGTGAAATCATGATTTAGGGCGCAGCGGCCACCTACTCCAGCGATAGTTGCGGTACAAATAACAAACTTTACTAATCGCCATGCTACATCGCTATACCAAAGCCTCATTAATCGGGCTTGGACTTATCACATCTCTACCCATTCTTTTTATTTACTCGGCGGCGCTTTACGCCCGCTATGAACAGCCCGACAAACTGCTTAATAGTCAATCGGCGTCCGCCAAAACCAAACACTATGTTATTGAGCCAGTCTCTGTCGTCGATGTCGAAAACGGGACCGTTGAAACACAACGCCAATTGATGATTGCCGATGGCGTCATCGTCGGTATTGATGAGGCTGGCCATCAATATCCAACGGGGTACGCGAAAATCAACGGTAGCAACGCTTACGTAACCCCTGGGCTTATCGATATGCATACGCATATCATCGACCGTATTGACCTAGTCAACAGCCTGGCACATGGAGTTACCTCGGTAAGAAACATGCATGGTATGCCAATGCACTTGCGGTTCAAATCAGAGCTGCAAAACAACCGGTGGCTAGGCTCTAGCATCTATAGTTCCTCGCCTATTTTAAACAATGCTGAGTCTGATGTATTTCAACATGGGTTGCACTCACCGGAACAAGCCGCCGCAGTGGTTAGAAAGTATAAAAGAGCGGGTTACGACTTACTCAAAGTCTATAGCCAGTTACCTAAGCCAATATTGGACGCAGTCTTAAAAGAAGCCGA
>JBLHXJ010000065.1:0-12375 GCA_047629535.1 Arenicella sp. | reverse complement strand
GCACTACTACAGTAATCAAAATAACTAAAATTCCCGCACACACAAAAAACAAAAACACAGGATAAACAATAGCTTGAGTTATTTTTTGCTGCATGGCATGACTGTCTTCGACATAGTCAGCCAAGCGCTCGAGAACGCTATCTAGAGTTCCAGACTGTTCGCCAGCCGATATAGAAGCTCGATAAATTTCTGGAAAGCTATTTGGATATCTAGCTATCGCGTCAGACAATGACTGGCCTTCTCTCACCAAAGATCGAATATCACTCATTACCGACTTGATCTTGTGACCTTCGGACTGCTTAACCACAGCGCTTAAGGTTTCCTCAACCGTCATACCGGACTCTAATAGCGTTGCCATTTGCCGAGTGATGATGGATAAGTCATTGACCTTAATTTTGATCCGGCTATTGGTTTTACCACGCTTGTCGGACTTACTTACGGCATTGTCAGAGACAGGTTTGACTTCAAGCGGCACCAAGCCTTGCGCCCGCAGCTCAGCTCTTACCTGCTTAGCATGATCGCCAGTAGTGACATTCTTGACGGTTTTGCCGTTGGCATCAAGAGCTTGATATTCAAACGCACCCATTGCTATATCACCCTGACCTTAAGCTTGTGTCACTCGGAACACTTCGTCCAAGGTTGTTTCACCATCAAGCACCCGATCAAAGCCATTCTGCATTAAGCTACGCGAGGTTTTACGTGCGTGATCGGTTAACTCGTTTTCGGAAACTTGGTCATGAATTAAGCGGCGCATGCCATCGTCCATATCGATTAATTCGTAAATACCGATACGGCCTCGATAGCCAATATGATCACATTCAGTGCAGCCCTTAGATTCAAACATGTTAACCGAGTCACCTGCTTTTAATCCAAGTAGGTCAAGCTCTGCGGTATCTGGCTGGTGCGGTTGCTTACAATTTGGGCATAGGCGACGGACTAATCTTTGCGCCAGCACTCCGACTAAACTTGATGCTATTAGAAATGGCTCTACACCCATATCAACTAAACGCGTTACCGCGCCAACGGCAGTATTGGTATGCAGAGTCGACAGCACTAAGTGGCCAGTTAAGCTGGCTTGTACTGAAATCTCAGCGGTTTCGAGGTCACGTATCTCGCCCACCAAAACAACGTCTGGATCTTGCCGCAAAATTGACCGTAGACCACTAGCAAACGTCAGACCTATTTTTGCATTCATCTGCGTCTGACCAACTCCATTGAGGTCATACTCGACAGGGTCTTCGACTGTCAAGATATTCAAACGCTTACGATCAAGTCGATGCAAACCAGAGTACAAGGTAGTAGTTTTACCAGAGCCAGTTGGTCCCGTTACCAACAAAATGCCGTTTGGATTGCCAATTAGATTCTCAAAACGATCGAGAATGTCTCTCGGCATGCCTAAGACTTCTAAGTCTAAGCGTGCACTTTGCTTATCGAGCAAACGCATTACAACGCGTTCACCGTGCTGTGTTGGCAAGGTTGATACACGCACATCAACTGGATGCTCGGCCACACGTAGCGACATACGACCGTCTTGCGGAAGCCGCTTTTCGGCGATGTCGAGCTTCGACATTACTTTAATACGCGATACTAAGGCGCCATGTAATTCTCTCCGCGGCGACAAAATATCTTTCAATACGCCATCTACTCGAAACCGCACAACCGATTCTTCTTCGAAGGCTTCAAGATGAATATCAGACGCATTTTCACGAATTGCTTGAGTCAATAATGCATTGATTAGTCGAATAATTGGCGCATCGTCATCAGCCTCTAATAGGTCGGTAGTCTGCGGCATTTCTTGTGCTAAGCGCTCTAAATCTAGACCATCACCCATATCGTCCATTAACTGAGTGGCTTTACTGCCACCAGTATCATAGACACTTCGCATTAAATCATCGAACTCTGACGCCGTTAGCTTGCTTAAGCTGAGACGCGTGTTTAAACGTCGTTTAAGCTCTGAAAGCACCGCCAACTTTGGCGTTTCTATACAGCTAATAACATTACTGCCGTCGCCGTCGACATGTGCCAAGACGTTGTGCTTTTTCGCAAAAGAATACGGAATTAATGAATCGACGCTATCATCGCTTTCGAAATCGGCGACTTGATCGAGTGTACCTGTGCTAGCTGATTCGCTCATAATACTCGAGTTATTCCTCGCCTTCGATCACAGTCTCTAAATCGCTTTGCTCGAGTTCGATGGCTTCAAGCTTACCGCTTGTCTCGATCTTTGGCGACTCTTGGTTACCATCTTCGCTGCTATCAGGCTTTGTTTTACGGCCAAAAATAATATCTTTTAATTTTCTAGGCACACTCTTAGGCACGCCATCTCTGGCAAGTTTGGCGCGTCGCTCGCTGCCAATAACGCCGTCATTAATACTCGTATCGTATTCGACTAAAATCGGGGCGGCTGAATCTTTAATGATAAAGCTCGGGTTTTGGTTGGCGGCAATCTGGCTGTCGCGACGAACATCATTATATTTAGACCGACTGAATTTCGCTAAATCTGCTGGGGAGCGAATAATATGCGGCTTTAAAAAGACCATCAAGTTACGTTTGATCGCTCGCTTAGTTTTACTTCTAAATAGATTGCCAATGATCGGAATATCGCCGAGAAATGGCACTTTGCTGACAGTATCTTCAATATCATCGCTGATCAAACCACCCAAGGCGACGATTTGGCCATCGTCGACCTGAACTACCGCTTGAATAGAACGTCGATTGGTAATAACGCCGCCAGTAACGCCCGCTACAACCGCTGAGGTAATTGCAGAAGTTTCTTGCAGCACCTCTAATTGGATCGTATCGCCCTCATTGATCTGCGGCTTTATCTTAAGACTGATACCCACGTCTCGACGCTCAATAGTTTGAAAACCGTTACCAACTGGCACATTGCCGCCGTTAGTCCCATCAGTATTGGTATTATTGAAGCCGTTATTGAAGCTGCCGGTAACAAATGGAACCTCTTGACCTACAATAATTTCTGCCTCTTCATTGTCCAAAGTTAGAATTGTAGGTGTTGATAACACATTGCTATTGGTATCAGAGGCGATTGCGTTCAAGATAATATCTAGTTGATATCGACCTAAATCGAGTAATGAATAGTTGTAACCTGTATTACCCACTTCAAACGCTTGGCTGCTACTTGCCGTGGCGGCGGGCAAGCCTGGTCGATCTAAGTTAATTAAGTTTCCAGAGCTAGTCGCGGTATCTCCGGTGCCACTGACACGGGGGCCACCCACACTCCAATTAATACCCAAACTAGCGCTTTGATCTAACGAAACTTCAGCAATAATGGTCTCAACAAATACTTGAGCACGTCGTTTATCAAGTTTTTCAACAACCGATTTTACGGTTTTGAGCTGGGTACCACTGGCCTTTACAATGAGCGAGTTCGACGCCTCATCAGCCTGCACAGTAAAGTCGCTAATCGCGCCTGCAGCCGTACTGCTGGTTAAATCTTTCAGAATTGCCGCCAGATCTTCAGCCTTAGCGTGCTTTAGCGAGATGACATTAACATTACCCTCGACTTCACGCTCTATGTCTAACTCATCGATCAACGCTTGAATTTTTCCGTATTGCTCATCGGGCGCGCTGATAACTAAGGAATTAATCGCGTCGAATGCTTGAATGCTGATCTTTCCCGCAGATCCGGCATCTTTGGGGTCAGCGGTAGCGGCGACCAATTGCGTCAGAGTCGCGGCCAATTCGCTCGCTTTAGCAAAATCTAAATTAACCACACTAATATTCGAGCGTTTGTCGGGCACGTCAATTTTTCTAATGATTTGTAAAACGCGCTGAATATTTGCTAGCGTATCGGTAATCACCACGCTATTTGATGGAATATGCGGCGCAAAGTGACTGGTCGGCGGAATCAGTGGGCGAATGATCGGGACCAAATCTTGCACCGACGCATGCTTAAGCTGAATAATCTGTGTGACTTGTGCATCGTTCGACTCGCTCGAGGGCGAAAACAACAATGGCGTTGGCCGCTGTTTAATCACATTGCTGGGCAATATTTTAATCACATTACCGGAATCGACAGTGGCAAAATTATGTACTTCAAGAATCGATAAAAATACATCGTATAGCTGATCTGGGTTGAGTGTCGCACCAGATATGACCGACACCTTTCCTTTTACCCGAGGGTCGACGATAAAGTTCTTTCCGCTAACTTCGGCAACGGTATTGATAAGCACTCGAATATCAACATCTTCGAGCTTTAAAGTGATTTGGGCATCACTTTGCTCGGCGTTGTCGGATAGAGAGCTGCCTGTCGAGTCTCGTTCCTGAGCGACCGAGATTGATACACCTAGGCAAAAAGTGAGGCTTGCACATAAGGCGGCCAACATGCTGCGCTTTGCTATAAAACTAGTTATTTGACTCATGAACTCTCGAAGGTGTGGCTACCCTCTTGTATACGAGGGACTTATATTATTTTTGCACTCCTCATCATACTGAAAGTATGCTGTTGAGACCATTTGTTTACAATCACATAACGTTAAGTTAATTAGCCGTTAATGCTCCTATCTATACTGTCAAATGAAGAGTGTCGTTAACGATTATACGTTTTCAGCAATAAATGATTGGACTGAAAATATATCATTAGGCAATACAGTCATACGCTCGTCGCGATCAAAGAGGTCAGACATATGCAGTGGCAACGCTACCTGCTCAAGCCCAGCGTCGGCAAAACGTTCGGCCGCTTTGTCGATTGAATCTGGGAATTTTGCCGGATGCGCGGTTGCCAAGCACACCATGGGCACATCGCTACTTCGTCGCCCGGCTCTTGCGGCTGCGACACCGATCGCTGTATGAGGGTCCAACAGATATTCAGTACTCTGATAAACCTCTGCTATCAGCTCAAGGGTAGCGTCGTCGTCAAGCCTAAAGCTAGAAAACAGTTCTCGCGCAGTTGCAAGAGCTTCATCGCTCAAAGCCATATGGCCACTTTCAAACTCAGCCATTAGCCGCTTAATTTCAGACCCTTGACGGCCGTACAAGTCAAAGAGTAAGCGCTCAAAATTACTCGACACCATTATATCCATGCTCGGTGACAAAGACTGATGCAAGCTTTGCTTACTATGATCGTTGTCACTGATGCAGCGATGTAAAATGTCGTTAGAATTGGTCGCAATAATAAGCTGGTCAATTGGCAAACCCATTTGCTTGGCCAAATAGCCGGCAAAAATATCACCGAAATTGCCGGTTGGCACTGAGAATGAAATAGCTCGATGAGGACCACCTAAGGCCAATGATGCGTAAAAATAATAGACAATTTGCGCCATAATACGCGACCAATTAATCGAGTTTACGGCGACCAGTTGCCTACCATCGGGTAAGAATGATTGATCACGAAAGCTGGCCTTCACCATGTTTTGACAATCGTCAAAATTACCCTCAAGCGCAATATTAAAAACATTATCGGCGATCACCGTGGTCATTTGGCGACGCTGCACCTCGGAAACCCGATTGTGCGGATGCAAAATAAAGATATCGATATTGTCACATCGTTTACAACCTTCAATTGCCGCTGAACCTGTGTCACCAGATGTCGCGCCCATTACCACGACTCTTTGCTTACGCTTAGCCAGAATAAAGTCGAGCAGGTGTCCTAGAAATTGAAGTGCAAAATCTTTAAACGCGAGTGTTGGACCTTGAAATAGCTCGAGTATCCACTCGTTGTGGCCGGTCTGAATCAAGGGGGCTATTGCCTGGTGTCGAAAAGAGTCGTAGGCCTTGTCGATGATAGTGGTGAGATCTTGATCGCTAATTTCGCCATCAATAAATGGGTGAATTACCTTGAACGCTAGTTGTTGGTAGTTTAGACCCGCCCAACTGGCAATCTCCTCTTTAGAGAATGTCGGCAATGACTCAGGCACATACAAACCACCGTCGCTGGCTAAGCCGGCTAATACCACTTCTTCAAAGCTTAGAATAGGCGCGTCGCCACGTGTGCTAATAAATTTCATCTTTGCTACTCTCGTTGGCACTCTTGCAGGTGCCCTATTTGGTTGTCAGGCTTAGTTGAAATGTTCTACACGAATTTTAACCGCATCGACACGCACATCAGGCATTGACTCGATACTCTCAATGGCTTGATCAACTAAACCTTCGCGGGTGCACTGTGTAATAAAGATAACCGAGACAAAATTTTGACCGACCTTTGGTTCTTTTTGCGTAATCGCTTCAAGACTAATATTCTGATCGGCAAACTTGGCCGACACTTTAGACATAACACCGGCGACATCGTTTACCTCGAAGCGCAAATAGTAAGCCGACTCAAACTGATCTGATGTTTTAACCGGACGCGACTTTATTGCCTGAGGCTGAAAGCCCAGATGAGGCACTCGACATGAGGCTGAGGCCTCCAGCGTGCGCGTGATATCTAGAATATCAGCTACCACTGCCGAGGCCGTAGGCTCTGCGCCAGCACCGGCACCATAATGTAAGGTATCGCCTACCGCATCTCCTTTCACCAACACCGCGTTCATCACCCCATCTACGTTAGCAATCAGACGTTTTTCGGGTATCAAGGTTGGATGCACGCGCAACTCCAAACCATTGTCGCTATTCTTAGCAATGCCTATGTGTTTGATGCGGTAGCCAAGCTCTTCGGCATAAGCGACATCGGTTAAACTTAACTTAGAAATACCTTCGGTATAAACTTTTTCAAACTGCAGTGGAGTACCAAAGGCAATCGCGGCCAGAATGGTCAACTTATGAGCGGCGTCTATGCCCTCGACATCAAAGGTTGGATCAGCTTCGGCATAACCTAAGGATTGCGCCTCAGCTAATACGTCTTCAAAGGATCGGCCCTTGTCTCGCATCTCGGTGAGAATGAAGTTTCCAGTACCGTTGATAATGCCAGCAAGCAGTTCAATTTTATTGCCCGCTAAACCTTCGCGTATTGCTTTAATGATGCTGATGCCGCCGGCCACCGCAGATTCATAACCCACTGACACGCCTCGTGCTTCAGCGGCTGCAAAAATTTCATTGCCATGCAGCGCAATCAAGGCTTTATTCGCCGTGACAACATGCTTGCCATTGCTGATAGCCTTGAGCACCAATTCTTTTGCCAGCGTATCACCACCAATCAATTCGACAACAATATCGATATCGCTTGCGTCGACCACTTCGAATGGGTCTTGAGTTAAGGTTAACTGGCTGCAGTCGCACAACCGTTGGCTGTCTAAATTTCTGACCGAGGCAATTGTTACCTCGACCACCCGCCCTATTCGGCGTGAAATCTCACTCGCATTGCGCTGTAACACGGCTGCCGTGCCACCACCCACTGTGCCTAAACCTAAGATACCGACTTTTATAGCTTTCATTTGATTTTAATACGTATGTTCTAAATATTACACGGACTGGTTACCCAATCCCATGCCATTGACTATCGAGTAACACCTTCTCTTGCGGCTAGATTTTAACCCGTTCTGGATGGCGTAGTAGCGCTTTTATGTTACGAATCGCCTGGCGAGTACGATGCTCGTTCTCAATTAGACCGAAGCGAACATAATCGTCGCCATAATCACCGAAACCGATTCCAGGGGAGACCGCCACTTTAGCTTCTTTAAGCAATAGTTTACTGAACTCCATGGAGCCCAGTTGCAGGAAACGTTCAGGTATTTTAGCCCACACAAACATGGTCGCCTTGGGGCGATCTACTGGCCATCCGGCCGCCTCTAAACCATCACATAACACGTCGCGACGGCGTTGATACATATCCCTTATATCGGCGATCCAATCTTTCGCTTCTGGCGCTTCTAAGGCAAAGATAGAGGCGATCTGAATCGGCGCAAACATACCGTAATCTAGATAAGACTTTAATCTTGCGAGCGCGGCGATTAAGGTCGAATTGCCGACCAAAAACCCAACCCTCCAGCCGGGCATATTATAACTTTTCGATAAGCTAAAAGATTCGACAGCGATATCTTTGGCGCCTGGCACTTGCATTATTGACGGCGCAACATAGCCGTCAAAGACGATGTCGGCGTAGGCTAAATCTTGAATCACCCAGAATTGGTGTTCGATCGCCATCTCAACAATTTTCTCAAAGAACTCTAACTCAACACATTGCGCCGTTGGGTTGCTAGGGAAATTCAGCACTAACATTTTCGGCTTTGGGAACATGTTCTTAACAGCCGTTTCTAACTCAGCGAAAAAATCAATATCCTTACCGATTGGCACGTGACGAATATCAGCTCCGGAGATTATAAAACCGTATGGATGAATTGGATAAGCAGGGTTCGGTACCAAAACCGAGTCACCTTTGTCGACAGTGGCCATGGCTAAATGTGCTAAGCCCTCTTTCGAACCGATAGTACAAATGGCCTCGCGCTCTGGACAGATATCGACATTAAAGCGCTCACCATACCAGTTTGAAATGGCCTTACGTAAGCGCGGTATTCCTTTAGACACGGAGTACCGATGGGTGTCGCCGCGTTGCGCCGCTTCACAAAGCTTGTCAACAATTGGTTGAGGAGTCGGTTGGTCGGGGTTACCCATACCGAAATCAATAATATCTTCGCCACGAGCTCGGGCGGCGGCTTTCAATTCACCGACAATATTGAATACGTAAGGAGGGAGTCGCTTAATGCGAGGAAAGTCATCCATTGCCATGGCTAATATAAGGCCTATTCCGGCCGCTAGAGTACAAAAAATATTAAACTAGAGTGTAGCGAGCGTGACGCCCAATGTAACCCTAAAAGTGAGCCTAAATAATGAATAGTTAGCTTAGATATACCCTAGGCCTATGGCGCAGAGAGATAACTTAAGGGATTGACCGGTTTGCCCTTGCGGCGTATTTGAAAGTGCAAAGCCTTTTCTCGACGATTATTGCTACCGACCGACCCGATAATATGCTTATGCGAAACTTTTTGCCCTTCGGACACCACGATTTTCTGGTTGTGAGCGTAAGCACTTAAGAAATTGTCGTTGTGCTTAATAATCACCAAATTCCCGTACCCTTTCAGGCTATTACCAACATACACCACCTCTCCTGGCGCAGATGCCATCACCGCTTGGCCAATTTTACCCAAAATGTCGATACCCTGTTGAGTGCTCGATGGCGTGAAGCGCCGAATTACTTTACCGTCAAACGGCCATGACCAATTGACACCAGCCACCTCACGACTATCACGACTTGTGCTACCACTAGGTTGCTCGGCCTGCGGCACTTTGACGCGGCTAGTTGAGGCTGTACTAGGGCGTTTACTAGCGGATACTTTGGGTTTCGCAGCTAGGCTTCGGGTATCCGTCGCTCGCTTGGCAATTCTAGACGGGTCGGCTCTATTGCGACTTGGTTTTGGCCTGGTGGTCGCGGCAGCGACAAAGCCAATGGGTTTAGTCAAGCGAACACGCTGGCCGATTTGTAAACGACTAGTATCAGTAATACCATTCCAGGCAGCGACTTGGTTGACATCGAGGTTTGTCTCAAAGGCAATGCCATAAAGCGTATCACCCGACTTTACGATACGAATGATTTGACCACCAATTTTTTCACTTTGTTGGCGAACCGTTAATACGGTTCTTTCCTCTACGGCGACTTTAACTGGCGGTGCACAAGCACTCAACAACAGCAGAGAAGACACAAGCAAAGCCGTCGACCATCTAAATCTTGCGAATAAAAACATTTTAAATGCTCGGCAAAATCACAGGTGAAAATAACTTTAGCTTAAGAAGTAGTAGACAGTGCCGCCAATAGCCACCAAAGCCAAGGTTCCCCAACCGAGCAGTTCTACTTGCTTGTGTATTGTTTCTTCGAGCTTATCGCCACCGAGGCGGACTAGCCCAGCGACCAAGAAAAACCTACCTCCGCGACCCACTAGTGACAACAATACAAACGGTAAAAAGGCGATACCAAGTACGCCCGAGGCAATGGTAAATATCTTATACGGTACCGGCGTAAAACCGGCTAAAAGAATAATCAAAATGCCGTGCTCCGCATACTTATCTTTAACTGCCTCAAAGGTTTCGTGGGCATGAAAATAATTAAGAATTTGATCACCATAGGTATCGAACAAAAACGAACCAATCAAATAGCCGAACATGCCGCCTATCACTGACATCACAGTCGTGATCGCCGCCAGCCGCCATGCTTTTTCTTTATCGGCTAGCACCATTGGTGCCAACATTACATCGACGGGTATCGGAAAAAATGATGATTCAGCAAAACTAACGCCCGCTAGATAACGTTCTGCGTGTTTATGCTTGGCCCACTTCAGGATAGTGGTGTAAATTGGTTCAAATATTTTCACGTGTGATTGCCTAACTTTCTAAGGTGAATTTGTTACGTTTAAGTGCATTCTAGCCGAGGCCGGCTAGGCGAGGCACGAAGCGCACAGCTTCAATTTCTTGCTCAATTAATCCGCTACTAGTTTTATCAATAACCAATAATACCTGTCGCTCGCCCTTGCCTACGGGCATCACCACCCTGCCCCCCATGGCTAATTGGTCGATCAATTGTTGCGGTACATCTTCTGATACCGCAGCGGCCAATATGCCATCGTATGGAGCGAAATCTTGCATACCTGCAAAGCCATCTCCATGCCTGAACTTAACGTTGCGAACGCCGAGGTCGTAGAGCAGGTCTCGCGCTCTTCGGTGCAATTTGACAATCCGCTCTAAACTAACAACCTCATCACACAAAGGCGCCAATATAGCCGTTTGATAGCCACAGCCTGTGCCAATTTCCAACACTTTAGCGCGCGGTCTATTGAATAAAGTTTGGGTCATCAAACCTACCGTATATGGCTGCGAAATCGTTTGCCCATAACCAATCGGCAAAGCGGTGTTTTCGTAAGCTCTACTGGCCAGCGCCTCCTCAACAAAAATATGCCGCGGCAAACTCTGCATTACCGCTAGAACAGCGCTATTATTTACACCCATGGTCTTAATTAGCTCGATCAAACGGCGACGAGTACGGTCAGACGTCATGCCGCTACCGGCATATTGTGGTTTAGTAAGTTGTTGCGTATACATATCAATAAACGCTCAGCTAGAGCGTGTCGAGCCAAACTTGCACATCATCAACGTAAGCACTGTCGTCGAAGGTAGCGTTAAACGGCGTAATCGAGGCGTAGCCTTGCTCCACCGCTTCAAAATCTTGCATTTTATTTCGTTTTGTTCGACGAAAATCGCCCGCTAAGCCAAGACGGTACTGCGATAAGTTACCCTTGCTGGCTTCTTTGATCGGTGGCAAGGGCGCCTCCCTCTGTCCCGAAACGGTAGCTTTGAAGCCTCTGAGGTCGGCCACCGGTATGTCTGGCACATTGACATTTAATACCGCCAATAAACTTCGATAATTAAGCAGCGGTAAGGCGTTGCTCATTTGAACCGCAATATACGCGGCGGTTTCATAATGCTGAACGCTGCGTTCTGTGATCGACAATGCGATGCTCGGCATCGCCATACGTCGCGCTTCCATAGCGGCGGCGAAGGTACCCGAATACAAAATATCGTCGGCTAAATTAGGACCATTATTAATGCCACTAATCACCAGATCAACGGGTTCCTCAACTAGGTTGTTTAAACCAATATAGACACAATCCGCTGGGGTACCGTCGACAATAAACAAGTTCTCAGCGGCTTTTTCGACCGCCACTGAGCGACGCAGTGACAAGCTCATTCCACAACCGCTAACATTTTCACGTGGTGCAACAATGGTGACTCTGTGGTGTTGATTTCTAAGCGCGTCTGCCAAGACCAATAGCCCAGGAGCATTATACCCGTCGTCGTTACTGATTAAGATATGCACTGAGTTTTCCCTTAATGGTTAGCGGTCTGCCCTATTCAACTTAGCGCCATTTAAAGCGGCTAAAGCCTAGGATCTATGATTGTTATCGAGCATGATTAAAAATCTTACGTCGCATCAAAACGCCAAAATTTAGCCTCTACCAAGTTTTTTATACTGTAGAACAAGCTATTTTCAAGCGTGCAGCTAACTGCTAATCAAGCTGTATAAGTCTATCATCGAGTGCCCGCTAAATCTATTTACAATAGGTAAAACAGATCTAGCGATAACTCAGCAATAGCAGAAAAAACAGGTTTAAAGGCTGGCTCGAAAAGCCCTGACTTATGCCTCGTCCGCAGCCAATTGAAGGTACGCCGCATAAGGGTCGGTCACGCCATCACCAGCAACCTCCCCTAGTACACTAAAGATCAGTGAAAATAGTTCGGCTTGAGAGCTAACCTTAAGCTTAGAGTAAATATTTTTGCGGTGCCCACGTTCGGTATCTACCGAGATGCTCAATTCTCTAGCCGCGGTTTTCGACGGCTTGCCCGCAAGCATCAATTGCAACACCATTTGCTCTCGAGCAGTGAGCACCGTATTGCCAAAGTTATTTAAAGACGACTTAAGTTGATTGTGTGTTTTAG
>JBLHXJ010000064.1:0-12595 GCA_047629535.1 Arenicella sp. | reverse complement strand
GCTAACTAATCAATCTGACCTTGCACTATTTACCAACCTGAAGTCGAGCTTGCGAGACTTAACGACGCTTGCTAGGAAGACTAAGTTGTCTGAGGTAGAGCACCTGGTTAAGGAGCAAGATAGACTAGTCGATGTTATTTCTCAAGAGCCTACATTCTTGACTGACAATATCACCAATAGTTTGCAAAACAACATGGCGGTGATTACCGAGCAAATAATCACGCTCTATGGCACTGAAGAAACCGCCGAAGAAATTCAACAAGATGCCGACCAAGTTTACAAAAGATCGGCAATTGAGTCCGATCAAAACGAGGCATCGGTGCGCTTCCATGATGATATGGACATTACTGAACTTGGTGATGAGGTTGTTGACCAGATTCAAGCAGCAGAACTTGCTACTGAAAGTCTTTCGGCGACTGACATTGCAAAGCTACATGCCGCAGACCACAAAGAATCGCCGATTGTCGATGACGCAATTTTTGAAGTGTTTCTAGAAGAGAGTGTTGAAGTTCTTGACGAAGCGAATATTCAACATCAAATATGTACAGCGGACACTAACGACCGCAATGCAATTCGCGAGCTTAGGCGAGCATTTCATACGCTTAAGGGCAGCGCTAGAATGGTAGGCCTTGAGGGCGTCGCGGAAATCGCTTGGTTAAGTGAGTCCTTGTTTAATTTCGTTCTCGATACCGAGAAACCACTTAGTGCGGGTACTTTGGGTTTCGCTCGTGAAGCACTTGATGAGTTTCAGACTCAGCTTGACAATCGTTACGCAAATCAACATCTAATTGATACCGCTGAATGGGGCCGTAAGACCGAACTAATCAGTGCCGGACCCGAGGATGCGGCTAAGCAACCGCTGACTGCGGTCGCAGAAGCCGATGTCTCTGAGCAGACGGAAGAGCTAGTCGAGGAAATTGAAGTCTCATCAGAGTCCGCCGTAGACTATCTTCCAATTACAGATATTTCAAGTTTCTCTGGGGTCGACTCGGTCAGCATTGATTATGCTGATTTTGAACTAGAAGAGGTTGAACCAGAAGACGCAGGCAAAGAAGTGTTGGAACTTTATCAGCCAGCGTCTGATGACGAGTTGGCCGACATACTAGAAATGAATTCTGAGAGTAGTGTTATAGAGTTTGCCAGCGAAATGATGCTCGAGGAAGATTCGCTTCTCGATCTTTCCAATCAAGAGCTGGGTGATGTGCTAGAGGCTCACTCACTTGACGCCGAGGCTGCTGAAGAACAAATCATTGAGTCAATCGCGGAGCATTCGCACGTTGTTGATGATGACAGTTTTGATGGGCTAGGCAGTGAGCTAGAGGCAGAGAGTGTCGCTTATTCATTAGTAAGTGACCCAGAGACTCGCGCGATATTTGTTCAAGAGGGCCAGTCTAAACTGAGTCAAATGGCCGAAGAGTTAGGTAAAGACGAAATTTTACTAGGCGGTGATAAGGCGTTATCAATCGCGATACATACCTTGCTAGGTAATTCTCGTACCTTGGGCATGAATGATGTTGCTGCGGCTTACCAAAGCGCTGAAAATCTATGTCAGGCAAAGGTCGAAAATGGCACTAATATAAGCCAAGGCGAGCATGCCCTGCTAAGCAAATTACTAGACCAGAGTCGAGAAGGCTTTAACAATACGCTAGATAGTTATCCTTTTTATCACTGGGATGTTGGCGAGTTCAAGATAATTCAAGATCGCTTAGAAGATGCAATACAGGCAGAGTTTGAAGCGCAAATTTTAGCCAATAGTCATAGCTCAGTTGGCGAACGGCCATCCAATGATGATGAAGATTTAAGCTTGGTTGAGCTTAATGAAGACATAGTTGAACTTGATCAAGGCTTAGTTGCCGATTTCGAGTCGTTAAGCGAAGATGAAATTTTAGCCCAAGATACCTTGATCTCTGAAGACCTTGAGATTGATTTAGATGCTGGCGACATCATCGAGCTAGATATGAGCGACGATGAATTTAATGATTTCGAGCTGACTAACCTGGATGTTGATGGTTCTGATATCGACGAGTCTGATGTAGACCAAGCGCCAGTTGACGGGATTATGAAAGACTCAGACAGCGATGCGGATCGAGTGGCGGCTGTTTTCGAAGGCCTCGACCCAATCGATGATTTGATTGAGGATCGAGATTTAGATGCCGAGATTGCGGCCGTAAGTGATGAAGACTTGAGTAGCTTTGAGTCGTCCTTATCCGCCTTTAAGCAGTCTAAGTCTATTGAACCTGAAAACGTTGTGACTGAAGCAGCACAAAGCGAAAGTCTTATTCCCGACGATCTAACTAATCTGCTTGCAGATGACCTGCTATCGGTTGAGTCAGAAAGTTTGCTGGAATTATCTGACCCATCAGAACAAGAGCCAGAACAAGAACTGGTTTTTGCAACTATAGTTGATGCCGACGCTGATGGTGTAAGTGCTGAGCTTAGGGAAATCTTTGTTGAAGAGCTTCGCGGCCTACATCATGAGCTAGACGATGAGGTCGCTAAACTGTTAACTCTAGGCAAAATGGCGCCTGCGATGGCAAATGTAATGCGTCATTTACATACCATTAAAGGCAGCTCGTTGATGGCCGAGGCTAATGCGTTAGGAGACTTAACTCATCATGCTGAGAGCTTTTTAGAGAGCAATTTTATCCGCAACGAAGATGATCTTCGCGGGGTTAGAAAAACCCTTGAGCTCTATGTTGACGCGGTTGATTCTGCATCGAACGCTTATCAAGCTAATAATCAGTTTCAGGCGTCTAACGAATTGCTGGTAAAGCTTGGCGTTGTTGCCAATGCTAAGGTCGATCAGACAGCGGCTAAGGCTGAGATTATGCAGGCGACTAAGCCGACCGAAGAAGAAGCACCGGTCGAAGATGAGCTTAGCCGTATTGATATTAGCGAGGGCCTAACTCGAATTGCCGCTCAAGCAGGCGATATTAACGCCAATTGGAAGTCAGCAAAAGGGTGGAAGAAGATTGCTCCTCAGATGTTGGATCAATGTGTGGCGCTGAGTAACCTGGCGACCGATAGCGACGGTATACTCGACGATATTAGCCCGCTCATAAGCCGAGTGCAGGTCTATATAGAAGACCTATCTGTTTCCAAAGCCAGTGAATTTAAGCACGCGAAGGCACTTTTAGAAGAGTCTTTTGATGTGATGGTTGTTGGTAGTAATCAATTAATAAGTGACGGATCGATTGACGATTTTGCGGCACTAATGCAACAGTTGTCGGTCGACGCACGCGTGGACGGAAGTCAAGCTGAGCCGGGCGTAGATACACCCGAGGTCGACCCATTCGCCTCAGCATCGACTGTAGAAGCCGCGATTTTTGTGCCTGGCTCTACTGAAGTCAGCGCCGCTGAGCAGAAAGATATTAATCGGCAAGAGCAAGCTGTGCGAGACCGAGCCGCAGCACTTAGAATCAGAACCGACACACTAGACTCACTAACCAACTTTGTTGGTGATGCCAGTATGAACCGCTCGCAAATGCGCGAAGATGTGATGACGGTCAAGTCAGTTGTCGAGGAGCTTTATAGCAATGTGCAGCGCTTTAGCAAGCAACTCCGAGAGCTAGAGATCGAAGCTGATAGTAAAATTACGTCACGTACTAATCAAAGTTTAAACACCGAGCGTGGTGATGAGTTTGACCCTCTTGAACTCGATAGATACACAAAGTTACAGCAACTGTCCCGTGGTCTAGCCGAAAATCTCGATGAGTTAGGCGGCATTCAAAACAGCTTGAGTAGCTTCGTTTACAAAGCTGAGACCTCGCTACAGAAGCAAGAGCGTCTTAACCGAGAGCTGCAAGATGAAATTATGCAGGTCCGATTGGTGTCATTTGGCGGTATCGGTGCTCAATTGAGACAAGTTGTGCGTCGAACTGGTCGCGAGCTAAATAAAGACGTTGAGTTAGAAATGGTCGGCGCTGATGTGCGTTTAGATAAGACTATTCTCGATGGTGTGGTTCCAGCCTTAGAGCACATGCTGCGTAACTCGGTTGACCATGGCATCGAACCGCCTGAAGAGCGCAAAAAGTCAGGCAAGACCAAAGTTGGTAAAGTCACTGTAGAGTGCCGACAGGTGGCCCGAGAAATTATGATTTCGGTGCGTGATGATGGCGTAGGTCTGGATTTGCAGAAAATTCGAGCGAAAGCCATTGACGATAAACTCCTGACTGAAGATCAGCCGCTAAACCCCGAGGATATGCTGATGTATATCTCTCAAAGTGGTTTTAGTACGGCGTCGAAGTTGACCCAAATTTCAGGTCGTGGTGTTGGTATGGATGTGGTGCAATCAACCCTGCGTCGCATGAGTGGCAGTATCGCTTACGATATTGAAAACAAGAGCGTCGGCTCGCACTTTATTATTCGCCTACCAATCTCACTTGCGGTTTCAAGTGCCATGTTTGTTAACTCTGGCGCTGAAACATTTGCCATTTCCGCACGCACAATTGAGCGCATCATTAATGTTGATGCCGATGAATTGATTGGCTACCTTAAAGCTGAAAAACCAAAAATGAATGTCGGCGACCAAAGCTATGCCTTAATCGACTTAGCAGATTACTTGGGATACGACTCTAAGCTGGTAATGCAGAGTGGTAAGCAGTCGGTAATATTGGTTAATGCTGGCGTGCAGAATATTGCGGTGATTGTTGAAAAATTACTGGATACACAAGAAATTGTGGTTAAGAATCTTGGAGAACATTTAGGTCGAATACCGATTTACGCTGGCGCGACAATTCGAGCCAATGGTGCAGTGGTGCTCTTGTTAGACTTGGTTGGTATTTCTTACTACGAATCTTTTGTCTCTATTCCGGATCAGAATGCGACTATTTCACAAACCATCCCCACCGTTATGGTGGTCGATGATTCGCTCACTGTGCGTAAATCTGCTGAGCGTGATATCACTGGTTTGGGTATTAATTCGTTGCTTGCTAAAGACGGTTTGGATGCGCAAATTCAATTGAATCAGGAAGCTCCAGACATGATTCTTCTGGATATCGAAATGCCTCGAATGGACGGCTTTGAGCTATTGGAATGGGTTAAGTCGGTCGACGATCTAAAGCATATTCCGGTGGTGATGATCTCGTCTCGTGCAACAGAGAAGTACATCAATAAAGCAACGGCTTTAGGGTGCAGCGCCTTTCTAGGCAAGCCATACCTATTAGAGAATTTGGTGCAGGTGTTTAATCAGCACTTAAAACTCGATGCGCCGATTGAGCTTGATTCATAGCAAACTATTGCAACAATAATAAGAGAAATAACGCTGACTTATGAGCACTCAAACACTAGATTGTTATATTTTGCCTTCGGCTAGAATGCCTTTGCTGCTGCCGGTTGAAACTATTTCAGAAGTGGTGGCAAAGCCCGAAATCGAAATGCTAGCAAAGGCCCCTGCGAGTTGGATGAAGGGTCACGTTAATTGGCGTAATCAGCGCTTACCAGTATTATCCTACGCCGGCTTGCATGATGCTAAATCAACGGATAAAAGTCCGTCTGCGAAAGATGCTTTGTTGGTTGTCTTAAACCCGATTCCTAATGCAGCAAGAAAAACCTATTCAGGTTTATTTTGCCACGGCGAAGTAAAACGAATTACTGTAGAGCCGAATTTAGAGTTTGGGGAGATCCCCGAAAACATTGATAAACGTTACGTTGAAGCTGTGGTGAAGATTGGCAATACAGAGTTTATAGTGCCAAAGTTGGTGGCGCTGGGTGTGGCGTTCTCTTACTTCTAAGCGGCTGCGCGCAACACCGTTTACTTTGTTACGAGCTTTTTTAGGTTTGCTCGATGAACAATGTCGTAATTCTATGGCTAATTTAGCTTATAGACTATTTTTTTGTAATAACCGTGGTCCCCGGCTTACAAAAAAAACACATATTTTGGTCCTCATTCGAGGCATCAATATTCAAATTTGTTATATTACGCGTTGTTCTTAGGCGTGGTGTGTGTTGGCTTGTTTTTGGCTAAACGGCACTGGCCTAAATTTTCCAAATATTTGCTCAAGGAGCTCCTTTCATGCCGTCGACTAACCGCCAACAACTCGCCAACGCAATTCGCGTGCTCAGTGCTGACGCTGTTCAACAAGCCAATTCAGGCCACCCTGGTGCACCAATGGGTATGGCGGATATTGCCGAGGTTTTATGGAACGACTTCTTAAGTCATAATCCGAAAAATCCTAGCTGGCATAACCGCGATAGATTCGTTTTATCGAATGGCCATGGGTCAATGTTGATTTATTCTCTTCTTCACCTCACTGGATATGACCTTAGTGCGGCTGATTTAAAGAACTTTCGTCAGCTTCACTCCAAGACTCCCGGTCATCCAGAATATGGCTACACGCCAGGCATCGAAACTACTACTGGCCCGCTAGGCCAAGGTATTGCCAACGCTGTCGGTATGGCTATTGCTGAGCAAACGTTAGCGGCTCAGTTCAACACCGACGAGCACACGATCGTCGATCATAATACCTATGTATTTATGGGCGACGGCTGCTTGATGGAGGGTATCTCTCACGAAACATGCTCTTTGGCGGGCACACTCGGTCTTGGTAAACTTGTGGCCTTCTGGGATGACAATGGCATCTCAATTGATGGCAACGTTGAGGGCTGGTTTACTGATGATACACCGGCTCGATTTGAGGCCTATGGATGGCATGTCATTGCTGACGTAGACGGTCATGACGCGGAGGCTTTACACGCCGCGATAACGCAAGCAAAAGCTGAAACAACTAAGCCAACCTTGGTCTGCTGTAAAACTGTTATTGGCAAAGGTTCGCCGAATAAAGAAGGAACCGAAAATTGTCATGGATCACCGCTGGGAGCGGACGAAATTTCATTAGTACGAGAACGCCTTGGCTGGGATGCCGCACCATTTGAAGTGCCAGCAGATATAAAAGCGTCGTGGGATGGCAGCCTAAAAGGGGCCCAGGCTGAGCAGGCTTGGCAAGCTACCTATGATGCATATCAAGCTGAAAATCCTCAACAGGCGGCAGAATTCTCGCGTCGTATGACCGCACAATTGCCAGCCAACTGGGCGGCTGAATCGACCAAGTTAGTGGTTGAAGCCGATCAAGCTGGGCTGACTGTTGCAACACGTAAAGCAAGTTTAAATGCTTTGAACCAACTCGGCCCTCTGCTGCCCGAGCTAATCGGCGGGTCAGCTGATTTAGCCGGCTCTAATTACACCATTTGGAATGGTTCTAAAGGCATTAGTGCCGATGATGCATCCGGTAACTATTTGTACTTTGGCGTGCGCGAATTTGCGATGGCCGCAATTTCAAATGGTATCGCCTTGCATGGCGGGTTCAAGGCCTATGCTGGCACATTCTTAGTATTTGCTGATTATATGCGCAACGGTATGCGTATGTCGGCACTGATGAAGCAGCCGGTCATCTATGTTTTAACCCATGACTCAATTGGGCTCGGCGAAGACGGCCCAACTCACCAGCCGGTCGAGCACGTTTCCAGCTTGCGTTTAATTCCAAATATGTCGCTATGGCGCCCATGTGATGCCGTTGAGTCCTTGGTAGCCTGGAAAGTGGCCATCGAAGCGCAAGATAAGCCGAGTAGTTTGGTTTTCTCACGTCAAAATTTGCCACACCAAGTACGCGATTCAACCCAGCTAGCCAATATTGAAAAAGGCGGCTACGTGTTAAAAGATTGTGATGGCGCCGCTGATGTAATTTTGATTGCCACTGGCTCAGAAGTCGCCTTAGCGATGGATGCTTCTATTGCGCTAGCAAAACAAGGCAAGGCGGTTCGCGTCGTATCAATGCCGTCGACTGATTGTTTCGACGCCCAAGATGCCGCTTATAAAGAAGCGGTTCTTCCAGCGGCAGTGACTAAGCGTGTTGCCTTAGAAGCCGGCATTAGTGATTATTGGTATAAGTATGTTGGCCTTCAAGGTGCGGTAGTGGGTATGACCAGCTTTGGCGAGTCGGCTCCTGCTGATCAGCTATTTGAGCACTTTGGTTTTACCGTTGATAATGTAGTTGCCACAGTCAACAAACTCTAGCCAGTTTGACCACCCATAACTAACTAATAACGCGTCTCAATGAATATACTTCGTATGCAAGACCTCGACCTCGCGGGCAAGCGAGTTCTAATTCGTCAAGATCTAAATGTGCCAATTAGCGATGGAGTGGTAAGCAATGACGCTCGTATTCGTGCTTCACTCGCGACCATAACATTGGCGCTAAAAAAGGGTGCTAAGGTCATGTTGATGTCTCACCTTGGACGGCCAACTGAAGGCCAACCAGATGAGGCGTTATCGTTGCAGCCGATCGCGGCACGTTTGAGCGAGTACTTAGCGATGACGGTGCGCCTAGAGAAAGACTGGTTAAACGGTGTTGAGTTGCGCGACGGCGAAATCGTTTTATGCGAAAACGTGCGTTTTAATATTGGCGAAAAGGCTGACGACGAGTCTTTAGCGAGGGCCATGGCTGGTTTGTGCGATGTGTTTGTTATGGATGCATTCGGCACCGCTCACAGGGCGCAGGCATCTACTCATGGCGTGGCTAAGTTTGCGCCGATCGCATGCGCTGGACCATTGTTGAGCAATGAGTTATCGGCATTAGCCCAAGCCTTAGACCATCCGGCTAGACCGATTATCGCAATTGTCGGAGGTTCTAAAGTATCCACCAAGCTGACGGTGCTTGATGCGCTTTCTGATAAGGTTGATCAGCTAATTGTTGGTGGAGGTATTGCCAACACCTTTATCGCAGCGGCCGGCTACGAGGTGGGTAAGTCCTTGTGTGAGCACGATTTAATCGAGCAAGCTAATGCCTTGACAGCTAAAGCGCAGAAGACTAATGGCGATATACCCGTGCCCATTGACGTCGTCTGCGGAAAACAATTCTCGGCAACCGCCGAGGCAGTCACCAAACCGGTACGTGACGTTGTTTTTGACGATATGATTTTCGATATTGGTCCAGCCACAGCAGAGCAATTTGCAGCGCTATTGAAAGGTGCTGGAACGATTGTATGGAATGGCCCCGTCGGAGTGTTTGAATTTGATCAATTTGGTGGCGGCACCAAAGCATTAGCGCATGCTATTGCTGACTCAGCCGCGTTTTCGATAGCCGGCGGCGGTGATACTGTCGCAGCAATTGATAAGTATGGGGTTGCTGATAAAATTTCTTATATCTCAACCGGCGGTGGCGCATTTTTGGAGTTTCTCGAGGGTAAAACTCTACCGGCGGTGAGCATTCTTCAACAACGAGCTGAGCAACTATAAAAGCTTACGGAATCAGCTTGTTATAGGGTGAAGTTGAAAATAATTGTCAGTTACCATCTGTCTTAGATGAATAGTAGTCAAATATCAGCAAAACAGGCAATTTTTGAATCGTTGTCGCATTGATTCATATGCGATGCTGCTTCAGACTTAGCGATGAGATTAGTTGGTGAGTGTTACAGGGTAATTGTTAGCTCGAAACTGACTAACTGGTTGCAGTGGTTGGCGCGTGGTTCGACTCAGTAGTTGGCTGTGTGTATGTAGAGATTATTAGTGTGCTTTAGGTTAAGCAAGACACTGATATTATATGAAAATTAGGGGATACTCATGAGGCTCTGTCTCGCTGAGAAGAGCGGTTTTAAGGGGCCGGTTCTCTCAAGTCATTCTAAATTTAGGATGTCGAATTCACATCGACTAATGGTTCGCCTGCTGGCGCCATTGTCCATTTTTGCTTGCTTGATCAGTATTGACGCGAACGCGTTGGGCCTTGGTGCAGCCGAGGCAAATTCTTATATCGGCGAGCCTCTTTCGGTACGTGTGCCATTGTTTAACGTCGCTGACCCCAATTCTTTAAGTATTAACTTAAAATCTAGACAGTTCGACGGTGCCGGTTCAGCCAAGGTCACGGCCACATTAGACCGGTCAAATTCTCAGTTATCGGTTATCTTAAGCTCCGATTCGGTGGTTAACGAACCGTACGTGAGCTTCACACTTGACCTAGTTGACAACAATATTGAGTTCAGTAAGCAGTTCAACGTGTTAATGGATTTACGTGCTGGGGGCATTAAAGTAATTCCGGCTAACAGCTCTAACGCGATAAATTCTCTATCCGAGTCGTTCGATAGCCGCTCGAATGCGACAACCGCTGGTGCCGTAATGGGCCCTTACGACACCGCTCAGACGGGTAGAATTGCTAAGCAATTTGGCGCTGTTTTGGATGGGCAGTCGTTGTGGCGGGTTGCGCGTAGAATTAATCGTGCTATGGGCGTTTCCAGAAGCCAAATGATGTGGGGCCTTTATAAGGCTAATCCTGATGCTTTTTCGAGTCGCTCAATCAGTAGTTTGAAAGCTGGCTCTTTCCTCATAATTCCGGATCAATCAATAGTTAAAAACCTAAGTGATTCTCAGGCCAAAGCTAGGATCGCTGAGATAGAGCTTGATCAGCCATACGACCTAAAAGCTGATGCCTCGAGGCTGCTGAAAAATAGTAATAACGCGACGCAACAATTTGATTCGGGTAGTAGTCTCGCCGGTCAGAATGATTCTGAAAGCATCAACAATGAGATGAGCAATGCCAATGGGGGTGTCGCTGCATCACCGTTTCAAGTGACGGGTATTGACACGGCCGCTCAGGATGCGGGCGCAGCGGACCCACTGCAAGCACAAAACATTATCGCGTCGTTAACTGAGACTGTTGGTAACCTATCTCAGCAAATGTCCCGTAAAGATCAGAAAATTGAATTTTTGGAGAAGCAGATAGTTGATCTGAAAGGCTATATAGGCGAAGAAGCATCGGCTGAACAGGTGGCCTTGACGGCGATCCAGCAAGCGTCGGCAAACGATGCTGAAAATATGTCCGCAATAGTTTCTAATAGAAATGCAGGGCCAGTAGTTGAATACACTATAGCCGTTTGGCAATGGTTGCTATTGTGCTTGTTTGCCTTAAGTTGCTTGGCCTACCTAACGCGTGATCGGTTATATGCGCTCGGCCAATCGCTAAATTTATTTGGATCGAATGATCAGGTTGAATTCAACACTGTTCCCTTGCAGGATATCGATGAGAGTTACATTGACGTCGACTCAGATGCTGAATTAACGACAGCTGATGAGTCTAGTAAAAAAGACTACTCAGTTATGCATGCAGTCGAAAAGAGTGCGATTGAGAAAGATGTTTTAGAGGGTGTTTCATATATGGATTTGGCTGACGACGGTTCGTTTGATGCTAACGACATTTTACAGTTTGATACTAAGGAAAAAGCTGAAGACATAGAGGACCTCAGTTTTGATCAGAGGTTTGAGCAGTTGCTGGCTGAAGGAGATTTTGAATTCGCCAGAGAATTGCTGGATTTTGCACGACACAATGAGATAAATGACGAGCGTTATCATTGTGAGCGTTTACGTTTGTTTGAAAAAATGCGCGATGAAGATGGATTTTATAAGTACTACTATGAGATAGAATCTAAAATTCCGAAATTTCGACAGAGCTTGCAAACACAAATTTCTCAGCTTGTTGTAAAGTTAGCGCACCACTAACCTTACTCGGGAATACCACTTTATGGCTGCTTTTAAGCCTATTTTGGGCGCCTCTCCTAAGCTTATAATCTTGGGCTCTATGCCAAGTCAAATATCTCTCCGAGAGAACCAGTATTATGCACACCCGCGCAATGCCTTTTGGTGGATAATGTCGCAGTTGTTCGCTTTTGAATTGAGCCTAGATTACCACCAACGTAGCCTAGCGTTGCAAAGTGCAGGAGTTGCAGTATGGGATGTTTTAAGCGATTGCGAACGTCAAGGCAGTCTTGATAGCGCGATCGTTAAAGGTACTGAGCAGCTGAATGACTTCAGCGCGTTATTCAGTCGTTATCCGAGTATATCTAAAGTTATATTCAATGGTGCCGCTGCCGAGACAATTTTCACTCGGCACAATAAAAAGCTGATTCAAGTTATAGGTCAGTCTAGGCCAGAGTTTAAATGGCATCGATGTCCGTCTACCAGCCCGGCTCATGCAAGTAGCAGCAAGCATGATAAACTCCATGCTTGGCGATGTTGCCTCCTCTAACTTTTGGCGCGATGGGCCTTACAAGCAATGCACGATGACAAACCTTTCTGGCAAAGCAAAACCTTATTCGAGATGACTCCGCAGGAGTGGGAGAGTATTTGCGATGGTTGTGCAAAATGTTGTTTAACCCAACTCCAAGATGAAGATAGTGATCAGTTGGTGTTTACCGATGTAGCCTGTGATTTGCTCGATGATCAGACATGCCGATGCACTGACTATAGTAATCGCTCCACACGGGTGCCGAGTTGTGTGACCATGAATAAGAATAATGTTGCAGACTCCGCTGCATTTGCGCCGCCAAGTTGTGCATATCGTTTATTACTGGAAGGTGAAGATTTGCCGAGCTGGCACCATCTAAATTCGGCTGATAGTGAGAGCGTTCATCATCAAGGTCAGTCGGTTCGTCACCGGGTTCGGTTTCAACGCGAGATCAGTGAGGATGATATTCAAGACTATATCGTCGATTGGCCAGCGAATAAGGGTTAGCACTATCTCACGTTTTCGTACAAGTGCGGTATTAGTGGTAGTTACTCAATGCTAGCCTCAACGGCTAATCCATGGTGTATACTCACCATATGGGATTTGGG
>JBLHXJ010000063.1:0-12613 GCA_047629535.1 Arenicella sp. | reverse complement strand
GACCGAACTCAGCATCGAACGAGCCAACACCAATGGTCGAAGCGTGTATCTGCCCGAAGCACGCACCTATAACCTGAGCATGATATATAAGCCCTTTTGGCTAATTTGGGTTTACGCCTCATTGCTATTGGCTATTATATTTTTGGCGATCATCACTTGGCTAGTGCTTGGTAACAAGCATCGACCTATTTCCGAGTGATGAGCATGCAATAAAGGGGAGGAAGGGGCAGACTTAAGCTTCTGGGAGAGAACCTAACACGAGGTATAAATGGGTATAAATACCTCGTGATCGGCTACCCCACCACCAAAACCTTGAGCTTTGGACCCTACTCTACTAACTCAAGGCTAACAGAGAAGTTCGTGCTGCCTATAGAGTAGTTATACGTAGTAGAGTGTTTGCATTCAAGCAGTTTCGAAAAACTTAAAAAACGCTGAAAAATACCACTAAGTGATTGATAAATATCATTAAAAAAGCATGACAAATAGTGTCAAATCAACGCACGTTTTGTCATGCCAGTGACAAAATACTTTTTATATACTTCAGTGGCGAGCTTGCCTTGAATTGCGACTTTTATGAGATTTGGGGACATCAGATTGGCCTCTGTTAGCCGCGATTAGGCATTTTGGCGAAGACTTCAAACCCGAACCGGCATGATCGAGCCGAAGTACATCAATCAATTCAGTCGAGGATAACTCTAAGTAATCTAGCCCAATTTGATGAATCAGATCGTAAAACCGTAGTAACGATATCTTATGTGTTTGACCCGTAATTTCGAACAACCCACTAACCACGATCGAAAAGCGTTCAAATGGAGCATCGCCAAGCAACAAAGGTAAAGAATTCTTGAAGCGCCCCGAATTGCCGATAAGGTCCCAATAGCGAGCAAAGCGGTTGACGAACTGAACCGTAGCATAGTCAACCGTGTCACTGCTTAAAATACTGAACGGCGGATTAGGATTAAATACCAATTGGTGCTGCTGAGTGTGCCGAACAATAGGCGAGCCTTTCAGTCGCTTCAAAATACCCACTTGGATCTCATGTGGTTTTAATTCGTAAAGCTGATTAAAGCTACTTGCGAAGCTGTCGAAACTCTCGCCAGGCAGACCAAAAATTAGATCGGCATGCACATAGGCGTTAGTATGATCGCGAATCCATACGAGGTTTAGCTTTGCTTGCTCATTATTCTGCCTGCGGCTAATGCGACTCTGCACCTCGGGGTTAAATGTCTGAATGCCGATTTCGAACTGCAAGCTGCCGGCGGGGAATTTTGCGATCATATCCTTTAATGCTTCAGGCAAATGATCTGGCACTACTTCGAAATGTAAAAATAAATCATCGCTCATTCGTGCAAGAAAGAACTCGAGTATGCGTAAACTATTTTTTATCTTGAGATTAAATGTACGATCGACAAATTTAAAGTGCCTAGCGCCCCGTTGATGCAAAATATCCATTTGCTCAAGAAACGCATCGAGATCGAACGGCCATGCAGTTTTGTCTAAGGCCGACAAACAAAACTCACATTTAAAAGGGCAGCCTCGCGACGCCTCTACGTACAACACTCTATTTTTTATATCGTCGTCGTTGTAAAGGTAGTAAGGCATATTAATATGCTCAAGCTTAGGCTGCTTGCCGGCTATTATTTTGGCTGTAGGCACAGGCACTAGTTTAACCTCGGGCACTTTATTGGCATCCGCTGTAGGCACTTTATTGGCCGCAGGAACTGCATCAGTTAACAACTCAGCAAGTAATTCTCGAAAGCTTGTTTCGCCCCAGCCAGTGATCACATAGTCGCTTAAGCCAACGATTGCCTGATCGTCATTTTCATGACTCACCTCCGGCCCCCCTAAGACCACGATCACACCAGGCGCCACGGCCTTAAGTAGTGCCACCACACATTCGGTTTGCACCACATTCCAGATATAGACTCCGAAACCAACAACCTTGGGTGAACTAAGTAGTAGTTGCTCGACAATGTCTTCTGGGCGTGACTCGAGGGTAAACTCGTGGATATCACAACGATCTTCAAACTCGCCGAGGTTTGCCTTGAGATACCTTAAGCCAAAGGCACTATGTATGTAACGCGCATTCAATGTTGCTAATAAGACGTCGGTTTGTTGGGCTTGTATTTTTTTAGCTAGCATGGGTTGTATCAAAGGTTTCGAATATTGCCAGTGGCTTAAGCACTGGCGAGTTGAGTAATCACAAAGCCCGATGCGACAAAGGCAAAGGTGCCTGTAACATGGGTAATTGAACCCATACCACCGGCGCAGTTGAGTGCATTGTTATTAGCGTCGGAGTCAACACTGGCAATGGGGCGTTGAGGGCTCAGACCACCATCGCCGTCAGGGTAAACCAATTGCTCATCAGAATACACGCATGGTACGCCGAAACTACGCTTTAAGTTACGTGCAAAACCGTAGTCTTGGCGCAGTAATTTACGAGTTCTGGCTAATAAAACGTCTTGTTTGGAGCGGCTTAAATCGACCTGTTTAATTTTCAGCGGGTCGAGTTGGCCACCAGCACCACCGACCGTGAGTATCTTGATTTTCTGCTTTCGACAGTAGTTGATCAAAGCCGCTTTGGTTCTAAAGTCATCAATGCAATCAATCACATAATCAAAATCAGGCTTTATTAGCTCACTCAAATTATCACTAGCGACAAACTCATCAACTGCATGAACCTTGCACAGCGGATTGATCTGCTCGATTCGGTCCTTCATTACCAACACTTTGTCACGGCCGATAGTATCGCTGGTTGCCAGTAATTGACGGTTGATATTTGATTCGGAGACAAGATCTAAGTCAATCAAACTTATACATCCAATCGCGCTGCGCGCCAAACTTTCAGCCACCCAAGAACCGACACCACCGATGCCGATCACGCACACGTGCGAACGCGACAGACGCATTAAGCCGTCGTCACCGTATAGCCTAGCGATGCCACCAAAGCGTCGCTCTAAGTTAACCATTGAAGGCTCAATTTCCGATTGTGACATTTAAAATCAAGTGTAAACTGAAGGGATGATTGATACGCATTGCCATATAGATTTTCAAGATTTCGACCAAGATCGTGATGCTGTGTTAAAACGCTGCGCCAATAATGGCGTAAACCAAATCGTTGTTCCTGCCGTTAGCGCCGCTAGCTTTCACCGCACCATCGACACGTGTCGTCGTTACGCAAGTCTGCAACTAGCGCTCGGCCTACATCCGACATTGATCGATGAGCATCAACCACAACACTTGATCGAGCTCGACCTTTTAATCAGCCAACACAGACCAAAAGCGGTCGGTGAGATAGGCCTAGATTTTTATGAAAAGCGGCTAACCAACGGTAATCTAAAAGAAAAACAAATAGCCTTTTTCACTAAGCAGCTGATTATAGCAAAACAACATGATTTGCCAGTTATTATTCATAATCGCAAAGCGCATGATGAATGCCTGCAACTTCTGGCCTCTGAACAGACTCGCGGCGGCATTATTCATGCTTTCAACGGCAGTATCCAGCATGCCGAAAAATACATCGAGCTTGGTTTCGTACTGGGCTTTGGTGGCATGCTGACATTCGAGCGCTCAACTAAGCTGAGCAAGCTCGCCGAGCAGATACCACTGCAAGCCATAGTGCTCGAGACTGACGCTCCGGATATGACCGTCTGGCAACACAAAGGCCAACGAAATAGCCCAGAATACCTTCCCTATGTGCAACATGCATTGGCCGCCATTAAAGGCTGTTCAATTGAAACTATCGCCGAAACGACCGCCAATAACGCAAAACGAATTTTAGCCATTTAATCTTCTGACCACCGTCACTCTAAGCAGTTAAACTGTAGGTTAATCAGGCATAGTAAAACTTAACACTCAATCTATGAAAAATACGCTAACCGCCGCCGTTATATTAATCGGCAACGAATTGCTCTCTGGCAGCATTGAAGACAAAAATTTAGCACACATCGCCAAGACTCTAGAAGTTAGAGGCATACGTGTTCGTGAAACCCGAATTATTGCCGATATCGAAAGCGAGATTGTCGATGCAGTAAACACCCTTCGCGCCAAACATGACTACGTATTCACCACTGGTGGCATTGGCCCAACCCATGATGACATTACCTCTGATTCAATGGCTGCTGCATTTGGCGTTAAAAACGTGATAGTGCAAGATGTGTTCGACGGCATACAAGCCTACTTAAACAGCAAGGGCGTTGAATTTACATTGGCCGCGCAACGAATGGCGCATGCTCCAGAAGGAGCTGAGATGATACGCGCCGATGACTCAATTATTCCTGGTTATAGAATCGAAAACGTATTTGTAATGGCCGGCGTGCCGAGAATAATGCGGCACATGCTAGCCGGCATTATTAATCATTTGAAAACTGGCTTAACCATTCATAACGCCTACGTCCACGCAAATGTCGGAGAAGGTGAAATTGCCGCGCCACTAGAAGCGATTCAAAACCAACATCCAGATGTTGATATTGGTAGTTACCCACAGGACAAAGATTCGACTATCAGTGATTATCGGGTAATTTTTGTAGTCAAAGGAACCGAGCCAGATGAACTCGAGCTAACCTGCCAGCAAATTCTAGGCGCATGCCAAGACGGTGGCTATGAAGCGATCAAAATATAGTCCCAGAGACTTCAGCATATGACATCTGTCACCCCAGATTGGTGATAGTCGTCAATAGCGGCTAAAACGCCGCCCCATTATAGTGGCCTCATAAACAACGAGGCACTATGACTACGGCACTTAAAACAACTCAATTGAGCGTTCGCTTTGGCGAAAAAGTTGCGCTTAACGCAATCGACCTTTCGATCTCGGCCAACGGTGTTACCGCTTTGCTCGGCGCCAACGGCGCGGGTAAAACCACTCTGATCAACTGCGCTCTGGGGCTGTGCAAGCCCAGCTCCGGTAGGCTTAAAATATTTTCCGAAACTCCTGGAAAATTTGAAGCAAAGAGATTGATAGGCGTGATGTTACAAGATTCAAATCTCCCCGATTTATTGAGCGCAGCTGAGCATATTGAACTGTTCAGTACGTACTACCCCGACCCGCTCAGCTTAGAACAATTATCACGGCAATGTGGTTTAGAGACCTTTATACACAAGCGCTACAAAACATTATCTGGCGGTCAAAAGCGCCGAATTCAATTCGCGCTGGCAATTTTAGGTCGGCCCAAAATCGTATTCTTAGATGAGCCCACCACGGGCTTGGATATAGATGCTCGAGACCTCGTTTGGAATACCATCAACCAGTTACGAGATAGTGGCACAGCGGTATTGCTAACGACACACTACTTAGAAGAGGCCGACGCCTTAGCCGACCATACCATTGTCATGAACGAGGGCAATATCATTGCAAACGACTCCACAGAGAATATTAGAGCCGCCGCTAGCGGAGCGGTAATTCGATGTGAAAGTAGGCTAGATCTTAGCGTTATTGAAGCTTTAACGGATGTGCGCTCGGCAAAAACACGAGGTCGTCAAATAGAGATATCAAGCGACAACCCCACCGCTAGCCTAGTCGCACTGTTGGCTCTGGATCCAAATTTAGCCAATCTAACAGTCAGTAAATCTAATTTAGAAGACGCCTTCATAAAACTCAACAACAACTCAAAACTAGCCGAGGTCGCATCATGAACTCATTAATAAACGAAACCGGCGCTGAGATTCTGAAGGCGATTCGGGCACCCGAATTTTTACTACCGACAATGTTAATGCCATGCGCCTTTTATAGCTTGTTTGGTGTGGTTCTTAGCAACGGTAGTAGCAATGCTACCTACCTGCTCGCGACCTATGGTGTATTCGCGGTAATGGGGCCTGCCATATTCGGCTTTGGGGTTGGTGTTGCCAATGAACGCGATAGAGGGTGGCTGCAGCTCAAGCAAGCGGTTCCAGCTCCGCCCTACAGCTACGTTGCCGCAAAAATCTTTACTACGCTGCTGTTCGCAGGCCTTGCACTTATTCCAATCTACTTAATCGCCGGCTTCTTAGGTGGTGTTGAGTTGCAACGCAGCACTTGGGTTAGTCTATTTGCTCTCCATCTAATTTCAGCAATACCGTTTGTATTGATTGGTCTTAGCTTAGGGTTCTCGCTAAGTTCTGGCGGGGCTGTGGCAATTTCAAATATTGTCTTTCTAGGCTTAGCGATCCTCGGTGGCCTTTGGATTCCGGTCACGGTATTTCCCGAGATGATGCAAGCAATAGCCAAATTTACGCCGTCGTACCACCTCGCCGAACTAGCACTTGCGATTGTCGATGTGGGCGGCAAGCACGCCACTAGTTTTAATCTATTGAGCGTCCTAGTTATGAGCCTGGTTCTATTAGTTATGGCTATTTCAGCTTGGTTAAGTCAGCGCTAAAATGGAGAATGAAATGTTAAAAAACACCTTCTACATAAGCATTTTGAGTACGATTTTGGCTATTGCGCTACTGCTATCGGTATTACCAACACCGACTATGAAAGCGTCCAACATCGATGCAGATTCGACTGTCTTACTAATCCAAAACGCGACTATATTTAACGGCCAAGCATTTATTAAGAATACTGATCTCGAGATCAATAATGGCACTATTAGCGCAATCGGAAAAAATTTGGAATCGCTAGCCGTGAGCCGCATCGACGCTTCTGGGAAAACGATTATTCCAGGCTTAATCGATGCGCATACTCATTCATTCGGTAAGGCCTTGCAGTTAGCGCTTAACTTTGGTGTTACCACACAGATTGATATGTTTACTGCGCCGAGCATTCTGAGTAATGAGATAGAAAATCGAAAAGATGTCACTCAAACTGAACAATCCGACCTATTCAGCGCGGGCATGCTGGCAACCGCTGATGGTGGCCATGGCACTCAATTCGGCATACCGATCGAAACGCTATCGTCACCAGAGCAAGCAAAAGGATGGGTGCAGCGGCGCATTGACGAAGGCTCAGATTTTATCAAATTAGTGTATATGCCCTACTCCGATTATTTCAATAGCTTAGACCGAGCAACCTCGGTCGCGATTATTGACACCGCTCATGAAAAAGGCTTGCTTGTGGTTGCGCATATCGCCTCACAGCGTGCCGCCAAAGAGTTGTTAGAAGACGGTATCGACGGTTTTGTACATATATTCGCCGATCAAATGATAAGCCAAGAAGTGTTAGACCTAGCTAAGAGCAATAATATTTTCGTGATACCAACGCTATCTGTTATCGCCTCGGCAGGGCAAGTCGGGCTGGCTGATGAGCTTGCCGAAGACCCTGTAATTGCAGAGTACCTACATGCCGAGCAAAGGCAACAATTGGCCGCCGGCTTTGGCGAACACAAGATGCCCGGTTTCGAATTGTCCATCGCAATCGAAAATATACGACGTTTACATCAAGCAGGAATTCGCATTCTTGCTGGCTCAGACGCTCCCAACCCTGGTACCAGCTATGGTGCATCGATTCATCAGGAACTTGAACTCCTAGCTAAAGCAGGCTTGGGCACAATTGATATAATTAACGCTGCCTCGAGTAATATTATTGAGGCATTCGGTACGATTTTCGATGCGGTTGATAGTGCTAGCAACCGTAAGCGAGGCCGCTTATCTGTAGGCAGCAAGGCTGATTTTATTGTTTTAAACTCATCGCCGTTGAACGATATTAGAGCGACAAGAGATATTCAAAGCATTTACAAAAATGGCCTAAAAGTAAAACGAATTAGCAACAGTGACATCGATAGCAATAAAGTAGTTCACCAGCCAATCAACTCGCCGAAATTAAGTAATTTTAGTAACGGCCTAGACACAGAAAACAATCAATTGTGGTCAAAAACTGATGACTCTATGGCCAATGGTTCGTCAACCGCGTCTATCGAAATTAGCCAAGGAGTGCTGAAAGTTAGCGCGACTATTGCTCACGGTTTTATGTTCCCGTGGGCTGGTGCTGCGGTATTCGGAGATGCTACAAATGACATCTCTAGCTATCAAACCTTACGTTTCAAGATTCGAGGCAGCAACGGTCAATACCAAGCAATGGCATTCTCAGAAGCCCAACTTGGGCCACCGCCGTCACAGACTTTTAGTGTCACCCGCGAATGGCAAACCATTAGCTTAGCGCTGTCGGGTTTTCACGCCCTAGACCGAACAAAACTGTCCGGTTTGGCGATTGTCGCCGGCCCTAATATAGGCAAATTTGAGTATTACCTTGATGATGTTAAGCTAGTCAAATAATGACCTTCTCGAGACTCAAAAACGATAGCTATTGGAAGCAACCGATCGGTGAAAGGCCGGGATTCTACCTGGTTTACCTGCTTTTCTACTTTTTTCCTTGGCTATTCGTAACGCCTAGCAATAATGACATTATCGCCGCCGTGGTAGCGATTTCGCTGTTTCTCCCCATCTACTTTCATGGCCATAAACAAGTCGGTCTTAAGGCAGTGCCGCACATTGCAGCTATGTCAGCCATCGGTTTTGCTGTATCGCCTTTTTTCGGCGCACACGGTGTGTTTCACATATACGCCATGGTCCAAGCCGGTTTTATTCGGCCGCCACGACTGGCGTGGATTACAGCTTTGATCACTACGGTGATTTTTAGTATATTTTCTTGGTTCACACAGCAATCTTGGTGGGACTATAGTTTTCCGGTATTTATGGGCATTATTACCGCAATCGCTACTATATCAACCGCCGCGAGAATCCAAAAAAATGTCCAGCTCGAACGCACTAGAGCGCTAGACCAACAGCTTGCAGCCGTCGCCGAACGCGAGCGCATTGCTCAAGACTTACATGACTTATTAGGCCAAACTCTGACCATGGTGGCTCTTAAATCCGAGGTCGCGGTTAAACTATTTGAGAAGAAACCGCAGCAAGCTAAGCAAGAACTAGAAGAGATACGCGATGCCGCACGCAGTGCACTCAAAGACGTTCGCGAAGCGGTAGCCGGAATGAACAAAACTAGCTTGAACGCGGAGCTAAAACGAGCTCGTCAGATACTCAGCTCAGCGGGCGTTGAGCTTACAGTCACAGGTGAAATCCCTAAGCTAAAAGCCGAGGTAGACCAAGTGCTTGGCCTAACAGTTAGAGAAGCCATGACCAACATAGTTCGGCACTCCAAAGCGAAATCGGCAAGTTTTTTAATCGAGCATGCTGGTGAAAATTTACGCCTCACGGTCGAGGATCACGGCTTAGCTGAGCCGATTAAGGAAGGTTCTGGTCTTGCTGGTTTACGCAAACGTATCGAAAACTTAGGTGGCCAAACCAATTTAGAATTAACTCCGGGTCTTAAAATATCCATGCAAGTTCCTGATTGGGAGCCAAACCAAAATGATTAGAATTATTATTGCTGAAGACCAATCCTTGCTGCGTGGTGCGCTGGCTAGTTTATTGTCACTTGAAGACGACATTGAGGTTGTTGCTCAAGCATCTGACGGAACCGAAGCCTTAGCCTTAGTAGAACAGCATGCTCCCGACGTATTATTAACCGATATAGAAATGCCACGAGCGTCTGGCATAGACGTAGCTCGGAAACTTAAAGAGTTACGATCACCAACCAAGGTAATGATTGTAACTACCTTTGCACGGCCTGGGTACCTCGAGCGCGCGCGATCAGCGGGAGTGCTTGGCTATGTTCTTAAAGATGCGCCAAGCGAATCTTTGGCTGACTCATTACGCAAAGTAGCAAACGGCCAACTTGTAATTGAGCATGGCTTAGCCGAAGCCGCATGGGCGTCGCCAGACCCCCTAAGTGACCGTGAACGGGACATTCTAAGACTTGCTGAACAAGGAAAAACTAATAAAAAAATCGCTCAAGAGTTGTACCTGAGTGCTGGCACCGTACGCAATTATCTAGCCGAAGCAACGCAGAAGCTGGGTGCCAGCAACCGCATCGAAGCCGCTAGAATTGCCAGAGAGAATGGCTGGTTATAGCCTGCTTGGCTTACAATGTTATTCGATTACTTTGACGTCAACGGATCTTTGAAAACCAAAAGGCCTAATAAGAAAAAATTTAGAATAAAAATCACCCCGGCAGACAGCACTTTGGCCGTCAATAGATGCGCACCAAGTAAGTCTACGCCGATATAAATAATTGCGTGATTCAAAAGCAGGCAAGCAATCGCAATTACTATGTACAAAATTCTACTAAGTGACTTACCACCTTGCCTATTGTCCTGAAACACGAGGTGTTTCGAAACCACATACTTAACCACACAACCCACCGTAAAGCCGATTGCCGCAGCACACAAGTAAGGCACAGTAAAGACACTGAATAAGGCCCACATGATGCCCACATCGGCCGCTAGTGCAGCAATACTGCTGCCGCCATAGCGGAACATTTTTGTCAGTAACTGAAGGTTCATTTAGTGCTGGCACCGATTGAGTTCAAAGCAGTATAGGTAAATTTAAGCCTTAATAAAGCATGATCAATGAAGAAAACCAACTAAGGCAGGCTGCTCAATTGATTAACCCTAAGGGTTCAACTAATATGCTGCACTAGACGACCAACCATTAACGCATCAATATGCCAGCACTTAGCGACTACGCACGAAAGAAAAAAATCGAGTATTTTTTACAGCCGATTCCGAAAGATGCAAAAATATTAGAAATCGGTTCTGGCTCTGGCTGGGTTGGCAATTACCTTAAAGACAATGGCTGGAAAAATTATCATGGCATGGATATTGTTCCACCGGCTGACGTGGTTGGTGATATCACTGACTGGAAAAACCTAGACATCGAAGCAAATTCGTTTGACGTCATCGTCGCCTTTGAAGTTGTTGAGCATGTGGATATTTACCCTGCTTGTGCAGCCTTACTGAAAAAAGGTGGCAAGTTGTTAGTCACCACACCGCTGCCTCATACCGATTGGATTATGCAGCTACTCGAGTTGGCAAAATTAAATCAGACTAGAACCTCCGAGCATTGCAACTTGCACTACTTAAAGCCAGTTAACGGTTTACTCGTTGAATCAAAGAAGAGTATCGCTGGCTTGAGCCAGTGGGGTATTTTCGCTAAAGCATAATCCGCTTTCTGTTGAGCTTCATTTCGCCGGGCCAGAATAGTAAGCACAATCGGTGGTATGGTCATTAACCATGCCGGTAGCTTGCATAAATGCATAGCAAATTGTACTGCCGACAAACTTAAAACCGAGTTTTTTTAGCGCTTTACTCATCGCCTCAGATTCGGCGGTGGTGGCTGGCACATCTGACAATGTTTGTCGTGCATTAATCACCGGCTCTCCGCCAACGAAAGACCAGAGATACTCAGAAAAACTAGGGCTTGATCGGTCGGCCTGCATATCCAAATATAACTGCGCATTTACAATAAATGCATTTACCTTCAATTTATTTCGGATGATACCCGCATCAGCAAGTAACTCTTGCCGTTTGGCTTGATCATACTCAGCGATTTTATCAGGCTTAAAACCGTCGAAGACCTTTCGATAATGTGCTCTTTTTTTAAGCACAGTAATCCAGCTCAAACCAGCCTGAGCCCCTTCAAGGTTGAGCATTTCAAATAGCGCACGATCGTCATAAACAGGAACGCCCCATTCATGGTCATGGTACAGCTGATATAGCTCATCATTCGAGCACCATTGACAGCGGGTTACCTCGGACATTTCAATCTCCTAAAAACTATTTCTCGTCACTATTTTTCGTCACCGCGTAGGGCTGTAACTCTGTCATGCATGCTTAGACGGGTGGCATCTTCGGGCGCAACCGGATCGCCGGCAACTACCGTAAGCTTCTTCATAAAGCCGCTTGGCAAACCTTGCAGGGCTGATCCTCGCTTGCGGCTAGCCCATGTGCCCCAAACACCACGTAAGGCCAATGGAATAACCGGCACCGGCGTGCGTTTAACGATCTCATCAATGCCCGGCTGGAACTTGCTCACTTCTCCATTTCGAGTGATCGCGCCTTCGGGAAACACAACCACTAACCTGCCTGCTTCAAGCTCTTCGGCGATCGTGTCAAAAGCTTGCTTTACCAATTCGGGCCGTTCCCGTCGATTGCCGATTGGTATTGACTTTAACCATCGAAATAGGCGCCCGACAACAGGTAATTCGTAAAACCCATACCACATAACAAAACGCGCGGGTCGCGGTAACACTCCTAGTAAAATTGGCGGGTCGAAAAAGCTAACATGGTTGCACACTAATAACGCGGCCCCAGTCTCAGGGATTTTATCCAGGTCTTGCTTTTTGATTCGGTAAACACAATGAGCTAGCAACCAGCTCAGCAAGCGTAAAAAATATTCGGGTATTGTCGCCAGGATATAAATTGCGACGATGAAGTTAAGAACCGCAACGATTTTAAAAATCTCCATCACACTAAAACCAGCAGCATCTAAGGCAATCCCCAAGCCACCCGCCACGATCATGAAAAGTGCATTAATAATATTATTAACCGCGATGATTCTTGAGCGTTGAGATTCACAGCTTTTAGTCTGCATATAGGTATACAGCGGCACAATAAACAGGCCCGCGAAAAAGGCGATCATAACTAAATTAAATAACGCCCAAAGTACGCCAGGTTCTGCCAGCACTTGCACTAAGGTTCGCATTTGATCGCCTGGATCGATAATCGCCGAGCTCAAGTTCCAAGTAAACAGGCTCATGCCCAAGGCACCGATGGGTACCAAGCCGAGTTCGACTCTACCAGCT
>JBLHXJ010000062.1:0-12851 GCA_047629535.1 Arenicella sp. | reverse complement strand
ATCATCAGTCGAGCCGTCGAGCTCGATGATGCGTACTTCACCTAGATTGGCCGCACGCACTTGTTGTTCAATACGTTTTCTATCACCAACCACTACCCAGAGCATAGCGTCAGGCGATAAGTTCTCCTTAGCTGACTGGTTTACTTGATCCAAGTTTATTAGTCGCAGGTCTTTAACATATTGATCCCAATAGTCCTCAGCTAGGCCGTATTTGACCATAGTGGCTATATCGCCTTCAACAGCACTAGCTGTCTCCCATCGCCCTGGAAGTGTTAATGTGCGCTTATCGAGAGACCTTGCAAGCTCCTCGGCACGCGCAGGGTTATCGGTCATAATGCCCTTTATCTCACGGTAAATTTCTTGCATTGATTCAGCTGTTTTATCCGTCTGTACCGGTGCGTAAGCAATAAAAGGCCGCTCACTTTGGGTGCCACGAATAATCGAACGAGCACCATAAGACCAGCCTTTATCTTCGCGTAAATTCATATTAATTCGCGAGTTAAAACCAGCGCCTAACACTTCGTTCATTAACTGCAAGGAAAGCTCACCATCAAAACCATACTTTGGAAGCATCTTGGTAGTTAAGATAGCTGATTGCTCAGAACCCGGGCGGTCTAATAGATACACCATTGATTTTTCTAGTGGCTTAATTTTGGTGATGTTCTTCGAGGGAACCTTGCCAGAGGGCATGCTCGCAAGATATTTTTCGGCCAGCGGAAGCAATTCGTTCATTGCGATGTCACCGGTGACAATCAGCGTAGAGTTATCTGAGGTGAACCAAGTTGTATGGTGTTGTCGCAGGTCCTCAGCGGTCATCGAGCTAATGCTTTGTTCGGTACCAGAGCCGGAGAACGGTGCCGAGTAGGCATGACCCTTTCCATACAGTAGTTCTGGCAGTAAGCGAAGACCGGCACCAAATGGGGAATTTTTTTCTTGTGCAATGGCGGCTAACTGCTGCTCTTTTAGGCGCGCCAACTGGTCTTCAGGAAAGGTCGGATTGAGAATTATATCGGCGTACAAATCAAGCGAGTCTTCAAGCTTAGCTTTTAGTGTATTCAAACTTACAACGGATGAATCTAAGCTGGCCCCGCTGCCGATACTGGTGCCCATCTCCGACATTTGTGTGCTGATTTGTAGCGCATCTCGCGTCTTGGTGCCCTCATCGAGCATTGCCATTGCTAGGTTGGCGGTGCCGGGTTTAACATTTTGATCGGCAGCATAGCCCGCATCAACCAGTAATTGCATGCGCACCACTGGTACCGCAGAACGATTTGCTAGAATTACTTTTAGGCCGTTACTTAACGTAGCTTTCTGTAATCTATCGAAGCTTACGTCAGGAGCGGCGCCGACGGCGGGTATACCGGTGCTGCGGTCGACCGTACTGGCGCTAGATGTGTGCTTAGCGAAAGGTAAAACTCTTAATGAGTACTCACCGTCACTTAGCCAGTCTTTGGTCGCTCGGGTAATCTCCTTTGCCGATGCTGTTTGGAAGCGGTCGAAACTTGCCTTGTAGGCATCTGGCGAGCCACCAAAAACTTGGTGTTCGGCCAAAATGTCGGCTTTGCCGCTAATTCCTTCAAGGCCACGAACGAAACTCGCTCGGGCGCCGGTTCTTACTCGGCCAAGCTCTTCTTTACTCGGGCCTTTTTTCATGAATATAGCCAGTTCTTCATCAATAGCTTGGTCGATATAGTCTAAATCTGCTTGCTCTAAAGCGGTTGCAACTATGCCAAACAAACCACCGATTTCGGAGTTAAATGAGAACGCTTGGATATCAGAGGCCTTACGCTCGGTATAGACCAAGCGGTTATACAGGCGTGACTTTTTATCAGATGATAATACGCCTGATGCGAGGCTCAATAAGTCTGCGTCGGCGCTGCCCCATTCCGGAATATTCCATATTTTGTAGAGCCGCGCCTGTGGAACACGATCGAACATAACTTGCTCGTGCTTGCCGGTTCTTTTTGCAACCCAACTCGTTTGCCGAACTTGCGGCGGGCCCGCTTCAATATGGCCGAAATATTTTTCAACCAATGCTTTGGCGTTCTCAGCATTGATATCACCAGACAGAGTGATGGTTGCATTAGCGGCGCCATACTTGGTTTTGAACCATTCATGTACGTCCTCAACGGTGGCCGCGTTTAGGTCTTCCATAGAGCCGATAACACTCCACGAATAAGGATGACCATTGGGATAAACGTTTTCAAGAATGGTGGAGAACACCCGCCCATATGGTTGGTTTTCGCCTTGGCGTTTTTCATTTTTTACTACCCCGCGCTGCTCATCAAGCTTGTCTTGGTCAATTGCGCCAAGTAGATGGCCCATGCGGTCTGATTCCATCCATAAAGCCATCTCTAAGGCATTTTTCGGTACCACTTGGAAGTAGTTTGTTCGGTCTTGATTAGTGGTGCCATTCATACCGGTAGCACCGACTCGGTCAAATGGTTTAAACCAGTCGTCATTGTAATTTTCAGAGCCGTTGAACATCAAGTGCTCAAATAGGTGAGCGAAGCCTGTGCGGCCAAATTTCTCATCTTTCGATCCTACGTGATACCAGACGTTAACGGCGACTATAGGGGCCTTGGTATCTTCGTGAACCACCAATGTTAAGCCGTTTGATAGCCTGAATTTAGAAAATGGAATTTCTAAGTCATTACTAGTAGCGGGCTTATCCTTTTTGCTAACATCGGCATTGGCTATTGTTGCTGTGCTAAAGATTAGGGCTATATATAGCAAGGTGAGGTAAAAATATTTCGTCATGCTTGGTACCAATTTTTTTTCTGAGTTTGATGAGTATAGCTTAGCTGGTTTCAGCCGCTTTTTGACATGTCTGTTTTAACACTTAGTGGTATCTTAATCAGCTTAGTACCGTCGGTGTTATTACCGTTGGTTAATCTACCTAGGAGTTCTATATGCTATCAAGCGCGCTGATCTACTTACTGGCCGCAGTAATCGCTGTGCCGATTGCTAAACGCTTAGGCCTTGGGGCGGTATTAGGCTACTTAATTGCGGGGATTCTAATTGGCCCTAGCGTTTTGACTTTGGTAGGTGACCAAACAGAGGTAATGCACTTTGCCGAGTTTGGTGTGGTGATGATGTTGTTTTTGGTTGGTTTAGAATTACAGCCAAGCCGCCTTTGGAGTATGCGCAAGTCAATTATCGGTTTAGGTGGATTGCAAGTTTGTCTGACGGCGGCGGCTATTTTTGCTCTGCTTTGGTGGTTTTCTGATGCGCCATGGCAGTTATCCTTAGCATTAGGGCTTACCTTTGCGCTGTCATCCACGGCTATCGTCTTACAGTCTCTGACCGAGCGAGGCCAAATGGATACTGAGGCTGGTAACAATGCCTTTTCAGTCTTATTATTTCAGGACATTGCGGTTATCCCAATACTAGCCTTACTGCCATTGCTCGCCACATTCCCCGAGGTTGTTGACGGCGATACGCATGCTTTGAATCTGATAGCCGAGCTGCCAGTCTGGCAGCAGACCCTTGTTTCGGTCGGCGCGATCGTCGGCATTATCTGTTTAGGCCGCTTCGTAGCCGCACCCATCTTTCGCTATATTGCTGAGACTCAGTTACGCGAACTGTTCACCGCCTTCGCGCTATTAATCGTGGTGGCAATTGCGGCGGCAATGACATCGATTGGCCTATCGGCTGCGCTTGGTACGTTTCTCGCTGGAGTAGTCTTAGCCGATAGTGAGTTTCGTCATGAAATTGAGGTTGATATAGAGCCATTCAAGGGTCTCCTGCTAGGCTTATTTTTTATCACTGTCGGTGCCAGTATCGATTTCGTTGTGCTTGGCTCCCAATTGTTGCTCATTAGCGTCTTAGTGATTGGTTTGGTAGCAATTAAGGCATTAGTGCTGTTGGCCTTGTCTGTATTATTTAAAATGGAGCGTAAGCAGTCGATATTGTTCTCGCTAGCCTTAGCTCAAGGCGGCGAATTTGCCTTTGTATTAGCTTCAACCGGCCGCCAATTTTCGGTGTTTGATCAGGCTACTAGCAGCCTAATCACTATCGTGGTGGCGTTATCAATGCTGATTGCTCCACTGTTGTTTGTGGCCTACGAAGCCTATTTTAGTAGATTAGGGCAGAATGCAACCTACACCGATGATCAAGAGATTCAGCCTAGTTGCCAGGTAGTTATCGCTGGTTATGGGCGCTTCGGGCAGGTCGTTGGCCGTTTGCTCGCGAGTAGTGGCTTTGATACCACTATCCTAGACCATAGTCCTAGCCAAATTGACTTAGTCCGACGCTTTGGTCACACCGTGTTTTACGGTGACGCTGCGCGTCGAGACCTGCTCGAAGCGGCGGGCGCCTCGAAGGCTAAACTATTGGTGGTTGGCGTCGATGATGCTGACAAAGCGCTTGAAATTATCGATATCGCGAAGAAGCATTTTCCGAATTTAAAGATTTTGGCGCGTGCCGTTGACCGCCGTCATGCTTATCAAATATTGCATCGCGATATTGATGGTTTTCGTCGCGAGACGTTTGAATCGGCGCTTAAGTTGGGCAACGATGCGCTGCAGCTACTTGGCATTGAGCAGGCAAAGGCACAGCGTGTGACCGATCTATTTGCTCGGCACGATGAAGAGTCGCTAATCAAACTGGCTGAATTATGGGGCGATGATCAGAGTTATGGTGTTGCCGTGCGTCAACGCATGGAAGACCTCAATCAAGTACTCGCCGAAGACGTCAAAAATACGCTGTCTGACACGGTTGACAGTGAGCCTAGTAAGGCTACGCCTACGAGCTGAAGCATAATTGCAAAGTCGCAGCTTAAACGGCTGGACCTGAGGCGACAAGCTGTCTGAAATCGGCAGCACTCAATTATTATAGGCTCGGTTTTTGGTACGTTTCTAGCTTCATCTTTTGGCTGATATTGCTTAAATACCCAATGAAGTGTGCTTAAGCCATCTCCAACCGCGAAACTAGCCAACATTTCGACTTTTTTGTACGCTAACACTCGACTATACTTACGCGCTTATTCTTAGAACAACACTTATCCTTTAGGACTTCTCATGTTAACTGAAATCCGTGATCGCTCTACCGGCGTGTTTGCTTGGTTTATCGCTGGCCTTATCATTATACCGATGGCATTTTTTGGTGTGTCACAGTATGCAAGTACTGAAGCACGCCCGACTATTGTTCAAGTCGGCGAGCAAAAAATCACTCAGCAAGATTATCAATCTCGTTTAGCTCAAGCGCAGACTCGTGCTCGCGAATCAAACCCGAGCTTAGCCAATTCAGATGTGTTGAATAGTGAATTCTATAAGAAGCAAGTGTTGCAAGGCATGGTTGATCAGGCTGTTAATGCGCACATAGGCAACCAGTACAACTATCAATTTGGCGATAAGGCGATTGATAAAGTTATTACTGAAGACCCAACTTTCCAGACCGATGGAAAGTTTGATCAGAGTTTGTATAACGTGTTTGCCGCCAGCCGCGGCCGTGCCGGTGCGGAACAAATAAGAGCAGACATTCGTTCCGCTTCAATAAGACAACAAGTAGTTTCTGGCTTTTCAGAGTCAGCCTTGGTACTGCCCAACGAAGTGCGTGAGTTACTTGAGATTCAAACTGAACGCCGCACCTTCGACTTGATCACTATTAAGCAATCAGACTTCAACGATAAGGTTGTGGTTTCCGAGGCTGATATTGAGCAGTATTACACCAGCAACATTGAACAATATATGTTGCCAGACCGTACATCGGTGAGCTACATCGAGCTTGATAAGGCGATTGTCGCGCAAGGGCTTACCATTGAAGAGTCTCGCCTAGAGGCGCTTTATGATGAATACAGAGAGGGTTTTATCGCAGACGAAACCCGCACTACAAGTCACATACTGTTGAATACCGGTGGTGACAACGATGATGATGCACAAAAAGCAAAAATTGAAGATCTTGCTAGTCAGCTAGCCGCTGGTGCCGATTTTGCAGAGTTGGCTAAGGCTAACTCGCAAGACCCCGGCTCGGCCCAAAATGGCGGTTCGCTCGGCGATGTTGCGCGAGACGAAATGGTTGACGAGTTCAACCAAGCGATGTTTGAGCTTGCTGAGGGTGAAGTGTCATCGCCAGTTAAAACTGAGTTTGGTTATCACCTGATTCTAGTCGATAAAATTAACGCAACTGAGGCTGAGTCGTTCGACATATTACGTACTGACTTAGAGTTTGAAGAGCGTGAGCGATTGGCTGAAGAATTGGTTATTGAGCAAGCTGAACAATTGCGTAATGGTTTGTTTGAGCAGCCTGATAGCTTAGATGGCGTGGCACAAGAGCTGGGTCTGAGTGTTTTAACTACCGATTTATTTTCACTCGAAGAGGGCACAGGCATTGCCATCAATCAACCGGTTCGTGCGTCCGCCTTTAGCCAACAAGTTCAGAGTGACAATGTTAATTCAGAGCTAATAGAGATCGCCGACGGTGTTTACGTGGCACTTAGAAAATTAACATTTGCCCCCTCTGAGCCTAAGAAATTAGCCGTTGTTAGTGCTGAGATCAAGAGTGCTTTGACAACCGAACGTGCGATTGCCGCGGCTAAAGAAGCTGGCGATAGTGTAATCACTCGTGCCGAATCAGATTGGGCGGGCTTGGCCAATGATTCTGCTGTCGAGATATCGACCTACACAACGTCGATGATCGATACCACTCGTACCATCCCGGGTGACGTGCTGCGTGAAGTGATTAAGATGCGTTTAGACGACACGGCGACGACAGTCAGCTCGTTTTCTGGAATAAATGGTGATTTCAACGTTGTGCGTTTAACTCAAATCGCTCCAGGTAATCTGTCGGCGGTGAGTCAGCAAGTGAAAGACGCAACGCGTTCGCTGATCGAGCAACGCAACGGCCAATCGTTGTACGGTGCCTATGTTAAGGGCCTGGGTGACGAGCTTGCTGTTGATATCAACCAAGACTTGCTATAGCTACTGCGGTTACATCTAAGCTATACCAGGGAAAATAAACCGTAATAAATAAACGGGGATTTAAATGATTATCAAACCGAAAGTACGTGGTTTTATCTGTACCAACGCCCACCCAGTGGGTTGTGCTGAAAATGTAGCTCGACAAATTGACTATATTAAGGCGCAGAATTTTGATCACGCCAATGGTCAACCAAAGAATGTCTTGATTATTGGCGCCTCTACGGGTTATGGCCTAGCCTCTCGCATTACTGCGGCGTATGGCTTTGGCGCTAAAACCTTGGGTTTGTTTTTCGAAAAGCCGGCCACGGAGAAGCGAACTGGTTCTGCCGGCTACTACAACTCGGCCGCCTTTGACAAGCAAGCTCAAGCGGATGGTCTGTACTCTAAAAGTATTAATGGTGACGCCTTCTCGAACCAAGCTAAAGAGGACGTTATTGAGCTGATCAAGTCTGATATGGGTAAGGTTGACTTAGTGGTTTACAGTCTGGCTTCTCCACGGCGAACAGACCCGCTTACAGGGGAGATACATATGTCGACCCTGAAGCCGATCGGACAGCCGTATACCACTAAAAGCTTAAATACAGATACCAAAATCATCTCGGAGGTCAGTGTTGAAGCGGCTAACGAAGATGAAATTGCGGCCACTATTAAGGTCATGGGCGGTGAAGATTGGGCGCTATGGATGGACGCACTGAGTGACGCGGGGGTATTGGCTGAAGGCGCTAAAACGGTAGCTTACACTTATATTGGTGACAAGCTCACTAAGCCGATGTATGGCGACGCAACCATTGGTAAAGCGAAGGAGCATTTAGACGTTACGGCGGCCGACTTGAATTCTCGCTTAGAGGTTGATGCTCGCGTGTCGGTCTTAAAGGCGGTTGTGACACAAGCAAGTGCGGCGATACCGGTAATGCCATTGTATTTGTCTATTTTGTTTAAAGAGATGAAGCAAGCTGGCAGCCAAGAGGGCTGTATTGAACAACTATATCGCTTGTTCTCCGAGTGTGTTTACAGTGATAGCCCACGTTTAGACGAGGACAATCGTTTTCGTGTCGACGAGCTGGAATTAGAGCCGCAGATGCAAGCTAAGGTAGAAGCCACTTGGGCCAAAGTTAACTCGGAAAACTTAGCCGAGCTAAGTGACTATGATGGCTATAGGTCAGAGTTTCTGCGCTTATTTGGTTTTGGCATAGACGGCGTAGATTATGACGCCGACCTTAGCCCACTGGTTGAAGAGAGCTTCTTATAAGTGACCAGTGTTTGGATATTGCAGTCAACTTAGTAAGCTGACTACTGTCAGGTTCACCGCGGGTTAGAGCATGAACTATGTACAACTTAAGCACGCCTCAGTCTCCATTAGCGGGGCTGAGAGGTGTTCTGTTTTAGCTAGGTTGGTGGAATCTTGTAGGTCTATTGAGTCGCCTGCATTGGTCGATATTGAATTGACCAAAGAGGCTAATGGCCTCAACCTTATATGGAATGTAGCCGATCAACAGAGGCTAAAATTTCATCTTGATTTTGTAAAATCGATCAAACGGATACGATCATTTCCGGCGCCTAAGCAAGGAGCCTTTAATCAAGCACTTGGTAAGAAAACTGGTTCGATCATCGATGCCACAGGCGGTTGGGCCGGGGATGCAATGCTAATGTGCTCGCAAGGCTATAAAGTAATCGTGATAGAGCGTTTACCGCTGATGGCGGCGTTGATTGAAGATGCATTCTCACGTTTAGCTCAATCTGAATACGCCGCTCATAACCCAATTATTGTGCCCACCGTATTGTGGGGTAATGCGGCCGACTTACTTTTCGACCTGAGGGGTAAGGCCGATTGCGTTTATCTTGATCCAATGTTCCCGAGCAAGAAAAAGAAGACCGCAGCAAGCAACAAGCAGATGCAATTATTACAATGGTTGGCGGGCGCTGACGGTGACGCTGGCGAGCTTGCGCTTATCGCTAAACAACATTTTTCGAGGCTCGCGGTTAAACGACCTGATTATGCTGAGCCCTTGATTGCCGGACCAACGACTCAGTTTTCCAGCAAGCTAGTACATTACGATGTGTACTTGTAAATGGTTTCATGTGCTTACAGTCTATAAACTTCAATTTCACTTATCAGCTACTTTACACTAACCGCTTAGTATTCCCTTAATGTCTATCCCTAGTTTTTATTATCCGTTGTTGGCATCGAACGACTGTGTGATTAGTCTTGATGCTAACGAAGCGTCACACGCAGTTAAGTCACGTCGATTGCGTGTCGGTCAGACGGTTCGTATTTTTAATGGTGCCGGCAGGCAAGCAATAGGTATTTTGTCGCTTATTGAACGTCGCTCTGTGAGGGTAGAGCTAAGCTCTATTGAGCAGCTTGAGCAGCCTGCGCGCAAGGTCTCAATTGCCGTCGCTGTGCCTAAGGGCGATCGTCAGAAAGTGATGGTTGATATGTTGACTCAACTAGGGGTTTTTGAAATTATCCCGTTGCGTTGTCAATACTCGGTCACCAAGTTTAGCCCCGCCATTGCTGAGAAATGGGCGAGAGTGGCGGTAGAAGCCTGTAAGCAATCGCAAAATCCGTGGTTGCCGATAATCACTAGCGAGCGCGACTTAGATGATTTGTTGTCTAGCCGCGAAGACGCAAGTAGTGCTGGTGGCCAAGTAAACCTGCTGGTCGCTAATGCCGATGGTGATTGCTCACGTTACTGTGATAATTGGTCCTGAAGGTGGTTTTTCAGATCAAGAATTTGCAAAACTTAAACAATTTTCGGTTCCCTCAATGGGCATAGGGCCGTATATTCTGCGCACCGAAGCTGCCGCTATTGCAGCCGCGAGCGCGCTTATTGCCTAATCGCTGATCCCAATCAATCGACTGTTTGTCATATTGTGAAAGATATTCAATTGTGGCAAGGTCATAATTAGCACATGATTAAGCGCTTTGATACAGCGTCGTACGCCCTTAAATTTGGGCGAATAATGAGGATACGATTTTTGTCACAAAATAAGAATTTATTGCAGGCCAATATAGATGCATTGGACGAAGGTGCAGCGTTACTAGCGTTGCTTGGGCCTGACAAATATACCCAAGGTTCACAACCCGCATTCCATTCAACTATTGGTGCTCATTTTCGTCATGTGCTGGAGCACTATCGCTGTTTTATTGAGCAGCTAGATAGCGGCCATATTTGCTACGATAACCGCCAACGAGATCAGCTGCTTGAGCGTGATTTTGCCTATGCAAATCAAACAATTATCGAGTTGAAAGACCTTTTGCGTGATCTGCAACAGGCCAACCTTGATCAGAGCTGCCTACTAAGTGACCAACAAACCACCGAACCAGTGGCGTCAACCCTGCTTCGAGAGCTATTGTTTTTGCAATCTCATACTATGCATCATTACGCTATTATTGGCGCCATGACGCGTGCTTTTGGAGCGCAGCCTGCGGATGATTTTGGCGTAGCAATAGCCACTCGAGAACATCAAAAAGCGACCGACGATTTAACTATTGGAGACTCCTCACCATGTGCACAATGACATGGTTTGTTAAGGACGACGGCTACGAGTTGTTTTTTAACAGAGACGAACGAAAATCACGCCGTCGCGCAGAGTTGCCGACAGCGCAGTTAAATGATGGGGTTCAATACTTGTCGCCCACCGACGCTGATGCCGGCGGAACTTGGATTGCAGTCAACCAATTTGGTGTCACGGTTTGTCTCCTAAATCACTACCAATTTGAGCAAATAGCGACCTACAAAAAGTGGACTAGTCGCGGAGAAATTGTTCGTAGTTTCGCTACTACGGCGTCATTGCCTGAGGCAGAGGAGCTATTCGATTCTCTTGATTTACAGGACTATCGTGCTTTCAGAATGTTTATTATCGATCATTCTGGCGGTAATCTTTTATGTGTATGGGACGGTCACTCAGCACGTGTTGAGCGAGAGGTCAGCGCGCCTAAGTCGAGTTCATCTGTGGATGCAAAGCACGTTAAGTCGCTACGTAAAGATTTGTTTGCGGATTTGAATTTAATCGAATCGAAGCGGGTAGACAAATATATAAATTACCATTCTAGCCACTTACCAAGTCGCTCAAAGGAATCTGTTTGTATGCACCGAGGGGATGCCAGCACCATCAGTCTAAGCCACGTTAGTGTATCTAGCCAAGGCATTGGCTTTGCTTATGCAGACGGCGCGCCGTGCGAGGCTAAGCTGACGCCTGCTTTGTCTATCAAATTTGTTGCCGCTACCGGCGAAACCCAATTAATCAATACTCAAGGAGAAGAGGTTATCGGTGTCGCTCTTTAGCGAGTCCTGTCACAGCGACGGGTATCCGGGCGACCACTTTCAAGATCATGGCGATTAGACCAAAATTATTTAAGCAGATGACCAAGTTAATTGCTAGCAGCGTGTCTGCTGGCCGCTACAGTGTACGACTCGCGTCTTCCGAAAAGGAAATTCAAGCCGCACAAAAGTTGCGTTACGAGGTTCTTTTTAAGGAAAGCGGTGGCCGAATCACGCGTGAGATGCTCAATACCGAGCGTGAAGAAGATGAATGGGACCATGTGGCATATCATGTGGTGGTGATTGACTCCAGCATTGGTAATCAAGTAGTGGGTACTGTCAGGTTAGTGAGTAACTGGGCGCTAGAAGAAGGGCAATCATTCTATACCGAACATGCCTTCGATATATCCGGCTTGAAAAGCCACTACAGTCGTATTCTTGAATTGAGTCGCGCCTGTGTTTCGCCTGAGGGTCGTGGAGGCGCGATTCTAATGCTGATATGGAAATTCACCATGCAGTTCATTGAACAAAATGGTTATCAAGTGCTATTTGGTTGTGCCAGTTTTAAAGGCATCGATTACCAAGAGCATACCGAGATACTCTCGTACCTCTACGATAAGCATCTGGCCAGTGAAGAGTTAATGCCGCGGGCGAAAAGCGAAGTTGAAAGTGTCGCGATAAAGGATTTCTCGAAAACGCCGGGCAAAGGCAAGGAGCGTGGGAAAGTACCGACCATGCTGCGCGCTTATCTGAAGATTGGTGCGCGTATCAGTGATCATGCGATTATCGATCCGACATTTAATACTACCTTCGTTGCTATCTATGTTGATGCTACCGAAATGTTTGGCATCAACCACGCACTAGTCAATAAATCGGTCGACTAGAGCGACTCGGTTCGGTATAAGAACCCGCACAGACAGACTCTAGATAGCTAGCGGTGGGGCTAGTAATTAAAATTATGACAATTAGAAAAAATTACCTCGTTGGTTTAATTCGAATCATAGTATTGGCTCTATGGATAATTTTTGTGCCACTATTCTTTATGCTGGCTAAATTTTTAGGCATTCCTGACTATACAAAAATACCACATAAATTTCATGCCGGTACCTGCCGTATCCTTGGGATAGAGGTTGTTGAGTCTGGTGAGATGAGTCAGGCTCGGCCGACTTTATATATTAGTAATCATGTTTCTTATCTGGATATCTTCATTCTGGGCCGCTTACCAGCGTATTTCATTGCTAAGTCTGAGGTTGCTAAATGGCCTGTGTTTGGCAAGTTAGCCGAGTTTCAGAATACGCTGTTTATTGAGCGTAGCGCTGGTAAAACTGGTGAACAGTTGAAAACCTTAAAGCAACATCTAGGGCAAGGAAATAGTCTCACGCTGTTCCCTGAAGGTACTAGTACTGAGGGCGTGCAAGTCGCACCATTTAAATCCAGTTTTATTGAGTCGGCCAACGCTGACGAGGGGCGCCCAGTAGTGGCGATGCAGCCGATTACGGTGGCCTACACTCATCATGACGGCAAAAAAATTGATAACCAGCAAGTGCGAGATCACTATGCTTGGTATGCCAAGACGCCGTTTCTACCTCATTTCCTAAGGCTTATGCCACTGCGGAAAGTTCGTGCGAAAATTCACTATCATCCGGTCTGTTATTACAATGAGTTT
>JBLHXJ010000061.1:0-12897 GCA_047629535.1 Arenicella sp. | reverse complement strand
ATTCGTCGAATTGGGCGCGAAAACATCTTTGAAGGTGATGTCTACATTACTAATGACCCATGGGAAGGCACTGGCCACTTACATGACATTACCGTGGTTAGCCCATCGTTTCACAAATCTAAGTTGGTTGGCTTTTTTGCCTGCACCGCTCATGTAGTTGATATCGGTGGTCGTGGTTTTACGGCCGACGCCGAGTCGATTTACGAAGAGGGCTTGTACATGCCGATCATGAAAATGACGGAACGAGGTGAGGTCAATAAAACCTTGATACATATTATTCGCGGAAACGTGCGCGAGCCGGATCAAGTGGTCGGTGATATCTATGCACTCGCGACCTGCAATCAAATTGGTCACCTACGTTTGATCGAAATGATGGAAGAGTTTGAGTTGGATAACCTATTCGAAATTGGCGACTTCATTTTAGACAATTCACGCATCGCAACCTTAGAGAAAATCGCTGCTCTACCGCGCCAGTCGGCTACTGGAGAGATGACCATAGATGGCTACCGCACACCGATCGAATTGAAGGTCGCCCTAGAAATTAAAGAAGATCGTGTGCTATGTGATTTCACTGGCTCGTCTGGAGTTGATAAAATGGGCATCAATGTGCCGCTGGTGTACACCCAAGCGTATTCTTGTTACGCCTTAAAGTGCGCCATCGCGCCAGAGGTTCCGAACAATGCGGCCTCACTTGCGCCGTTTGTAATTACCGCGCCAGTCAACACTGTATTGAATGCCTTGCATCCAGCGCCAGTTGCTCTGCGTCACGTGGTCGGTCAAATGCTGCCCGATGTAGTTTATAACGCGCTGGATAAAATACTGCCTGAAACAGTGCCGGCAGAAGGCGCCAGCACGCTGTGTAACTTTCAAGTTTCTTTGCGCCCAAGAACCGATGCGCCGGCTCCAGCGCATGCTGTGCGAGCGGAAGTGCTGACCTTTAATTCTGGTGGTTCAGGCGCCCGACCAAGTTTGGATGGCATGAGTTCTACCGCCTTTCCGTCTGGCGTAATGACCATGCCGGTAGAAGCTACCGAACACACCGGGCCGATCATTATTTGGCGTAAAGAGCTGCGACCAGACAGTGGTGGCGCCGGTAAGTACCGCGGTGGTCTTGGTCAATTTATGGAAGTAGGAGCTACCGATGGTCATGAGTTTGATTTTTCGGCGATGTTTGACCGAGTCGATCACCCAGCACGTGGCCGCCAAGGTGGTCACAATGGCGCGCCAACAGTAATTACTCGCGAAGACGGCTCTGCGATGCAAGGCAAAGGTAAGCAGTTTATACCTAACGGTGGCCGCGTTAAGCTAGAGTTTTCCGGTGGTGCTGGCTACGGTAACCCCAGTCAGCGCGACCCAGAATTGGTTAAGCGTGATCTTGCTCGAGGCTATATCTCGGCCGAGGCGGCGAAAGCTGACTATGGGTTGAGCGATGCGGATATCAAGACAATTAGCGACGCCTTGGCTAACGGCGAGTCTATCTAATGACCGCGCTTGCGCCATTTTTCGCTCCATCGGCAAGACACTACGATGTAGTGATTGTCGGCGGCGCAAAAATTGGCTCGTCGGTGGCTTGGTTTTTAAGCCACAATGCAGACTTCGATGGCACCGTCTTGGTGGTTGAACAAGACCCTACTTATGCGTTCTCATCGACCTCGCATACCAATAGCTGTATGCGACAGCAGTTTTCGGCAGAGATTAATATTCGTATCTCGCAGTTCGCAGCAGAGTACGTTACTAACTTCCAAGACTATTTTAGCAACGATCCACGAGTTCCTGAAATTCATTTTCAGAGTTTTGGTTATATGTATTTGGCGGATAATCAAGAGTCCGCTAACAGCTTGCGACAATCGCAAGCTTTGCAGCAAAAATGCGGCGCTGGAACCAAAACCATGACGCCTGAAGAGATACAGCACGACTATCCGTTTTATTACTTAGACGATATCGTCGCTGGTAATCATAATCTCATCAATGAGGGCTATTACGACGGCAATACGGTGTTTGATTGGTGGAAGCGTTCTGCTGGCGAAAAAGGTGTCGAGTATATTGGCAATCAAGTTGTTGCGATGACTAACAATGCACAAGATTCAAAAGTACTCAGCGTTACCTTAGCGACTGGCGAAAAAATTGGCTGTAGCAAAATTGTTAATGCTTCAGGCCCACGTGCGGCGCTAACCTCGCGCATGGCGGGCATCGATATTCCGGTCGAGCCGAGAAAGCGTTACAGCTATATTTTCGCGGCCGAACAACCACTGGACCGTAACCTACCACTGACCATCGATCCTTCTGGCGTGCATATGCGCAGTGAAGGTCGTTACTATCTGGCGGGTTGCCCGCCGGATAATGATCTAGCGGTTGACTGCGATGATTTTGTTACAGACCACAGTTTATGGGAAGACAAGGTTTGGCCAGCGATTGCCAAGCGTATCCCGCAGTTTGAGGCAATCAAGTTGACTAACTCTTGGGTCGGTCACTATGCCTATAACCGGCTCGATCAAAATGCGATTTTGGGCGCTCACAACCAAGTAGCAAATTTTATTTTTGTAAATGGCTTTTCTGGGCACGGCTTTCAACAAGCACCTGCTGTAGGGCGGGGTATCGCCGAGCTAATTACCTATGGCGAATATCGCACGCTAGATTTATCTCCCTTTGGCTATCAGCGAATAGCCGACAATAAACCCTTTATCGAACGAGCGGTGATCTAATGACGTCTACCCTGAATCCTGTTTCATCACGCCTTACACCGATCAAACCATCAGCCTCGGCATGGGTTAGTCAGGCAGCAAAAGCTTTAAAAGCACAAGGTCACGATGTCATTGATATGGGCTTAGGCGAGCCTGATTTTGATACGCCTGCACATATTATAGATGCCGCGCATGCGGCGGCTCAGGCCGGCCAGACTCGCTACCCTCCAACCGATGGTACCGCTGAGTTAAAGCAAGCGGTGGTGGATAAATTTGAACGTGAAAATGGACTTTATTACTCGACCTCGCAAGTGATCGTTAGTAATGGCGCGAAGCAGGTTATCTTTAATGCCTTGATGGCCAGTTTAGAAGACGGACACGAGGTTCTATTGTGCGCGCCGTATTTTGGACAATACAAAGATATGGTATTGATTCTTGGCGGCAAGCCGGTCGAGCTAGCATGCTCCGCCGAAGACAAGTTTTTAGTTACCGCGGCGGCCTTAGACGCGGCGATTACGGCTGACACGCGTTGGATCATTCTAAATGCGCCATCCAACCCCTCCGGCGCATTGTATTCGCCTGAAGAGTTACAAGCGATTGGCGAGGTGCTTGAACGTCATCCGCAGGTGATGGTGATGGCCGATGAAATCTATGAACATATTGTTTTCGATGAGCAGACATTTGTGTCATTCGCGGCCGCCAATCCGCAGCTCAAAGATCGCACCTTGATTGTTAATGGGGTATCAAAAGCTTATGCCATGACCGGTTGGCGCATCGGCTATGGCGCAGGTAATGAGGCCTTAGTAAGTGCTATGGTGAAAGTGCAGTCGCAAATTTCTTCCGGTGCATGTTCAGTGGCGCAGGCTGCTGCGGCGGCGGCGTTAAATGGCCCGCAAGATTCAGTGCATGATTTTCGAGTAGCATTCGAGCGACGGCGTGATTTAGTGGTAGCGCTAATCCAACAAATTGATGGCCTGACACTGGACCCTCCAGGGGGCGCATTTTATGCCTTTGTTGGTTGTGATCACTTCATTGGCGCAAGCACCCCCAAGGGCTCAATAATTGAAGATGATACGCACTTTACTGAATACTTATTAGAAGACGCCAAGGTTGCTGCCGTAGCCGGTAGCGCCTATGGCTTATCACCATTTTTTAGATTATCCACTGCAACCTCAGATGAAATTCTCAAGCAAGCAATTGATCGCATTGCTGACTCGGTTGCCAAGCTTACAATTCACCGAACAGATTAGATAACTAACATGAAGAAATTAGTTCTTACCGGCGCGGCCGGCCGCCTTGGCTCTTACTTACGTGAACCTCTTTCGAAGATGGCCGACAGTTTGGTCAGCACCGATATTGTTGATGATATTGGTAAGCTATATGATGGCGAAAGCTATATCAAAGCGGACTTAACCAGTCTCGACCAGATGGTCGAAGTGCTGGAGGGCGCCGACATGGTAGTGCACTTTGGCGCCTATGGAGACGAAGCTCCGTTTGAGCAAATATTAGGCCCTAATATTATCGGTGCCTACAATGTCTGGGAAGCCGCGCATCGAAACGGCGTTCGCCGTGTGGTTTATGCTAGCTCGGTACACGCCGTTGGCATGCATTCTAAGCGAGACTGCATCGGCACAGATGCGCCGCATAGACCCGATACGTTTTATGGCTTAGCAAAGTGTTTTTCTGAAGATTTAGCTAGCCTCTATTGGGATAAACGTGGAGTCGAATCAGTCTGCATGCGTATTTTTTCTTGCGCCCAGGTAAATAATGCCAGAGCCTTAGGCACGTGGTTGTCTTATGATGACTTGATTCATATGGTTGAGCAATCGGTCAACACGCCGGTCACTGGCTTTACGGTAGTTTACGGTATTTCAAACAATGATCGCGTGGTGGTGGATAATACCAAGGCTAATTTCTTAGGCTACCGGCCGAAAGACAATGCCGAACAGTTCGCCGCTGAGGTTTTAGCGGACACGCCGCCGCTTGACCATGCCGACCCAGAACACTCATTAATCGGTGGACCGTTCGCTGTGGTTGAGCTTGGGAATAGCGGGGTCGCCAGCATGAATGTGGTTAATGATACAAAAGTAGTCGACTAACAATTTTGATAAAGTGGAATAGTTTATGAGCAACATAGTTGGCCATTTAATAAATGGCGAGTTAAAAATTAATTCGGGCGATCGCAGCCAAGATGTTTTTAACCCAGCAACCGCCGAGGTGTCGAAACAGGTTTCTTTAGCTAGCGCGACGACGGTTGAAGAAGCTATTACTGTTGCTCAGGCAGCCTTTCCAGCGTGGCGAAATACATCGCCGATCAATCGTGCTCGCGTGATGTTTCGCTTTAAAGAGTTATTACATGCTAATAGCGATAAAATTTGCCAGTTAGTCGGCCAAGAGCACGGCAAGATTGTGCATGATGCGGCCGGCGAATTACAACGCGGAATTGAAAACGTTGAGTACGCCTGTTACGCGCCAGAACTGCTAAAAGGTGAGCATAGCAAGAATGTAGGGCCCAATATTGATGCCTGGAGCGAGATGCAACCGTTGGGTGTAGTGGCCGGAATTACGCCGTTTAATTTTCCTGTAATGGTTCCACTTTGGATGTACCCAATGGCCATCGTTTGTGGTAATTGTTTTATTCTCAAGCCTTCTGAAAGAGACCCCAGCTCGGCCCTATTTGTTGCGCAACTGCTTAAACAAGCGGGCTTGCCAGATGGCGTTATGCAGGTGGTAAATGGCGATAAAGAAGCGGTCGATACTCTGCTTAGCGATAAGCGTATTCAAGCTGTGAGCTTTGTTGGCTCAACACCAATAGCAAAGTATATTTATGCCACAGCGACCGCTAATAGCAAGCGATGCCAAGCCTTAGGTGGTGCTAAAAACCATGCCATCATAATGCCCGATGCTGATATCGATAATGCGGTAAGCCAACTAGTCGGAGCCGCGTTCGGTTCGTCAGGTGAACGCTGTATGGCGCTGTCGGTAGCCGTCGCGGTAGGCGATGACGTTGCCGACAGTTTGATCGAGAAGATGACCGCTCAAATGCAGCAACTCACGGTTGGTGAAGCGAGTAATGCCGAAAATGATTTTGGCCCAGTAATTACGCGCCAACATAAAGACAAGGTAATTGGCTACATCAACAGTGCCGAGGAGCAGGGCGCGAGCGTCGTGGTTGATGGTAGAGAGCTAAAAGTTGAGGGGTTTGAGCAAGGTTTCTTTGTTGGCGGAACCTTGGTGGATAACGTTAAAGCGAACATGGAGTGCTACAAACAAGAGATTTTTGGGCCGGTTTTATTGGTTATGAGAGTTGAGTCAATGCAACAAGCGATGACCTTAATTGATGATCACGAGTATGGCAACGGCACCTGTATATTTACCCGTGACGGCGAAGCAGCCCGTTATTTTACCGACAATATTAATGTCGGTATGGTGGGTGTTAATGTTCCTTTGCCGGTTCCGGTAGCGTCGCATAGTTTTGGCGGTTGGAAAAATTCATTGTTCGGAGACTTAAGTGCTTATGGCCCAGATGCGGTTCGGTTTTATACCCGCCGAAAGACCATTACTCAGCGCTGGCCGTCAGCTAATGTGCGTGAGGGCGTTGAGTTTGCGATGCCGACCATGAAATAACTATTATCAAAACATAGGAGATCAATCATGGCTAATTTTATGCTTACTTATCTCGGGTCACCGCAGATATCTACGGCCGAAGAAAAGCAATCGCATATGCAGAAGTATCATCAATGGATTACTGATTTAGGCGATGCGGCGTTAAGCCCTATGAACCCGCTGAAAAATGTTTCAGTAATAGATTCAGCCGGTGATGTCACTATTGGAGGTGAAACCGGTATGTCTGGTTTTACCATTGTTACTGCCGAGTCTATGGATGCGGCTATGGCGATTGCTAAGGCGTGTCCTTTTCTCGAGGTCGGTGGCCGTTTGGAAATCGCTGAGATGATAGAGATGGGCTGAGTTGGTTTAGCGTTTAAGCAGTAACCACGATGTGCCAAGGTAATTGCATAGTTTAGAAGGAGATCGTTCGGCTGCGCTCAAGATGACGGCGCCGCTGCGCTCAAAGTGCCGCTGCGCTCAAGATGACGCTATAGGCTCATGAGCGCGGGGTATGTCGAGCGACGAAAAATCAGCTAAACAAAATCAATATGCTTACTCAAAGGCAACTCACGAATGCGCTTGCCAGTGGCGGCAAAAATAGCATTTGCTAAGGCCGGTGCGGCTGGCGGGGTACCAGGCTCTCCTATGCCACGAACGCGATCACCATTCTCTAACACTCGAACCTCTATCGTCGGCGCTTGGTAGAAACGCATGGAACGATATTGATGAAAATTGATTTCTTGAACCTCGCCATTTTTAATGCTGATATCACCTGTCATAGCCGCGGCTAAACCAAAATTCAAACCACCCATTACTTGAGATTTAACGTTACGCGGGTCCATCGCCGTGCCAACATCGACCGCAGCAAAGGCGTTAACGATTTTGACTTTGCCATCAATAATAGCGACTTCAATTACTTCTGCGGCCGGTACGCCAAAGGATAATGAAAACGCAACACCGCGTGCATGACCTTCGGGTAAAGCCGTTCCCCAGCCTGACATTTCGGCAACCGCTTCTAACACCTTGCGACTTGGCTCATGGGTGATTAAATCAATCCGCATTTGCATTGGGTCTAAGCCTTTAGAATGGGCGATTTCATCCATCATACTTTCATGAAAAAAGCCATTTTGCGAGGCACCAACCGAGCGCCATGAACTAATCGGGAAATCATTTTTAGTACGGTAACCGGTAACTCGGAAATTCTCTACGGCATAAGGTTGGTCCCAAGCAGCTTGTACAATAGAGATGTCTGGCCCAGCCATGGGTATGTCGATACGGCTCATTTGAGATGTATTTACTGATCCGCCAGCTAACTGAAAATCTATCGCGGTCGGGCCTTTGTCACCAACTACGGCTTTGAAGCGAGCCATGCCAATCGGGCGGTAGTTGTCGTGTGTCATGTCCTCTTCACGTGTCCACGTAAGCTTAACCGGAATGCCGGGCATTCCGACAGCAATTTTGATCGCCTGAATGATGTAGTCCATCTCCAAACGTCGACCAAAGCTACCCCCCATCAGGGTGGTATGAACCTTGATGTCGCTTTCGTCTAATCCTGTGATTTTGATCGCTTCTTTGACGGCTTGGGTTGGTATTTGCGTGCCCGCCCAGACGTCTAGTTTGCCATCGCGCAACCAGGCAGTGGCGTTCATAGGTTCAAGTGGCGCATGCGGTAAGTAGGGAACCCGGTATTCGGCTGAAATGACCTCGTTAGCCTCTTCTAGTGCGGCATCGACATCGCCGTCCTTGCGGAATTGACTGTCCTGATTGTGGTCAATGAAGCTGTCTTCAACGGCTTTCAAATGGGCGGCTGTATCGCGCGGATAGTCGGCTTGCGCCCAATCAAACTCAATCGCGTTGACGGCTTCAAATGCATACCAGGTGTTACTGGCAATAACCGCCGCGCCATTATCAATGGCAAGCACTTTTTTAACGCCTTGCATGCCTTCGGCTTTGGTTGAGTTAAACGAGTTGATTGCTGCGCCTAAATTCGGGTTAACGCGAATGCTGGCGTACATCATATTGGGTAAATCAACGTCGATACCATATTCGGCTGTGCCAGTAGATTTTGCAGGCACATCAATTCGATTCTGCGATTTGCCAAGTATTTTCCATGCAGATTGCGGCTTTAACGCCAGTTCCGAATCGGCCTCAATTGCGGTCGTCGCGCGAGCCAGGTCTAGGTAGCTTAAAGCTTGGCCGTTGGCATCAATAACCATTCCGTTTTCGGTTTTAAGGCTGCTTTCAGCAACGCCCCATTTTTGCGCTGCTGCTTTGATCAGTATGTTGCGTGCGGCGGCGCCGGCAACACGCATTTTATCGTAGGCGTCGGCTATCGAGGAGGAGCCACCGGTGATTTGCAAGCCGAGGAATTTGGCCGGCACATGGACAAAATTACGTACACGATTTGCCATAGCGCTGGTGTCGATTGAGGAAAAGGGTATTGCCTCTTCAAGCACCGCAGCATTGAAGTAGGCTGATGACGCGGGGCCATGTATCACATTTACTTGCTCTAGTGTGACATCAAGCTCTTCGGCGACCAAAGCGGCAAGCGTGGTGTGTACGCCTTGCCCCATTTCAGCACGTGGTGCAATGATAGAAATGCCGTTTTGATCGATCAGTACGTAGGGCGTTAAGGCGCTGCCACCATCAGCTAAATCGGTTTTAAGCGGATTGTAGATAGGCTGCTTATACTTGTAATAACCGAAGCCAACCCCGCCGGCAATCGCGACTGAGCCAAACAGAAAGGTGCGCCTAGTAATGGTGCCGAGTTTACTCATGATGCTTTTCCTTCGAGAGGATTGGTTTCACTGGCTGACGAAAGCTCAAGCTCACGAATGTTGCGGGCGGCGGTTTTAATCGCAGCCCGAATCAGAGGATAAGTACCACAGCGACACAAGTTAGCCGACATTGCGCTGTCAATTTGCTCATCGCTCGGGTTGGCGTTATTAGTTAATAGCGCGGTCGCCGTCATGATTTGACCCGATTGACAATAGCCGCACTGAGCGACTTGATGCTCTACCCATGCCGCTTGAACTTTGCTCATAGCATCAGGCGTGCCGAGACCTTCAATGGTGGTTATCTCAGCGCTACCAACGGCTGACACCGGAAACGAACAGGATGGAATAGCTTGGCCATTTAGGTGCACCGTACAGGCGCGGCATTGACCAATTCCACAGCCAAATTTCGGTCCTTTTATATTTAGTTCGTCTCTAAGTACCCATAGCAGAGGCATATCGGGCGCGACATCGACTTGGCGCGGCTTACCATTGACGTTTATTTTCATTTTAGTGTCCTTAATTGGCTAATATGTTGAGTATAATGGCTAATTAGAGAAAATTGCATGACTTTGGATAGGCTTTCTATTCTAAAGGCACAATGGGCGGCATTAGTTTGAAAAATAACATATTAGAAAACGAAGAAAAAATCAGTCGTTTGGGCTTATCTCTTCTAGTGATTCTAGCCGGTTCGTTCTTGGCACCCTTGCAAATGCATTCGTCGACTTTGGCGATCCCTGCGATTGCCGCAGAAATGGGCTTAACCGCCGATATCATCAGTTGGTTTACCTTATCGCAAGTGCTTGCCAGTGCTTGCTTTGTGTTGCCGGCAGGCAAGCTATCCGATCGTTTTGGCCGCCGACGTATGTTCGTTTTCGGTTTATTCATATGCAGCATCGCTTGTTTTATCGGCGGTGTTTCGTTCAACGGCTATATGGTCTTGCTCGCGCGCGCCTTGCAAGGTGTCGGTGCGGCGTTGATCTTTGCTGCGGCGGTGGCTCTATTGGTAAGCGTACCGCCCGAGGATCAAAAAGTTCGAGTAATGGGTATCTATATCTCGGTCGCTTATGTTGGCATGGTGACTGGCCCGTTATTTGGTGGCTTGGTGATCGAGCAGCTCGACTGGCGGTATGTGTTCTATGTGCCAGGGATACTCTTTTTAGTGCTCACAGTGATTGGCTTTGGGTTTATAAAATGGGAGCGGTACGGCGATCGCAATACGCGTATTCGCATGCTTGATCTGTCATTGTACGTTGGCGCACTCTTGTTGATCGCCTTCGGTGTATACGATGCAACGCGCATAGACGGGCAACTGCTGCTGGTTTCTGGCTTGGTGGCGTTCGCCGCGTTTTGTTGGTTCCAGTCAAAGCGACGAGATCCACTATTACAAGTTAAGTTGTTTACCGAGAGCCGTACTTTTACAATTCTCGGGATCGCGCATTTCTTAACTTATGTCAGCATTCTCGCCATACCCTTTACGCTAACGCTGTATCTGCAATATTTAAAAGGTTTGAACGCACAATCCACTGGTTTGATTCTGCTGGTACAAGCCTTGTGTACGGCAATAATTGCGCCGTTTAGCGGCACCTTGTCGAAATACTTTAGGCCTCGCCACCTGATTTTTACCGGAGTAGGTGTTTTCGTTGTCGCTTGCTTTATGCTCGCTAGTTTGGCGGCTGAGTCTTCAATTTGGGTGGTGGTGATTGCGATCGGGCTGATGGGCTCTAGCGTGGGTATTATGGATACACCGATCGTGCACACCAGTATGAGTACCGTCGATAATAGTCTACTAGGGAGTGCCTCTGCGACAATGAATGGCTTGCGAACTCTGGGTGGCTTTATCGGAATGGGGCTAGTGTCATACTTGATGGGTTTGCATCTTGGTAGCGCTGTAATCGAACCGAGCTTGTACCCTCAATTGATGACCGTAATCGAGCAATTCTTTATAGTGGCGGTGTTTACGGCGCTGCTGACTCTAGTGTTGTTGGTTTACGGCGTGCTTACACGACCAAGGCATGAGCGCCATTAGTCGATAAACCGTGCTCGGATATCGGCTGTTGGAATCATACATGAATCGCGTTTTCCCATTAGTGTATAACGATTTCGAGCAATTAAACCGTAGAGTGAATCTCTAATGATTCGAGGTATAAACCGTAAGTAGGCGAGCCTCGAGCAAGGGCCAGCAAGGTCTTTGGCAATCTCCAAGGCGGCCGTCGATTTTAGATAGGCCTCTCCGTTTTTTATTATTACGAAGGTGTTGGGGTCGTCGGGGTCTATTCCTAAGTGGTTTAAAAGGCGAGTGCCGGTAACGCTTTGAACCGTTGCGAAAGTGAACTTTGCGGTTGGGTCGCGGTTAATAATGAAGTTCGTTGCCGCATTGCAAAAGTTGCAAATACCATCGAATATCACTAGGCGGTCAGGGAGATTATTTTCAGCTGCTATAAGGTTCACATCTAAGAGTCTACACTGCGATTAATAAAACAGTGAGACGAGAATAAAGTAATGGCACAACATTTAATATTTGGCGCAGGTTTAATCGGTGGTTTTATGGCGGGTAGCTTTGCTTCGAAAGGCTTAGCGGTTAGCGTTGTTGGGCGTGAGTCAATGCGCCAACGCTTCTCCGGCGATTTCACCGTAACCGATTATCAAGGGAATGAGGCAGTAGTGCCGAATATCAATTTTATCGGTGCCGATGCAGGCGCTGAACCCAATTTTGACTACATCTGGTTGACGGTTAAGTGTACCGGTCTCGATCAGGCATTAATCGACCTAGTGCCCTATGTAAATGACCGTACCGTGATTTTGAGTTGTCAAAATGGCCTCGGTAGCGATGCCGCGGTGAAAGCATTATTTCCCGAAAATGTAGTTCGACGAGTGATTATGACATCCAACGTTGCCCAACAATCTGATGTTCATTTACACCGTGGTTCTCAAGGTGATTTGTTTGTTGAGGCTCATGTCTGCGCTGATGGACGCAATCTTGCTGAGACGGTCTCGACCGACTTACTGGTTGCCCAAAATATTGAAAACATGGAGGCCTATAGTTGGGCCAAGCTGCAGCTGAACTTAGCTAATGCGGTAAATGCACTCGCTGATATACCGGTAAAGCAAATGCTCGAACAACGTGGTTTTCGAAAGATTATTGCTATGGCTATGCAAGAGCTGATTGATGTGGCTCAAGCCAAGGGTCTGGCGCTGCCAAAGATAGCCGCCATACCGATGCGAATGGTACCGAAAGTGCTCAATACCCCCGATTGGTTGTTTTCCTTGTTAGGCAGTAAAATGATGGATATTGACCCGACGGTTCGCACCTCTATGTGGTGGGACTTGAGTGGTAACAGGTTGACCGAAGTTGACGTACTAAACGGCGCGGTGGTGAAACAAGGCCAAGCGTTTGGAATTACGTGCCCAATAAACCAACGTATCGTTGACTATATTCATAACGCCGAGGCTGCCGAGGTTCGAAAGCCGTTCTCACACGCCGAATTTTTGTCAGTCTAAATCGGGCTTTGTAAGCCAGCTTTGATGAGCGGGTAATATGAGTGTGATTAAGCCGAGGAATATATAACTGAGCATTTGGTTTACCGCAGACCATTGCTGCAAGATATAGTGACCAAACAGTAGGCTCAGCATAAACGCAAACCAGGCATAGATGACCATGGTTCTATAGCGATTTGACAATAGTGCCAGACCTAAGCCTATTTCAATAAAGGGTACCGCCGACAGGTATAAGTTAACCAAGGTCGCGGGCAAGATAATTCTTAACTCACTCTGAAACAGGGCTGAATAGTAATCATAAAAGCCATGGTCGCTGAACAGTTTGCTAGTACCGG
>JBLHXJ010000060.1:0-13243 GCA_047629535.1 Arenicella sp. | reverse complement strand
GGGGTAGGCTAATGAAAACACATTTTATCGCGGCCCTATGCGGCGTTCTTTTCGGCCTTGGCTTGGCGATTTCACAGATGGTTAATCCTGAAAAAGTGCTCGCATTTCTGGATATCTTTGGTAACTGGGACCCCAGTTTACTACTTGTTATAGGCTCGGCGACCGGTTTTACCATGGTCAGTTTTCGCTGGGTATTAAAACGCCAACAGCCGTTATTCGCTGACACCTTTCGGCTACCAACTAAAACCGACATTGATGGCAGGCTGATCATCGGCGCGGCCTTGTTCGGTATTCTTGAGGACAAAAAATGATTAAACAAATATTCGACCTACCCGACAACGTTCTAGGGTTTAAAGGCAGCGGTGAAATTACCGCACTCGATTACCAGACCGTGTTGGTACCCGCTCTTGAGACAACCCTGAGCAAAACTAGACGCGCGCGGCTGATCTATGTACTAGACGAAGACTTTGATGGATTTACCGCCGGAGCCGCGTGGCAAGATGCGAAAGTAGGTCTTATGCATATAACTCGATTCGAACGTTTAGCGGTGGTGACGGACGCTGATTGGATTCGAAAATCGATTAAGGCATTTGGCTTTGCTATGCCTGGCGAAGTTCGGGTCTACGATGGTGATCAGTTATTACAGGCGAGAGAATGGGTGTCTGCACCGCCACCGCATGGCGATCTCTCGTTTGAGTTTCTCGAACAGCAAGGGGTATTGATCTTGCGACCGAAGGGCGAACTGAATGTTGAGGACTTTGCGCGTGTTTCAGCGCAGATCGACCCGTTCATAGAAGAGCACGGTGCACTCAAGGGAATAATGATCGTGGCCGACCATTTTCCCGGTTGGGACGACCTCGGCGCATTCTTTGCGCATATTCGATTCATCAAAGGACATCGTAAAAATACTAAGCGGCTTGCCATCGTCAGTAGCGACAAATTTCTGTCGGTGCTTCCGCGCATTGTCAACCATCTAGTGGTTTCTGAATCGCAGCACTACAGCATGGAACAAGCGGAGCAGGCGCTAGGGTGGGTTAGTCAAGGCTAAGCTAAGAAGTGGTTGTTACAGCTCAAGTTTTTGATCACAGGAGTGCATTTAAGAAACGCCTCGGCAAATTGACATTCGCTATTTTCGCAGTAGTAAGTATTACAGCCTGTGCAACGGTGAATATTAGCGAATCGCCCGGATCTAATCAAGAGCTGACGCGAGCTGTGCATAAAAGTAGGCTGGTACTTGATGCGCATGCCGATATCGTTATTGCGTCAACCTCGCTGAGCTATATGCCTGCAGATAAGCGTTCCTCAGGTGGCGTTGATGCTCTTGTTATGTCTGTTGCCCCGGGGGGGGCAGGCCCTCGCAAATCAGCCGGCTACTCCTCATTAAAGCTTAAGCGGGGCTTTAGTTTGTAGCAATTTTAGTTTTTCGGGTGATTTAAAGGCGGCTGTTTGTCGCTCAATGAAAAAAGCTGGATAGCGTATAGAAAATACAAATAGTAAATGCTGGTTTCACGAAATTCAGCGATGGTTTGGTTTAGGTTACCGTTTACCCCATTGATAATACCGAAGCCCATATCATCCAACTGATGAGCGCCCTTAGAACAAATAAATGCAACAAAGAAGCCGATTGGAAACCAAATACTGGGTATGATTTTGTAGAAAAAATTAGTGGTAACTGTTTCGTTTTTCACCCAATTAAATAGCAGCGGTACAAGAACAAACCACAATACGTTAATCGCATCATTAGCGCGTTTTAGCTTAGTGGCGTTTTCTTTGCCGCTATCATCCCATTGGTTGTGCCAACTGAAGTATGGAGTGTCAGCAAGTTCACCTGAGAAAAATTTATAGAAATGTAATCCGTAGTCCAGTTCTTCTAGAAATAGGAAAATAAACGCAGCTACACCTACACTGAAAAACGCCTTTAGCGGAAGTGTCACTGATTGCTTTACACCTCTTGCGAGAACGTAAATGACGGTAAGCAAAATAATGTTTTGAGTCATCTCAAGTGCACCAAATTCGCGCATTTGGTTAAAACTAAAGTTGGCTTTATGGATTGTAGGCGCGACCAATTGTTGCAGCATTGAAATGCCAGAAAAATAGCATCCTACAAATACAATATTGCCAATAAATAGTAACCAAAAGAACTTGGTTGAGGGCGTAAGTCGGTTAAAAAGGACTATCATTTAAACACGTCGATTTATCAAAAAACGTAAGATAAACGGTTTCTTACGGCGCAGTCAACAGCGACGGGAAACAAAAAATAAAACGGCGAGAAATAAAGTCGATAGGCAGAGCCTATCGGGACAGGTGTTGCTTAGTATCGCAAATATCTGTCTTAACAGCTTATTGATTAGCCAATAGTTTTTTACTCTATCCAAGCACTAATCAGGTCAGGTTCGGAAGTTATTCACTATCCGATGAACTCTATCTAAAAGCGAACCAACCCCAGGGTGCTCGGTTTCGTAGTCGAGCATCAGAGCAGTGACTTGCTGAGCCCGAGCTGAATACTAAACAAAAGTGATCTAGTATTTGTTGCTCCATTGATTCAACGATTTCATCCTGGTGCTTCTGGTATTCACATGCCTACCATGTCGTTGCCATATCGCTATTCTTTCAGCTGTGCTAAAAAAACATGTAGATCTTGATTGCTCAAGGGTAAATACTCTCTAGTAAGTCTTGTTGGTTGCATAGAGTATTGCTAATGCGGAGTTTTAACTCCACGCGAGAAGGCTAGCCAAGGTGCGCAGATCTTATTTTTATTGTCGATCAGTGTGCGTATTTGAATTATGGTGAAACTCTGCGCAAAGAAAAATCGCCGCCAAGCCCTTTGCTAAAATTGGGTCATAGAGTGGTCAGATTATCGACAAAAGCCTCATTTCGAACATCTGAAGGGGTTTTCGTGGACCAACGCTTAAATGATCTTCGGAAGTTTGCGGCATCACTGAAACCCAACAATGCGGCTATCTCATTAATGCTTAGTTGGGTGCCAATTAAATATTCATGCGCTAGTTTATTCCTAACTTGATCGAGTAATTGTTGAAACTTATAGCCTTCTTTTGCTAAGCGACGCTGCAGGGTGCTTTCGCTCATGTGTAATTGATTGGCAACACGCATTCCGGTTGGGAATTCGGTGCCAGACTGTAACAGTACTTCTTGTACTCGCTGGCTTACCATACCTCTATGAGTATCTCTGGACAATAACCTATCGCACTCGCGCCGAAAAATGTTTCTGGCAGCGGGGTTGGCTGTGGCAATACCCAAATCTAAACTCGCTTGATCGAAACTCAATACGCTCCTATCACTGTTAAATTGCACCTTTGAACCAAATAATTGTTGATAAGCGGATTGATCGTAGGGCGCATCGTAATCAAGTTCTAAATGTACCGATGTTCTGCCTTTTGGAATCAAAGTATTGCCGCTGCGCATGATCGCCGCGTAAAGAAGCTCACTGTAGAAGCGTTTCAAATCATCAGGTAAATGAGGTGCTTTAATCAGTACTTCGACGCGGTTTTCTCGAGCTAATACTTTCACATCTAAACTCGGTATAAGCGCTTTGTTGTAACGCACCATTAACTTAAGCGCGTCGCCAATGGTGTTGCTGGTAATAATGGCATATCCAAAAATGCCCTGCGACGGAATATCCATGCTAGAGCCAAGCAATAAACCAAGTTGATGATCGCGGCTCACTTCAATCGCGTTTTTGGATATTGTATCGAGTTGTGGAGCGGTCAAATTTAGCTCTTTTTCTAGATCAACTTGCTTAACTCCTGAATTATTGAAGAGTAGGTCTACCCCTAGCCCCCTCGCTTCAAAAACTTCTATTAATGTTTTTATATAATATGAATGCATTTTAGAAAATAAGTAGCAAGATTAATTTGATGGTATTTGACTCTATGATTGATGGCATTTAACCCTATTTATACGAATTGATCAACTATAATCCACTTAGTCATTCATATCAGCGAACGAACCCAAAAGGTAAACATTGTGCCAACCTATAAAGCACCTTTAAGAGATATTAAATTTTTGATGAGAGATGTATTAGATTATTTCCCTCATTATCAATCGTTAGCTAATGGCGCAGACGCTACCCCTGACATGGTCGACGCGATATTAGATGGCATCGCCACTCTAGGCGAAGACGTCTTGGCACCGCTCAATTTATCTGGTGACAAAGAAGGCTGCCATTTTAACGACGGCGAGGTAACGACACCGGCCGGCTTTAAGGAAGCTTACAAAGAATATATCGCTGGTGGATGGCAGGGTTTATCTTTCCCTGAAGAGTATGGTGGTCAAAATCTACCGACCTCGATCAATCTGGTAAAGGCGGAAATCACCGGTAGTGCGAACTGGTCTTTTTCAATGTACCCGGGGCTAAGTATGGGCTGCATAAATACCGTATTAGAATATGGCTCTGAGCAACAGAAAAAACAATTCATGGAGCCCTTAGTCAGTGGCGAGTGGAGTGGCACCATGTGTCTTACTGAACCACAATGTGGAACTGATCTGGCACAAATAAAAACCAAGGCTGAACTAAATGAAGACGACGGAAGCTACCTGTTAACCGGCACTAAAATATTTATTTCGGCTGGTGAACATGATTTAACAGAAAATATTATCCACATTGTTTTAGCTCGCCTGCCTGATGCACCTAAGGGAACAAGAGGGATTTCACTATTCATCGTTCCAAAGGTCAATGTTGACGTTGATGGTAAGCTAACAGAAAGAAATTCTGTGCGTTGTGGTTCAATAGAACACAAGATGGGCATTCGTGCCTCATCAACAGCGGTGCTAAATTTTGATGGCGCTACCGGTTACTTGATCGGCCAAGAAAATGAAGGTTTAGAGGCGATGTTCACGTTTATGAATACCGCTAGAATCGGCACCGCGTTGCAGGGTATTTGTCATGCCGAAGCATCGTTTCAAGGGTCGCTGGCATATGCCAAAGAGCGCCAATCTATGCGCGCTTTATCGGGTAAGAAACAACCTGACTCGGTGGCCGATGCGATTATTTGGCACCCTGACGTTCGTCGTATGTTATTAACCCAACGGGCGATCGCTGAAGGTGGTCGAGCAATGATTTATCATGCCGCGAAAATTGCCGATAAAATGTTTAATGCAACCGTTGACGGTGATGATAAAAAGCAGCAAGCTTATGATGATGAGTTAGGGTTTTATACGCCTATCCTTAAAGGCTTTATCACTGAGTTAGGCTTAGAATCTGCAAACTTGGGTATGCAGGTGTTTGGTGGACACGGTTATATCCATGAGCATGGAATGGAACAAATCGCTCGTGACGCTAGAATCGCCACTCTTTACGAGGGCACTACCGGCATCCAAAGCTTAGATTTATTAGGCCGTAAAGTTCTGATGGCAAACAAAGGCCAATCAATCCGTGATTTTAGCAAAGTGATATTTTCATTTACAAAACCGCACCTATTCTCACGTGGGCCGATTGGCAGCATGGCTCGCACGTTGTGCAAACGTGCAGTCGAGTGGAACATTATGACCCTGCGCATTATGCTCGGCGCGAGTAAAGACCGGGAGTTGGTCGGGTCAGCCTCAGTTGATTATCTAATGTATTCCGGCTATGTGATGATGGGCTATTTTTGGGCTTTACAAGCTGAAAAATCAGCTGCGTTACTGGCCAGCGGAAAGGGTGAAGAATCAAATGATTTCTATACATCAAAAATTCAAACTGCAGAATTTTATTTTGATCGCTTACTGCCAAGAGCAACCGCGCACAAACAATCGGCGGTGTCTCCGACAAAATCATTGATGCAAATGGATAACGAGCACTTTAACTTTTTATAGACCTAAGGCTATTATTTACATGGTGTTTAAAGCCTACTAAATTACCGGGTAAAAATGTTCGAGATACGCTTTACTGGTTCTGCAGTAAAGCGACTTCTTCACCTAAATGTAAATAGGTCTCAACGCCATCTTTAGTGTTGCGCTGTATATCTTCAGAGGGGCTCCATTTACCTTTTTCGCCAAGTAAAATTACCGTTGATCCACCGAATAAGAAGTAGCCTTTCTCATCGCCTTTGTTGTGAGACGTCGCCTCATCATGGCTCTGAATGATTTTACCCACCATCGCCGCACCAACTTCAATATAGGCCAGCTTGCCAAATTTTTCAGTCTCAAGGATTGATGCCCTGCGTTCATTAATTATAAAAATTTCAGGCTTTGAGCTTAACGCGATAGGGTTAACAGAATGATACTGGCCTTTAATTTGGAAGCTATCTAGCGTTTCTCCAGACAGAGGATAATGATATCGATGGTAATCAACAGGGCAGAGTCTAGCGATTAACAATGGCCCGCCGGCAAAGGTTTCTGACCACTTTGACCCGCCGAGCAGATCCTTGGAATTTAGAAGTTTGCCTTTTACGGGTATCTTAACGTCACTGCTTATTGCTTGATGACCAAAATATCTTGCTTCGCAAAAAGCAGGCATCTTATCTTGATCGTCGACAAAGGCTCTTTTATTAGCTTCAAACTCTCTAATAAAGAATTCATTGAAACTCTTATACGAATTCTCTTTTTTCTCAGCCGAGATGGAACCTGATTTATACATGGATAAATCAATATCAAATTTCTCTACAAACGGCGCTACCTTATTGCTGGATATCGACCAATCTTGGAAACAACCGTAGAGCTGACTAACAGGCTTTGATGCAATAAGTGGAGCTAGTATTTGACCAAACGAATTGTCATAAATAAATTTAATTGCACTGTCACCGTAGACAAGTTCAGTCTCCATACTTTGAGTAGGTCTACTAAAATAGCTAATTTCTTTACTCGACATTTGCGCCCCTTTTGAAAATCAAACTGTTTGATGGCGATAATATATAGTTAATTCAATATAAGTGAAACTAATTGCTTATTCAAAATTCTTAGACCACTGGACGCCCATTTAAGATCATTCCTTGGCGTTCATTGTTTTGCCATTAATGATTCAAGACCCGACCTCATTCTGCCGCTTAAGAGCCGCACGTACGTGACCACTAAAGCACGAGTCGCGATGCACCACGGTAGCTCTATGATTGATGAAGAGTTTAGTAATGGCCCGAAGTTTATTTAGAATTATTCTCCATTATCACAGTAAGTCATTGTATTATATAGAAAAATAGGTGATTTTTACGATCAGCTCTATGGCATGGCATTTGTGTTCGTGTCGCGGTTGACACATCTCTCGCAACTATCGTCGTCTCGTGGGTAGGTTCAGTACAAGCGCATCAGCTGCGTCGACGTAAGCCGGTAAATTGTCAGAAAGCATACAGATCACTGACTCAATGATCGGCATTGGTCTAAGAACAAGTGTGTAAATAAACCCATACAAAATTACAGGGGGAGGGCAAAAGGAGAGCCCGACCTAACTCTCAGGCCGTTGATGTAAAGCTAATCAAGCAACATAAGCCGGTTTAAGGGCAAGAATACGTTCGCAGAGGGATAACACTCTTCTCTCATGCGCTGGCTATTTGTCGTTTTCGGCGCATTACTTGCTATTGGCGGATCGATTTTAGGGTCAAAGGAAACCATCGTAGCGAGTACATCTATTTGGGATCAATTGGCGGTACAACGATGGCTGCTATGCAGCACATTAGCGATTGTGCTTGCCGGTTTGGGCTGGCAAGTATTAGATCGAGCTTCGGCGGCTACCAAAGTAGCAAGTATTTCCACTCATGCGATTCTTATTGCTAGCACCAATAAAGAACAGAATGCTAACTCTGACTTAGACGCATACAATGCGTGTATTAAAGCTAAAACTGCGTGGTTAGATGGACGCATGAATAATGACAGGCTATGAAAACATAGTGGACGGTTTGACGCCCTCTAAATCAAAACCTAATAACCGGGCCTAGCACTCGCAGCTGGCAGAAACGCTAGCTGGACAACCATCATTGAACCAGAAGCTCAATGATGGTTGTCCATGTAAACACAAGAATATGAATACCTCGTTAGATACTAAAGGGCAGGGTAAAAAACAAGAACTGATCCCGTTTTTAACAAATGGAATAGGGCTGTTGCATAGCGAAATTAGTGCGTTCTAATTGCCCACCATAAAGTTGCCTTGTGACTAGCCTATTGGCTCAGCATTGTCTGCTCTCGATAGCCACTTAAATCTATCACTTGCGGCTCTTTTGACACAGAAACCACTTTCATTTGTGACTCAACTTGGCCGTCAACATAGTTAGTCGTTTCCAGCGGCAATCCATTCGGAAGTTGACCTTGAAGTTTAGAAAAATCTACCGAAAACTGTTCGCCACCATTATCGAACATGCTCATGAGGCGCCGATTAAAATCAACAAAGTCGAAATCAAGCTCTTCTGTTATCCAGATTTCCCCATTATCAGAACCTTCTGAGTACGTCCATTGGCTAGCCTTATAGCCTAATATTTCTTTAGTCTTTCCGGTTTTCTCTAAGCGCCCGACCGACAACGATTCTTCGATTTTTTTATTCAGGCTAGCGCCACCTATTTTAGCCACTTGCTTCAATAACTGAGTCGACATAGGGTATTTGGTTTTGGCTTGTTCGTCTACCATGATCATGGCTTCATTTTTCATGTCTAGAATCATCGACTGATTGCCATCTACTTGCACAAGCAATGCGTTGTTAGAAAAAGATTGCTCCATCACATTAACGTTACCCTCTGAAGTGATTTCACTTTTCATTTTTAGCTCGAAACGATAGCTGTCTTCAATATTCACTTTTTTTTGAAGAGCTTGCAACATGCCTCCTAAGCCTCCGAAGCCAGTAAGCGGATTTGCAGAAGTTGAATCGCTGCTTGTATTGACGTCATCACTGCTCGATGGCTGCTCAACAACGTCACCACTAGTATCGGGGTTGCTAACTAGGTCTGTTGTCTTGTCTACTTTATCGTCATCCTCAGTATTGATAACATCATCGCTGGTGTCTCCCGCCGTATTATCCACCTCTGGGTTGATAACAGCATCGGTTGCATCACCGGCCTTATCGCCTGCTTTCCTGGCGACTTTTCCACTAACAACATTTTCCACCTTATCGCCAACTCGGTCGATCAGCTTGTCTAGAAAGCCAGCGTTAACGGGGCCCGTCATTAAGCTCGACACGGCGACTAATGTTGCTAATATAAATTGCTTTGTCATTATTTTTCTCTTTAGAATCAAAATTTTAGTAAACCATAACAAGGTGAATTTCTTTGAGAGCAGGTGCTGGCGTCAATTCAGGTTGCCTGCCAGTCCCACAGGGCTCCTTGTTTTTGCTCTTGTCGTAGTTGCTCAAAATGGTCAAATTGTATCTTTGGGTGCCTTGCATTCCAGGTAAAAAGCAGACTATTTATAAGATTTAGTATAGACAATTTTTCAGCATCCAATATTAAATTATGATTTTGCCCATCAAGGCTTTGGCTTATACGGACATTGAGCAAATAATTTTCGACAAAATCCTCGGCTTTGATTCGGCGAACACATAACGATAAGCCACGAGCCAAAAGCGAATAGATTTGCTGGCGAACGGAGCCTATAAACTTTCTGAGCGCGGCTTAAAATTTGTCGTGTGGACACCTCGACGCCTATTGACTAGAATGAATCGTATAACTGATGTATTTGGGTCGGGTTAATAAGAATCGAAATTGGTGCGCTATGAGTCATGACGTTTTTATTTCGCATTCGTCGATAGATAAGTCTATTGCTGATGCCGTAACGGCTGCACTGGAGCAGTCACAGATTCGGTGCTGGATAGCACCACGTGATATTTTGGCCGGTGAATCGTGGGGTGGTTCGATAATAAGTGCGATCGAAACCAGCCAAGTTATGGTGATTGTTTTTTCTTCGCACTCGAACGACTCCAAGCAGGTAATGCGCGAAGTTGAACGTGCCGTGCAAAAAGACGTAGTGGTGGTTCCATTCAGAGTGGAAAACGTGCAGCCATCACGCGACATGGAATATTTTTTAAGCGCGACGCACTGGCTAGATGCCGTCACCCCCGAAATGGACCAGCATCTGAAAGGTTTGGTTAAAACTATCCAGACATTATTGAATAAGTCTTCGGGATCTCCATCTCCTTTACCCATACAGCCTCCCGCGCCCGCTGCAGCAGCCGTGCCGATGCCCGAGAAGCCACGGCGTAAACTGCCGATACTAAGCTTGACGCTGGGTTTACTAGTTATTGTCGCTGCTGGATTTTGGTTCTTGGGTGGATCAGCGGAGCAGGGCACAAACGCGGGCAAAGCGAGTTCTGAAAACAGCTCACCCAGTAAACCGGTGAGCGAAAAAATTGAGCAAAAACAGTCGGGAGATATTCGCCTCAAGGCGGCAGAAAAAGTGATAGCGGCTGAGCTAATGGAAGTTGATTGGAGCGGTGATGCCGCAGCTAACGATATCATTATGATAGCCAAAAAGGATGCGCAGGACAGGATCTATATAGAGCGCGTTGTCGTCAGTGACAAGCGACCGGTCGAGATCAGAGTACCGGATGCACCCGGCGCCTTCGAAGTTCGATTTATGGATGCGGCTAGCCGAGGAGTGATCGCTAGGCGCGACCTGATGGTTGAACTGCCCACAGTAAGCCTGTCTTCGCCAGATAAACTGGGTGCGGGCATGATCATGTCGGTCGACTGGGTGGCGCCAAATAATAAAGGTGACTACCTTTCTATCGCCGGCATCGGCAGCGAGGACAAAGAATATATTAGCTATGCGTACACAGCCCGAGGCAGCCCCACATCGGTGCGCTTACCGGACCTGGCTGGCGACTACGAGCTACGTTATGTTTCTACAAAAACGGATGTTGTATGGGCCAGAAATCGCATCACTGGGCTTGCAAATGTAGTCACTCTGGAAACACCAGAAACGGCGCTTGCCGGCCTTGAGCTTAAAATAAAGTGGGTCGGGCCAGCCAATAAAGGTGATTATTTGAGCGTTGCTGAAGCCGGTTCCGAAGGTAAAAACTACGTCAACTACAGCCGTCTCAAGGCCGGAAAAACAACGGCCCTACGGATGCCAGAAACCGCAGGCCAATACGAGGTTCGATATATATCAGGCCAGACCAAGCTGATCTGGGCCAGTAAGCCGATCGAAATAAGCATGCCAGGCGTAAGTATTTCGATAGCCAAGTCAGCGGTTGCAGGTAGCGAAGTCGAGCTTGAATGGCAGGGGCCAGCAAATAAAAGCGACTATATCAGTGTGGCGGATACAGGCTCGGAAGCGAAACAGTATCACAGTTATAAATATGCTAAACCTGGCGCTAAGCTCAGCGCGAGGATGCCGGATTCTGCTGGTAATTACGTTGTCCGGTACATCTCTGGACAGAAACGGCATATTTGGGCAGAGGCAGCGATTAACGTTACCGAGCGCAGCGAAACACTTACTTGCCCCAAACAGGTTTCTGCAAGCGAAAAATTCACGGCAAGCTGGACCGCCAAGGGAAATCAAGGTGATTACCTAGGCGTATACAAGGTCGGTGCCGAGATTAATAACTATGAGAGCTACGCCAGTACGCGCAACAAGGTTAAAGCAACATTGAAGGCACCAGCGGAGGCTGGCGACTATGAGCTACGTTATATCTCGGGGCAGCAGAAGTTAGTCTGGGCTGCAACAAACTTTAGTGTTGAATGATTCGCTGACGCTCTACATTAGAGCCTCGCTAATCATGGCCAAAAGTTATTGGCTTGTAAGTTTGAATTGTTCGGCGGACAGATATTGAGAGCCGACTAAACCATTATTTATGACAATTCTAAAATTAATAAATTCTTATAATGAATAAATATCAATCGCTTAGCGATGACTTTACATGTAATAACACTTGAGAGGAAAGGGTTTCAGACATTGCATGGTGCATGTTAGCTTGGAGGGCCACTTAACAACTTAAGATAAAGGTCTATGGCCACTCCGGTTACTGACAAATGCTTATACAGTCTAAGTATTGTTTAGACGCTGCTGTGCTCTTTTACAAGCCGACTGGGGTTTTAAATTGCCGTAGTGGCGCCATCGACTGCAATCGTTTGCCCGCTCATATAGCTATTCGCGGGTGATAGTATTAACAACATTGCCGCTACCATTTCTTCGACAGTACCAATTCGCTTCATTGGGCAACCGCTAGAAAGAAAATCCGAATTTTCTTGCTGTTGTAGAAAACCATCACCAATATTGGTCGGAGCAAAGAATGGGCACACCGCATTTACGCGAATATTCTGACGACCGTATTCTACTGCCGCTGTACGAGTCAAACCCACCACTGCGTGTTTCGCGGCAGCATACGCCCCTGACTTCGGCGCACCTAATAAGCCCGCTAAGGAAGAAACATTTAGAATGCTTCCCGAACCGACCTTCAACATTTCAGGAATCTGGTATTTCATACCGAACATGACACTTTTTACGTTAACATTCATTTGTCGATCGAAAATCTCTTCGGTTAAGTCGATTGATTTTGCCTGAGCGTGAGCTATTCCAGCGTTATTAACAGCAATATCTAGTCGACCAAAGCGTTCTATCGCCAGCGTTACTAGAGACGCGCAATCGGTTTCAAGCGAAACATCGCACCTTTGAACGGCGACGTGTTCGCCGAGATCGCCAGCCACACGATCGAGTCCAGCGGTGTCAATATCGCCCAAAACTAAGTGTGCACCACGGATTGAGAGTTCTGTCGCTAACAACTTGCCAAAGCCACTGGCGGCTCCGGTAATTAATACGGTCTTATTGGTGAAATCCAGCATTGGGTCCATTTTTTACTCCTAATTTTGAGTCTGGGAGAGCCGTTTTACTTGAAGGTTTTAGCACATCTTGGACCTTCAATTTCGGCCGTGATTCGTGGTTTTAGTATCAACGATTTCGATCAATCGTACTAGCACTTGCGCATTAATACTCATGCGCGAGTGGCAATTGAAACAGTAGTAGGCAGAACGATTCGCTGATAAACCGATACCCAAAAAACAAGGCGCAGGATCCAACTTGGAGTTCAGTAGTCTATCTTCGATTTGTATCGGGGCGGCTTTGACGTTTCGATTTCAGCGTGATCGACATGTTATCTAAGCAATGTTAGCTTTGAAGTACAGGATATGACTTATACGCTGGATTATAGTTATCAAACTAGCCGTGATTGGAGCTGCTGGGCTAGGTGACGGTTTAGTGCAATTGATTACCGTTACAAGCCTAATACGGATGGGCCATAGGTGACGTACTTCGACGATTTAGTATCGCACTTGTCTCCTATATTGGCGGGTCTCGATATTCGAGCTACTACAGAATCGCTTAGGAATTTGCACCTACC